>JBEKUO010000379.1:0-7164 GCA_049514955.1 Bryobacteraceae bacterium | reverse complement strand
TGGGCACTGGAAGGCCCCCACGACCGCGGGAAACGGCGGCCGTATGCGCGGAATGCCGCGCTTGCCCTCCAGCGATTCCAGCAGCGCGGATTCTTCGCCGCACTCGTAGGCGCCCGCGCCGGTGTGCGTGTACAGATCGAAATCGAAGCCCGTGCCGCGGATGTTCTTGCCCAGGTAGCCGTGCGCGTAGGCCTCCGCGATGGCCTTATCTACGATCTCGATCAGGTAGCGATACTCGCCGCGAATGTAGATGTAGCCCGCGTGCGAATCCACCGCCAAGCCGGCAATCAGCGCGCCTTCGATCAACTGGTGCGGATCGTTCTCCATCAGCACCCGGTCCTTGCAGGTGCCCGGCTCGCTCTCGTCGGCGTTGACCACGATGTACTTCGGCTTGGGCGATGTACGTGGCACGAAACTCCACTTCATGCCGGCGGGGAAGCCCGCGCCGCCGCGCCCGCGCAGGTTGGAGATCTTGACTTCTTCGATGATCTGTTCGGGCTTCATGCCGGCCGCTTTTTCGAAGGCCTTATAGCCGTCGGTCGCGAGATAGGTATCCAGCGACGCCGAGTCTGGCAGACCGAAGCGGCGCGTCAAGACTTTGGTTTCGAGCGGATGCGGTTCGTTGTAGAGCATCGGCTTACTGGATCTTCCTCAGGCTGTCGAGCAACTGGTCGAGTTTCTCGGGAGTCACGTTGTGATGGAAATCGTAATTCACCTGGACCGCCGGCGCCCACGAGCACGCCCCAATGCATTCCACCTCTTCGAGCGATATTTGCCCGTCGGCAGTCACTTCCTTGTGGCCGATGCCCACGTTGTGGCAGGCGTGTTCCCAGAGTTCCATGCCGCCCCGCAGAAGGCAACTGATGTTCGTGCAGATCTGGACGTGGTACTTGCCGAGCGGCTTGCGGTGCAGCATGGAGTAATAGCCCACCACTTCATCCACCTGCAGAGGCGGAATTCCTACACGCCGCGCCACTTCTTCGACGAGTTCGGGCGTGACCGAGCCGATCTCATCCTGCGCGTAGAGCAGCATGGGAATCACCGCCGAGCGCTGCCGGCCTGGCGGATAGCTGCTCAACAGCTTCGCGAATCTCTTTTCCAGCTTCACCGAAAAGGTCATCTCAGTCATCACCTCGCACTGCCAACCAGCGTACATGAGTAGTGGGACTCACGACACGCCGGGACGCGCCGCCTTGGCGGAACCCACCGCCCAGTCCCTTAACTGGCCAACGAGAGCCACCGCCTGTTCGGTCGTGGTAAGGCGCAGGATTACGTATTTCTGTTGAGACGTTCGATAACTGGGGCTCTTCTCGAGGGTACCGCGCACCAACGCTTCGGCCTGGCCAGTCTCGTTTGAGAGGTTGTCAGTACGTACCCATACGTCCAGTTCTCCAGGGGGGGCCTTCATTTGTGCGCCCGATACCTCGACGCGACACATCGAGCGCCAGTGCCGGTCACTGGTGACACTATACATAAAGCAGCCCCCCAACGTGGCGGACGGACCCTCATCCCAATGGGGTATCGCCTTTAACGTGTTGCGGCAGACGTCGACGAGATGACGCACCTTTCGGATATCTGCCATCTCGAGCAAACCGGATTCGGTAGTTCTAACCCTGTGCAGATGCTGTACGCCGATCTCGTCGTCGACCTGTACGGAGCGCATTAGCACCTCCATGCCCCCCACCTGCGCATATGTGAAAAACACTGCGTTGATGTCGATGCCGTATCGGCCCGCAAGGTACGTGATTATCCTCTCGGCGGTCGGGTCGAGGCGCGGGGCGGCAACAATGATCCGATGATCCTGGCACGTCAGCTCCGGTAGGTCGGCGTCAAAATGGTCGCTGAATGCCTTGGCGAGAGTCTGTCCCGGCGTGGTCCTACCGAGGTACTCTCCGGCGTAAGTATGGATCTGCTCCGAGGCAGCGGAGTTGAGCCACGAGGCGTAGTCGAGCGCTTGGGCAATCGCTTCGCGCCCGGTGGACGCCCGCTTCAGTTCGACGACGACGAGCCTGCCGGAGCCGTCAATGCAGAGGAGGTCGAGTTGGCGGCCCACCCCAAGGTGACGCTGGCGATCGATTACCAGCAGGTCCTCGCCGAGTAGCTCCGGGTTGTCTGCTATCAAGGACTCCAGGTCGATTTCCTTGTGGTCTTTCTTAAAGTCGACACTTTCGACTGGTAAGAGTTGACCATTCGAGATCTGCCAGGCCTTTATTTCTGTTGCCATTTCTCATCTACCTTCCGACCGGCCGTGCGTTGCGTGGGTCCGTCACACCGGTTAGCTACCAGTCGCAATCTCCTAACACGAAATCCATGTTGCCTGTCGACGCGACTACGTCCGCGACCCGGGATGCTGGCTTGCGCATCCCCAAACGGGAGCGAGCTTTGCCAGAACCCAGCACCCAGAACCCAGCACCCAGCACCCGGAACCCGGCACCGTGTGTTCACCTGTCCGAGTCTCCCAATACAAAGTCCATGCTTCCGATCGCTGCGATCACGTCCGCGATCAGGGTGCCTTCCACCATTCTAGGTATGGCTTGCAAGTTACCGAAACTCGGGCCGCGCACGTGCACGCGGTAGGGATGCGTGGTGCCGTCGCTCACCACGTAATAGCCTACTTCGCCGCGCGGCGATTCGATCGCCTGGTACACTTCGCCGGCGGGCACGCGGAAGCCCTCTGTCACGATCTTGAAATGATAGATGAGCGCCTCCATCTGCGTTTTCATCTTTTCGCGATCGGGCAAAACCACGTGCGGCGCATCCGCGGCCCAGCGGCCGGAGGGCATGCCTTCGAGCGCCTGCTTCACGATCCGCGCGCTCTGCCGCATCTCCTCGACGCGCACCAGGTAGCGCGCGTACACATCTCCCTCCGTGCGTGTGGGAATCTCGAAGTCGAATTTGTCGTAACTGGTATACGGCTGGCTCTTGCGGGTGTCCCACTTCAGGCCCGCGGCGCGCAGCATTGGTCCGGTCACGCCCAGGTCCAGCATATCTTCCATCGAGATGCAGCCTACGCCACGCGTGCGCCCTATCCAGATGCGATTGTTGGTCAGCAGCTCTTCGTACTCGTCGACCTTGCTGGGGAAGGCGTCGATAAAGGTCCGCACGCGCTGCTGCCAGCCACGGGGCGGCTCCAGCGCCAGCCCGCCGATGCGGAAATAGCTGGTCATCATGCGCTGGCCGGAGTACATCTCGAAGATCCGCAGGATGTCTTCGCGCTCGCGGAAGCAATAGAGGAACACGCTCATCGCGCCGATGTCGATGGCGTGCGTGCCCAGCCATACCAGGTGGCTGTTCAGGCGCGTCAGTTCGGTCAGCATCACGCGCGTCCACTGGGCCAGCGGCGGGATCTCCAGGCCCAGCAACTTCTCCACCGCCAGGCAATAGCAAAGATTGTTCGACAATGGCGCCAGGTAATCGATTCGGTCGGTCAGGGTCACGCCCTGCTGGTACGTTTTGACTTCGAATTCCTTCTCGATTCCGGTGTGCAGATATCCGATGTCCGGCTGGCACTTGACGATGGTCTCGCCATCCAGCTCAAGCTCCAGCCGCAGCACGCCGTGCGTGGACGGATGCTGCGGACCCATATTGAGCGACATCCTACGCGGCTTGACGCTCGTCGATTCCTCTTCGGGAATGATCTCGGCAACGCCCGGAATGGTGGTGTCGCTCACGCTGGTTCCCGTCTCAAACCCTGTAGCCCGTTACGCTGTAGTCTTTCCGCAAAGGATGCCCTTCCCATTCGTCCGGCAGCATGATGCGGCGCAAATCCGGATGGTTGCGGAAGCGCACGCCGAACAGGTCGAATGTTTCGCGCTCGAACCAGTTGGCGCCGCGCCACACCCCGGTCACCGAATCGATTTCCGGATCGTCGCCCGGAATGCGGCACTTCACGCGCAGCCGCTCGTTGCGGTCGAGCGAGTGCAGATGATACACCACCTCGAAGCGCGGCTCCTCGGGATACCAGTCGACGCCCGTAATCGTGCTCAACCGCACAAACCGCAGCTCAACTTTCAAAAATCGGCAAACGCTCACGATCTTTTGCCGCGCGATTTCGAGCGTAAGCTCGCCCCGGTCGAGCTTACCGGAGGCGGCCGCATCCGCGTCGAAGGCTTCCACCGCCGCCGCGGTTGCGTGTTCTTTCAGGTTTTCAGGAAGCATGTAGTTTGATCACGGCTTGGGCTGCCGGTCGGCGCCCGACCAATCCAGCGCGCCCTTTTTCCAGATGTAGAAGAAGCCGGCCAGCACCAGGACAATGAAGATCGCCATCTCGAAAAAAGCGAACAACTTCAGTTCGCGGTACACCACCGCCCACGGATACAGAAAAATGGCTTCAATATCGAACAGGATGAACAACATTCCCACCAGGTAGAATTTCACGCTGAAGCGTTGCCGCGCGTCGCCGGTGGGCGTGATGCCGCATTCGTAGGGCATGTCTTTGACGCGGTTCCGTAGCTTATGACCCAAAATATAGGAGATGCCGATCATGCCGGCGGCCACCGCCATGGCGATCAGCACCTGGAGGAGCACGGGCCAATAGGTCTCTGCGTACGTTTGGGGCATGGCGCTTAAATTTGACTATAATGGTTGCCAAAGAAGAGTGTCAACCAGCGCGCAAATCGGGATCTGGATCAACGGCGAGAGCCGCAGCGTGCCCGGCGGGCAGACGATTCAGCAACTGCTGGAGGTGCTCGGGCTCGATCCGGCGCGCGTGGCGGTGGAACTGGATGGACGGATCGTCAAGCCGAAGGATTGGACCGCCACGCTGCTTCAGGACGGCGCTAGGCTGGAGATTGTGCAATTCGTTGGTGGCGGGTAGGCGAGCACAGCTCGCCAACATCGACAAAAGGCGTCGATGTTTCGAGGGGGCGAGCGGGCGACGCGGCGACACGGCGATCTGCCCCGCGGGAGTGCGGCAGCCGGCGAACTGAAGTTCGCCGCGGCAAGCTGAAGCTTGCGCCACGTGCTACCGTTGGCCAAAGAGAGGCGTCATAAACATCATGAGCCGTGTACCCGCTATTCTCGCGTCCGCGCTGATCGCTCTTGCAGCGCTCCCGCCGCTCCCGGCAAACGAGTCTGGAGGCTTCACCGTGCCGATTATCTATTACAAGCTCCCCAACGGATTGCGCGTCATCCTTTCGCCGGATTCGACCGCGCCCACCGTGGTCACCGCCGTCTACTACCGCATAGGGTTCCGCGTGGAGCCCAAAGATCGCACGGGCTTCGCGCACTTGTTCGAGCACATGATGTTTCAAGGCTCCCAAAACCTGGGAAAGATGGAATTCGTCCGCCTGGTGCAGCAGAACGGCGGCATTCTGAACGGCTCCACCCGGTTCGATTTCACCAACTATTTCGAACTGCTGCCGGCGAATAAGCTGGAGACCGCGCTGTGGGCGGAGGCCGACCGCATGAAGGGCCTCGCCATCACCGACGAGAACCTCAAGAACCAGCAAGGCGTCGTCGGCAATGAGGTGAAGGTGAACGTGCTGAACCAGCCGTATGGCGGTTTCCCGTGGCTGTGGATGCCCCAATACGCCAATACTAACTGGTACAACTCGCATAACTTTTACGGCGACCTGAAGGATATCGAAGCCGCCAAGCTCGACGAGGTGCAGGCGTTCTTCAAGACCTACTACGCTCCCAACAACGCCGCACTCGCGGTGGTGGGCGACTTCGAGCCCGAGCAGGCTAAGGCGATGATCGCGAAATATTTCGGCGGGATCGCGGCCGCCAGCCTGCCGCCGGCGCCCGACCTCACCGAGCCGCGGCAGGAAAAGGAGAAGACCGCGACGCGGAAGGACCCTTTGGCGAACCGCCCGGCCCTGGCCTTCGCCTATCACATGCCACCGCGCAATTCTCCGGAATACTTCGCTATGGGGCTGCTCGATCAGATACTCCTGCAAGGCGACGACAGCCTTCTCTATCGGGAGCTGGTCAAGAAGCGCGGATTCACTGGTGACGTTTCCGGCGGCATCAACAGCGAGTTGGGCAATATGTTCGATTACGACGGTCCCATGCTGTGGACCGCGTCTCTGTTCCACGACGCGAGCGTCAAACCGGAGCAGATCCTGGCGGCGGTCGATACCGTGGTGGACGGGCTGCAGTCCAAACCGGTCGACCAGAGCCTGTTGGACCGTAGCATTACCAAGATGCGCTCCTTTCTCTACGATTCCATAGCGGACTTCGGAGGTTTCGGTCGCGCCAACCTTATGGCCTGTTACGCGCTGTTCGACGACGACCCCTCCCGCATCAATTCCCTCGAAGCGGAATTCCGCAAAGTGACACCGCAAGTGGTCGAGCGCACCGCGCGTGAGCATCTGCGCAAAACTAACCGTACTGTGCTGCTGATCGAACCCGGCGCGGCCTCGCCCGCAGAGACGCACAAGGAGCAACCCAAATGAGACTGCTTTGGAGCGTGTTTATGCTTTCCGCCATGTCCAGCGAGATGTTCGCCGCCCCCAAGGAAACACCACCGCAAGGACCGCCGCCGAAACCTTTTCAGCTTCCTGCCGCTACGGATTTCAGCCTGCCGAACGGCATGCAGGCGACGATTGTCCCTTATGGGATCGTGCCGAAAGTCGCCGTGCGCGCCTTTGTGAGCGCGGGCGCCATAGACGAATCCGCGGCACAGGTCTGGTTGTCGAAGCTCAATGCGGCGCTCATGAAGGAAGGCACACGCACGCGGTCCGGCGAACAAGTCGCACGGGAGGCCGCGGAAATGGGCGGCCAGGTCGAAATCGAATCGGGTTCGGACTTCACCTCCGCGGGCGGCGTGGTTCTTTCCGATTTTGGGCCGAAATTCGTGGCGCTGCTGGCGGACGTGCTGACCGGTCCGTCGCTGCCCGCATCGGAGCTGCCCAGATTGAAGGCGGATCTGGTCCGGCAACTGGCCATCGACAGAACGGAGCCTGGGTCGCTGGCGCAGGAGAGGTTCCTCAAAACCCTGTTTCCAGATCATCCATACGGCAGGACGTTTCCTGCAGAGAGCGATCTCGAAAGATACAGCGTCGAGGACGTGCAGACGTTTTACCGGAAGAACTTCGATGCGGCGCGCACGCATCTGTATATCGCGGGTAAGCTGGAGGGCGATCTGCGCGGCGCGGTAGAAGCGGCGTTCGGCGGTTGGTCCAAGGGAGCGGCCGCGCCCGAGCTTCCCGCGCACCCGGT
>JBEKUO010000378.1:0-12185 GCA_049514955.1 Bryobacteraceae bacterium | reverse complement strand
GTCTGCATTGGGAATCACGCGGCTGCCGTCGAACAGGCGCACCCCGCGAAAAATCACAGGCGCGGCCGCCGGCAAAGCCGGAACCAAACACATCAAAAGGCCCAGTGTGAGAACGGTTCCACGGAAGGACATGTTATGCTACCAGCTTAACGTAGCTCGTGCCCTCCCAAGTCAAGCGCCCTAAGACCGCCGCCGAGCGCCGCGCACGCGTGGACCAGATCCTGCGCGGGCTGGATGAGATGTATCCGAACGCCATCTGTGCGCTGCACCACCACAATCCGTGGGAATTGCTGGTGGCCACCATCCTCTCCGCGCAGTGTACGGACAAGCGCGTCAACGAGGTGACGCCGGGTTTGTTCGCCAAGTATCCCACACCCGACGATTTCGCCTCGGTGCGCCCGGAAGTGCTCGCAAACGATATCCGCAGCACAGGCTTCTTCAACAACAAAGCAAAGTCCATCGTGGGCGCCGCCAAGAAAGTAGTGCGGGAATTCGGCGGCCAGGTTCCACGGACTATGGAAGAGATGCTGACCATTCCCGGCGCTGCCCGCAAGACCGCAAACGTGGTCCTGGGCACGGCCTACGGGATCGCTTCGGGTGTGGTGGTCGATACGCACGTGCAGCGCGTTTCCCGCCGCCTCGATTTGACCAAACAAACCGATCCGGTTAAGATCGAGCAGGACTTGATCAAGATCATCCCAAAGGACCGCTGGATCCTCTTTTCGCACCAGATCATCCACCACGGCCGGGCACGCTGCCAGGCCCGCAAGCCGCGCTGTGCGGAATGCCTGCTAGACCCGCTGTGTTACGCGAAGGATAAGACTACGCAAGTTGCCTTCACTCCGCTAAGTTAACCTTTACTAACTCTTAACATTTCTTCTAACACCTGTAGCCCCGCCGGCACGTAGATCTAAGTAGGAGGGATAAGAAATGAGTTACACGATCCTCAACAAGCTCATGATTGCGGCTGTTCTGGCAGGGCTGGGGATTGCCGGAGCCGCCACGAATAACGGCGCCAGCTATTCGGACGCCGACATCGCCAAGAAGCTGCTCCACGAAATCCGCATGTACCCGCGCTACAGCATCTTTGACAATATCAATTTCCAGGTGAACGAAGGCGCGGTGGAGTTGCTCGGCGAAGTCAGCCAGCCTTACAAGAAGGCCGAGCTCGGGCGTATCGCCCAGCACGTGCCGGGCGTCACCAGCCTGGCCAACGATCTCAAGGTTCTGCCGCTGTCCCCAATGGACGACCGGCTCCGTATGCAGGTGGCCCGCGCCATCTTTCGCGATCCGGTGCTATCGCGCTATGGCTTGCAGGTAGTCCCACCGATCCACATCATCGTGGATAACGGGCACGTGACCTTGGAAGGCGTAGTCAGCACGGACATGGAGAAGAACGTGGCCGGTATCCGCGCCAACGGCGCTGGACTGAGCTTCGGCATGGTTACCAATAACTTGCGCGTGGAAAATCCAAGCTCTCACAGTTGATGATTCACGGACCGGGGAAGGGCCAGATCCGGCAGCCACCGCTTTGAAGGTCTTCCCTTACGAGCCGGAGTTCGCAACCAGGACTCCGGCTCTTCCTTTTTGGTGTTGCCCTAGACGGCGCACCCAAACCCGGCAAAGCCCAATATCAATCCGCAATACAAGATTGGCCAACTACCCTTTTGCTCGTTGTGCCTTTCTCGGTCTGCTCTTTGGCTTTTACCGTCCGGCTACTTGACTCCAGCAGCCTTCTCCTTTTGGGGCACGACAAGGGCGCTCTCCACTGCCCCTGTCTCGTCTTTATCCAATCTGCACGATTCGTAAACTATTCTGTCGATTTCCTGGTCTGCAAATCTCCGTTGCCGCAACGTTGGCCAGGCACAACAGCACACTGAGCGACAAATTAGCGCGAGACATATTGGTTTGGTAAGCTTGCCGCTGGGCTAGTAGCAGCTTGCCTACCAGAGGCTAATGACTCCTAATGATGGCACTTGAACCACAGAACGCGGGAGCGGCTGCGCAAAATCCCCCCGGCCAGTTGAGAAAAACCCTCAATTCTGGGTCAAGCTGCAAAGGTCCTGCAAATTGAACGAGGGCGTGATATTTTGTAAGGTCACGCCCGCGAAGGACGTTCCCTGACAAGAAGGTTCCTTTGAAAGGAGTTCCGCAACGCTTCTGCGACAATAGGAAGCTCGGGTGCAAAAGCCATGTGCTACACGAACCGCGTGGTCGGTCTGACGATTTCCTTATGATATGAGACTGATACTCCTGCTGCTTCCAGTGATGGTCGCGCCGTCGTCTTTCGGTGCGGAGCTGAATGCCATCGTGCCGGCATCTGGTCCCGCGCCGGTGGGCCCCTATTCTCCGGGGGTCGCCGTTGGAGATTACGTCTACGTCTCCGGCCAGGGCGCGCACAGGCCCGACGGGTCGATGCCGGATACGTTTGCGGAGCAGGTGCGGCAAACGCTCGAAAACGTGAGAGCTGTGGTGGAAGCCGGCGGTTTGACCATGGATCACATTGTCTACACGCAGGTCTACTTGGACGACATACAAAAGTTCGAGGAAATGAACGGCATCTACGCCCGATACTTCCCGAAGGCGCCACCTGCACGGGCGACTCTCGGAGTCGCCAGGTTGCCTGGAACGCCCGTCGAGATCAATGCCGCTGCTGTTCGGGATCTGGCCAATAAAAAGCCGGTCTTGGTGCCGGGCTATGACCCGCACGAGCCGGTGTCACCAGGCATCCTGACACATGACCGGCTCTTTGTTTCCGCGATGCGCGGCCGCGACCTTCACACCGGAGCTGTTCCGCCAGATCCGGCCGCGCAGGTCGATGCTGCGCTCAATGGCGTCAAGGCCGTGGCGGAAGCTGCCGGTCTCGATTTGAGCCACATGGTTTTCGTCAATCCGTACCTGACGAAGCAGATCCCCATGCGGGTTATGAACAAGCTGTACGCCAGCCGCTTCGAGTTCGGGAATACTCCGGCGCGGGCTACCATCGAAGTCTCCAGCCTGCCTGAAGGCGCCCAGATCGAGTACACCGGAGTTGCCGTTAGGGATCTCAGCCAGCGGCGCGCGGTGCGGCCGAGAAACATGCGGCCCAGCGCCACCGCCAGCCCGTGCGTCTTTGCCGGAGACACGCTGTACTGCTCGGCGAAGGATGCTTTCATTCCGGGTCCCAACGCGGGTATCTATGCGGTCTCCATCGAGCACCAGGTACGGCAGTCGATGCGCAACCTGCTCGACAACCTGGAAGAGGCGGACATGGACTTTGGCGATGTGGTGGCCACCAATGTCTATCTGGACGATATCTCGGATTTTCAAGCCATGAACAAGATTTACGCCCAATATCTTAAGGCGCCATATCCGGCCAGGACCACCATCCAACAGATTGCACCGGTGGAGCGGAAGGTGGATGAAGAAGGCGAATATCCCGCACTGGAACAGATTTCGCTGATCGCGGTGAGGGCCGCGCAGAAGCGTTAGGACTTGCGCGCGGCGCTCAAAATCTCTCGCAGGCGCTTCCCGACGATGAGATCCTCTCCCGGCTGCAGTGTCATGGAAACGATCTCGATCCGGTCGCGGCGTTTGGCGGCTTTCGGGTTCTCATAACCTTCGCGGACCGCCGGCACGAGGCTGGGGTTGCTGGAGGTCAGGACCTCGATGCGGGGGTCTCCTGCGCGGAGCTTCTTATCGCAATCCGCAACTGTGAATCCCCAGGCGTCTTCATCCCAGTTCACCAAGAGGGTCGGATAACGATTGCCTTCTTCGGGAATCTGGATCTTGGTCTGGACGCCCGGAACGGTATCCACGAGCTTCTGAATGCGCACGGCCCGCTCATTCCACTGGCGGTTCAGTGTGTTGAGGTCTATCTTGCCCCAGGCTTCGACCGCCGCCAGGCACCCCATGATCTCCTCCTTGCCGACCTTCATGGCGCGGCAAACGGCCCCCTCCCACGGGCTGGTGTTGAGCATGGCGGCTTCGATCAGGTCTTGCCGTCCCAGCAGCAAGCCCGAGCATTGCGGCCCGCAAAGGCCCTTGCCTCCGCTGAAACAGTAAAGATCGACGCCCATCTTGGCATACAGCTTCAGATTGTCGAGCGGCGGGATGCCCGCGGCATCATCCAGCAGGAGCGGCGTCTTCGCCTCTTTGGCGATGGCGATCAACTTCTCCAGAGTGCTGCCGAGCGAAGTGGTGTAGATCATCGCCGTTTTTTCGTCGATCGCGGCGCGAACCTCGTCTACTCCGCGCGCCAGAACCAGTTTTCCTCCAGCGAGGCGAATGGCGCTATCAAAGGCGCTACGCCCGTCGTGCATGACGACTTCATGCTTGAGGCCGGACGTGTCGGGGAGTTGCCAGATCTTGGCGGGATCGCTGCCTGCCATGCATGCCGCGGTCGCTGAAGCCATGGCGCCGGCCGCGCCGGAAGTCACCATGCCTGCCTGCGCGCCTGAAAGCTCCGCGAGCCGGCGGCTAACCGCGTGCTGCAGTTCGAAAATGTCGACGAAGCGTTCGGCGGCGGCTTGCTTGGCGGCGCGCACCTCGGGCAGTTCCAGCGAGCCGCTCAGATACGTCCAGGTGCCGCGGCCGTTGATGAACGGCCTCACGCCGATGCGCGCATAGACATCGTCCTTGGCGGTTTTGCTCACGGCGCCAAACGCTTTTTCGGCTAGATCCTGCGCGGCGATGTAGCCCAGCAGCGGCGCGGCGCCGGCCAGCTTCAGAAGATAGCGGCGGTCAAACAGTGTATGGGGTTTCATAGGGCACCTGCATCATAACTCTCTACCGCTTCGTGGAGGCGTTCCTCAACTCCGGCGCGATTTCATAAGCCTTCTCCAGCTCTGCGCGCGCTTCGTCTTCCTTACCTTCCCGATGCAGCTCCAACCCAAGATTGTAGTGCGCTTCGGCATAGAGGGGTTTGAGCCGCACGGCCTCTCGAAACTCCGCCTGCGCGCCGGCATCACCCGATTGCATCAGCACCAATCCCAGATTGTTGTGAGCTTCCGCAAGACCCGGACTGCGGCGCAGAACTTCCCGAAAGACATTCGCGGCGCCGGCGGTATCGGTTCTCTGGCTAAGAAGCAATCCCAATTGGATGCGCGCGTCGGTGTATCCGGGATCGAGACTGAGGGCCTCGGTGAGCTCACGCTGGGCTTCCTCGATGCGCCCCAATTGCGCCAGCGCAAGACCGAAATTATAGCGGGCTTCGGCCAGGTCCGGGTCGCACATCACCGCTTGCCGAAACTCATCGAGCGCGCGTTCGCGGTCGTTCGTGCGCCAATAGAGCAGCCCAAGGCCTGCGTGCGCCTGCGCATAGTCCGGCTTTATTTCTAACGCCTTCTGAAAGGCCGCGAGCGAACGCGCCGCATCTCCCTTGCGGCTCCAGGTGACGCCGAGATAGTAATATCCGACCGGCATCTCCGGACTCACATCCACGGATTTCTGGAACGACGCGAGGGCCTCCTCGAGCTTCTCTTGCTTCAGCGCTTCGACGCCCAGCAGGATCCGGCTCTTCGATTCCGCCAGGCGCGTGCGGAAATCATGCAGCGCCCGCACCTCGCTCAGCTCCTTCTGGGCGGCGCCCGAGTCACCGCGTTCGCGCAGCGCGATCCCGAGGCTATAGCGCGCCTTCTCGAAATCGGGCTTGATTTCGAGCGCCTGGCGAAAGGCGGCGATAGCGCCGGCGAGGTCGTTGGCGCCTTTCAACTCCATCCCGAGGTCATACCGCGCTTCGGCGTCTTTGGGATCGGCTTCCACGGCCTTGCGAAAAGCGGCTAGCGCGCCCGCGCGATTGTCCTGGCGGCGAAGCGCAACGCCCAAGCGGTCGTATGCGGACGCGAACCTGGGGTTCATCTGAATGGCGCGGCGAAACTCCGCGGCGGCGGCGGAGAGATCGCCAAGCTGGCCCTCGGCCAGCCCCAGCTCGAAGTGCAATTCGGCTGAAGGCCGTAAAGCGATCGCCCGCCGCAACTCGTCCGCGGCCGCCGAAGGATTGTTCTGCTCCAACTGAATACGCGCCAGGTAGCCATGCGCGGCGGCGTTGGCCGGATCGAGCGCCAGTGCAGCCTCGATCTCTTTACGGGCAGCCGCCCGGTCGCCCAAATCGATCAGGGCCGCGCCCAACCCCAGATGCGCCGCCGCCCACTTTGGCTTGAGCCCGAGGGCCGACTCGAATTCCTTGGTTGCCTCGCGCGCGTCGCCCTTATATTTCAGCGCAAACGCCAGGTTGTAGTGAGTCTCCGCGTCACCCGGTTCCAGCGCCAATGCTTTTCTGTAATTCTCAATGGCGCGACCCCAATCCTTTTGGCGGCTACAGTCGAGAGCGACTCTTCGATACTGCTCCACCTGGCTGGACGAATTGCCCGGTCCAGCCAGGAAAAGCAGGAGAGTGAGTGCCGTCCACACTACCAGACGAACTTCCCGCTAACCTGCCCGATGCGGGGATCGCGTGCGCTGGTGACCACACCGAACAGGCTGCTGGTGAAGTTACCGTCCGGATTGGTGAATTGGGTGTGGTTAAAGATGTTGAAGAACTCGCCCCGAATCTCGAAAGCCATAGATTCGGTAACGGCAATCCTCTTGGTCGCACCCAAATCGGTGTTCACGATTCCCGGGCCGTGAAAGAACCTGCGGTTGGCGTCGCCAAACGCGCCCGCCGGGCCGGAAACGAAAGCGTCCGGGAGGAAATAGGTGTTCGGACCGTTCGGGCCGGGGTTCCGGGCATTTTGAATGGTGACCGGGCCGACCAGATCCGGCACATCGACGCCCTGCGTGCCATAAAGAGAGACATCCCCGCTTTGGCTGATGTTAATGGGAAAGCCGGTTGACAAACGAGTGATTCCGCTGACGCTCCACCCTTGCGTCAGGCGCCTCGGCAGACTGGCGAAGGCGCGGGCGAACGGGATGTCCCAGGTATAGCTGACGACGAAATTGTGTGTAACATCGAACGCCGAGAGCGCCCGGCTAAGCCGGTAGTTGGTAAAATTCACCAGGTCGCCAAACCCCGATGCGTCATCGATCGCCTTAGAAAACGTATAAGCCGCCAGGAATGTGACATCAGCCGCCTTGCGCTCCACTGTGATCTCTCCGGCGTTATAGTTCGAATTAGCGATGTTGGCGGTGACGGTATTGAAACCGGCGAACGCCGGCGCCGGAAGATTGGTTCTGGTCCCATTAACCACCTGGCCATCGTAGCGCCTTCGGCATTTAGCTGATTG
Source organism: Bryobacteraceae bacterium (assembly GCA_049514955.1). Lineage (GTDB taxonomy): Bacteria > Acidobacteriota > Terriglobia > Bryobacterales > Bryobacteraceae > Bog-159. The sequence goes on along the minus strand of JBEKUO010000378.1, from coordinate 4,983 downwards.
CAGAGCGCCGGGCTGCCCGGGTTAGCGTCGTATTGCGAAATCAGGCGGTGGCCCTGGGTCCCCACGTAGGCCAGCGTGAGCACCGTCGATCGGGATAGCTCGCGCTGAATGGATAGATTCATATGTTCGGCGTAGGGCAGCCGGTTGTGGATGTTATATCCCGGTGAGTAAGTAATGGGCTCATATTGCGCGTAATTGAGCGTCTTATTCGCCGGACTACCCGGAATCGGGAAGGTGAACGGGAAACGCTGTCCGATGGACGTTCCGTCCTGACGGTCCACCCACGGCTCGTCCATCAGAACCGGAACGGAGCTCGACCAATACAGGCCAAATGGAGCGTCACCGACTTCGTAGAACAGGTTCAGGTCTTCTATGGATGTGTAATAGATGCCATAGGCGGCGCGAATGCTGCTTTTTCCAGGTCCGCCAAAGATCTTGCCCAGAATGCCGTCGGTAAAGCCCGGCGAATATGCCAACCCAAGGCGCGGACCGAGGTTGTCGTATCGCGTCGGCGCCAGGGTGCTCGGGATGCCTGGATCGCCCGGCACCACCCAGCCCAACGGTGCGGTCGGGAATTGTGTGGATTGCTCGCCAGGTACGATGGTCTCGATCTTGCCCTCCGTGTCGTACCAGGGCATGCTCACTTCCCAGCGTAATCCGAGATTCAGCGTAAGGTTCGGCTTCACCTTCCAGGAATCTTGGATGTAAGCCCCGCCATAACGCGTGCGGGAGTCCAGAAATTGCTGGCTGCACTGCGTGTAGCCGCCGAGAGCGGTAGGTGCGCCCAACAGATAGTCGGCGAAATCGACTCCCGTTACCGTGCCGTCGAAAACGAAGTTGCCGTTAGGGGAACACACATTTCGTTCGTTGACCTGCAAGTAACGGAACTCGCCGCCGATCTTCAGGCTGTGCTGGCCTGTGACCTTCGAGAACCCGTCTGTCACCATATAGGTGTTATTGGGTTGGCCCGTGGTCAGCGTGGGCACGCCGATAGCGAAGTTGACGAAGTACATCGGCGGCACCGTTTGCGGAAATCCTGGCGGCCCCGAAGGCACAATCCCCAGGCTGCCCGCGCCGGTTACAAAACCGAGAGACGAAAGGCTCGCGAAGCTCCCTTCCGGCTCGTCTTTGTGTGTGGAGGTTCGAAAGAAACTTATACGGAACTCATTAACCGCGGTAGGTCCGAAACTCTTCGTGTTACTCATCACCATCTGCTGCGCGCGCGTGGGCGTGACGGAAGGGAAACCCGGCACACTGGCCGCGGGAAGAGCGTTATATGCGGTCGAGTCGTCAAAGTGGTAATACCAAGACCAGTTGCCGGTCTTCTGGTTGACAAAGTCCACGCGCTCGCCGATCTTGTCGTCGCGAACAGTGTTCTTTTGGCTGTCGTTCGAGTAAAGGCCCGCGTTAGGATCGATGTTCGGCACCGGAATATAAGGCAGAGTTCCGAGAGCCGCCGAATCGAAGGCCTTCTGCGGAATCACGCCGCCGGGAAAGACACAATCCGATGTCATGGTGCATCCCGGAAAGCTATAGGGCTCGTTGACCTGCACGCCGTAACCCAGCCTTTGCGTGAGCACCTGTGCCCAGTAAGGACCATCGACGGCGCCCGTCAATGTGGAAGGATCGAAAATACCCTGACGCTGCGCAACCGTGGGCAACTGCACGATGCCCGTACTGGCGCCCTGCACCTGCCGCGTACCTTGATAGTCGGTAAACCAAAACAGCTTGTTCTTCAGGAAGGGCCCGCCGATGGCGTAGCCGAACTGATCGCGCCGCAATTCGGCTTTGGTGGTGTCAAAGAAGTTGCGGGCATCCAGGTCGTCGTTGCGCAGGAACTCGAACCCATCGCCGTGAAAGCCGTTTGTCCCGGACTTGGTGATGGCGTTCATCACCGCGCCACTGAACTTTCCATATTCCGCGTCAAAGCTGTTGGTGATCAGCCGGAACTCTTCGATGGAGTCCAGGTTCGGGATCAGTCCGGCGCCGAGGTTGCGGCCTTCGCTTACGTCGCCGCCATTTACCAGGAAGGCGTTGGCTGTCTCCCGTTGGCCGTTGACTGAAACGTTGCCCGCGTCCAGCATGCCGGATACCGGACGGTCACCGCCGATGGTCCCCGAAGTCGTAGGGGCGACACCCGCCTGCAAGCCCAGAAGGTCGATGTAGCTTCGGCCGTTCAGCGGCAGCGCCAGCATCTTCTTCGACTCGATCACGTCTCCGAGCTGCGTGCTGGCGGTTTCCACCTGCACGGCGCTGGCCGCTACCTGGACCTCCTGTTGCAAGTTGCCCACTTCGAGGGTGATTTCGATGCGCAACTGGTCGTTCACTTTTACGTCGATATTCGTCGTGATGTACTGCCGAAAGCCCGATGCCGTCGCAGTGACTTTGTAAGGTCCTGCGGGAAGCGCGAGGATTCGATATGACCCGTCCGCCGCCGAGGTCGTTTCCTTGGATAGGTTGGTTTCCACGTTCGTGGCCACGATTCGGGCGCCCGCGATCACAGCTTGCGTGGGATCGCGCACGACACCCAGAATCGACCCGGTTACGTCCGCCAGGGCCGCATTTGTGGAAAGAAACGCGAGCAGGCCGCACGTTGTAGAGATGTAGCGATGGATCATCCGCATTTCAACCCTCCCGATGAGGAATAGAATGTCACGAAACGGGTGACGAATCAAGGGGGTCGACGAATCGATTTCCTCGCGCCGCAGGCACGCGATTCCAGGTTGGCGGCCTCGTCGAATCGAACGGCCAGAACGTTTTTTCCGGCGGCGATGATCGGCCGCTGCTCACGAAATTCCGATTATCCACCAGGTCATCGATGAGTGGGACCCTTACCAGCAGGATATGCCGCGTGCTACCGATAGGTTTCCTTTCAGAAGGATGCAAAAGCTGGATTCCGGGCCCGGCATGCCGCAGGGTCGTCCCTTGCTGTAATGCAGCCGCTGCCGGCACTCCTGCCGGCAGATTGGCGGTGAAATCCGGTTAACGCTGCCCGGAGCTACGCTACCGCCGAAGCAGCGACGTTGGTGGAGGCTATCGCCAGGCGGTTGGCTCCGCAGTCGCTCGATTTCCGTGTATATCCATTCTTCCTCACGTATTCGCCCTCGCCAGCCGGGCCAAGCCTGCCGGGGGACGGCCTCGTCCATCCATACGAGTTGACAATGATTCGCTGGACCGAATAAACCACGTCGAAGCGACTCTTTCTGCGAGATCTCGATCATATCTAAATGCGCCAACTAGCGGGCGGCGGCTGCCCCGGAACCGCCTCGGGCACGTAGGGTTCTCGTTATTCTTAGTGTGTCTATACGCCAAGAACTATGCCACAAAAAGAAGCCCCGGCCAATTCTCAACTGTGATGTCGTGCACCCTCCGCCGCCCATCCATCCCGGATATTGCGGCATAATGAAATGGATGGTGAGGGTGCAGAGGAGGTTCAAGTACATGAACATTTTCGGGCGTGCCGCAGGGTTCTCAACGCATGGATTGGGCAAGCAGAGTTTTGTTTGTCTCTTGTCATTGGCTCTGTTGTTCGCAACCTGGCCGCTGAGCCTGTCGGCTCAAGACGCACCAGGCCAGGCCCCCCAAGCTCAGGACACCCAAGCCACGCCACAGGACGGGCAGGCGCCGCCCTACGCACAGCAGACTCCCGAGCAGTTGCAGCGGCTAGTAGCACCGATTGCGCTGTATCCGGATTCGCTGGTGGCGCAGATCCTGGCGGCGTCCACATTTCCCGAGGAAGTCGTCGAAGCCGACAGATGGGTGCAGGCGCATCCTGATTTGAAGGGCGAGGCTTTGGGCCAGGCAGTGGATCAGCAACCCTGGGACCCGAGCGTCAAGGCGCTCGCTGCATTTCCGTCAGTCCTGGGAAATATGGACAAGAACCTCTCATGGACGTCATCTCTCGGCGATGCCTACTACAACCAGCAGCAGGATGTCATGGATGCGGTGCAGGTGATGCGACACAAAGCGGAAGCGGCCGGCGCTCTTAAGACCACGCCGCAGGAGGTAGTAAGGGATGAAGACCCGGATATCGATATTGAGCCCGCTGCCCCTGATGTAGTTTACGTACCGGCATATGATCCGTGGTTGGTTTACGGATATCCCATCGTGGCGTGGCCGGGATGGTATCCGTATCCTGGAATTTGGTTTGACGGTCCGTACCTCTCGTTCGGAATCGGTTTTGGCATCGGCTGGTTCGGCGGTTTTGGATGGGGATGGGGTCATTGGGGATTCGATTGGCATAACCACTACGCAATCTACAACCACGGCAGGTACTACTCTCGAAGCAGAACTTTTTATAACCGGGGCAGTTACTACCGAGGAGGAGGCGAGCGCGGCGTAGAAAGGAATGTGCAGCGCGGAGTGAGCGGCAATCGTGCTGGGGAACCCGCCAGGCCTTTCGAGGGGGACCGGAATGCAGCTCGAGGATACGCTGCGCCTCGCGGTCAGAGCGGCGTTCACTCGGGCGCCTTCAGCGGCTACGACCACGGCGGAGAGACCAGGAGCTATTCCTCCCGTGGAAGCGCCAGCATGGGTGGCGGAGGCTTTCACGGCGGCGGTGGCGGGCGGCGATAATCGTAGGTTCGCTATGTTCCCTGTAGAGCGTGAAATCTAAAGATGGAGATAAGTCATATGCGACGAACGAAGCTCGATTCCGACAAATTTCATTGGGCTAGCCTCACTAAACTAGCCCTGGTCGCTATGCTTTTGACGGTGTGCGTTTCCACCCGTTCCATGGCGCAGCAACCCGGCCAGAAAGTGTTTTCATCGGCCGAAGAAGCGACCGACGCACTGGTCACGGCAGCGCAGGCTAACGACGGAAAAATGATGCTGGATATCCTCGGACCAGACGGAAAGCAAATCGTCTCGTCGGGAGACGAAACCGAGGACGCCAACAGCCGCGCGGACTTCGTAAAGAGATATCGGGAAATGCACCGTCTGCTGAAGGAGCCGGATGGAACCACTGTCTTGTATATCGGCGCG
>JBEKUO010000377.1:0-7241 GCA_049514955.1 Bryobacteraceae bacterium | reverse complement strand
CCCTGCGATGGCGGCCACCGGCTTGACTTGCGCGATTTGCGGACGGCCGTCGGCCGATTTCCGAATTGGCATATTTAATAAAGATTGAACCATCCTGCCAGAAATAAGACAAGTGCGGCGTACAGGCCCGCCATGAGATCGTCGGCGACAATGCCCACGCCGCCCGGCAGAGATTCCAGTTGGCGCACTGGAAACGGCTTCCAGATATCGAACAGGCGAAACAGCAGAAAAGCGGCGAGGTAGGACTTCCAGTTCAGCGATCGTGCGCCGGAGAGCGCCAGCCACTGCCCCACCACTTCGTCGACCACTACGAATCCCGGATCCTTCAGTTGGGCCTGGCGCGCGGTTTCACCGGCGGCCCATATGGCGGGCGCCGATACCACCACGGCGAGCGGCGCAAACCAGAACGGTTTCCAACCGGCATAGTGCTCGATCAGCGCCGCGATGCCGATGGCCGCGGCCGAGCCTACCGTGCCTGGCGCGGCGGGGGCATAGCCGCATCCGAACCAGGTCGAAAGGACATTGGCGGCATTACTGCGAATCGCCATCGTCTTCCTGTTCGGGCAGATCCGAGGGGTGCGCCGGCGTGGAAATGACGTATTTTTCCGTAGCCCAGTTGCCCAGGTCGACGATGCGGCAGCGCTCGCTACAGAAGGGGAGTTCGGGGTTGGTGGGCTGTACTTCTTTCTTGCAGATGGGGCACGTCATGGAGCCACCTGGCGGTGGCCCGGACCTGGGGGCTGGGGGCTAGGGGCTAGGGTTTTGATTTGCACAAGGTCGCCCGCTCGCCTGCTCGCCCACTCGCCCGCTCGGTCATTGCTCTCCGCCTCACGGTGGCTCGGGGGCAGGGGTCGGGGGTCGGGGGCAGTGGTTTTGATCTGGACCAGGCCAGCCCGCTCGCCCGCTCGCCCGCTCGCCCACTCGCCCGCTCGGTCGCTACCCTCCAGTAACGTCCCCACTAGATCGTAGTCGTGCGCTTCGGTGATGCGCAGCCGGCGGATCTGGCCCGGATACGGTTCGCTGCCTTCGAAATCGTTGATCAGGGTCACGCCGTCGATCTCTGGGGCTTGCGTGGGCATGCGCCCTTCCCACAGGAGGTCTGTCTCCGCGGAGAGGCCGGATACCAATACGGGCGTCTCGGATCCCACCAATTTGCGATTGCGTGCGCGCGCGATCTTGCGCTGCAGGGCCATCAAATGGCGCCTGCGGTTGTAAATGGTGCGGGCATCCACTTTGCCGTCGAGGCGATAGCTGGCGCTCGAGTCTTCGTCGGAGTATGAGAAGACTCCCAGGCGGTCGAAGCCGGCGGCCTGCACGAATTGGCACAATTCGTCGAAATCGCGATGGGTCTCGCCGGGGAAGCCGACGATGAAGCTGGTTCGCAGGGCCACGCCGGGAATGGTGCGGCGTATGCGCTCGATCAGCGTTAGAAAAATATCGCCGGAAGCGCCGCGTTTCATGCGCTTCAGCACGGCTGCGCTCGAGTGCTGCAACGGCATGTCGATGTATTTCACCAGCGCATCGTGCTCTGCGATAGTATCGAGCAGCTTCTGCGTCACCTTGTTGGGATAGGCGTACAGGAAGCGGATCCACTTTTCGTGCGGCGTTTCGATTTCGGCCAGGCGGGCCAGCAGGTGCGCCAAGCCATCACGCAACCCGAGATCCTCGCCAAAGCAGGTGGTGTCCTGGCCGATGAGGTTGATCTCACGCACGCCCTGCCGGAACAGGCGCGTGGCTTCGGCGATCACCGATTCGAAGCGGCGGCTGCGGAACTGGCCACGATACTGCGGGATTACGCAAAAAGTGCAGGGATGATCGCAGCCCTCGGCAATCTTGATGTAAGCGTAGTGACCCGGTGTGGCGCGCACGCGCGGCGTCAAATCGTGGTACAGATAATCGCGCACCGGAGACGGCCCGGCATCTTCGGCCCAGCCTTCACAGAGGCCGGCGATGCGGTCGAGCTCGTTTGTGCCGATGAGCGCATCCACTTCCGGCAGCTCCTTGCGGATGTCGCCGCGATAGCGTTCTACCAAGCATCCCGCGACGATGAGCTTCTTGGCACGGCCGGTCTTCTTGTATTCGGCCATCTCCAGGATGGTGTCGACGGACTCCTGTTTGGCGGGATCGATGAAGCTGCAGGTATTGACTACCAGCACGTCAGCCTGGTCCGGATGCGGCGTCAATTCGTGGCCGCGCGACACAAGCTGGCCCATCATGACTTCGCTATCCACCAGGTTTTTGGGACAGCCCAAACTGACAAAGCCGATTTTCAAGGTTGGTTTCCGGGAAAGAATTACTCTATTGAGGATAACACGGTGCGGCGGACGGCCATGTTTGGCGGTAGTCCGCTAAATTAGCGCACTACCCGTTTGGCATGCTCCGCTGGGAGCCCGGTATCCACCCCGAGGACAAAATCACGCTGGATTCTGGTCAAGCGGACATCGATGGTCCGACTAGGACGGACCGATGAAAAACTGGTTTCGATCCACTAATGCAGCATTGTAGCTGCCTTAAAGCAAAGCCCCTACAGCCGTGGCCGCCGGCATCTCCTCAAGAAACTCGAGGAGGTGCAGGCCGATGACCGACAATGGCAACGATATCGAGGGTCAGTCTGTATATTTGAAGGCCTGCTCGTTGCGGGAGAGGATACCTACTGACCCGCCGGCGTTAACTCACGTTAATTCACCGTATCGGCACGGCGTTGCGGCGAATGTACTCTTCCACGAAGTCCGCCTGCGGCCCGATGTAGTGGAACGGCTCGGCATAGCGCAGGCCGTAACGCCGGCCGGTCTCGATGTCCCGCTGCAGCAGAATCTCCCGGATGTAGTTGTTGCTGGCGGTCTCGTCGTCGTCTCCCAGCACGGGCAGGCGCTGTCCTTTATCGGCGAGCTGCTTACGCAACAACGCGCCGTTGCGTCCGGCGGGTCCTTGGGCCAAGTTGGCACGGTTGGCGGCCACTTTGCGATCGATCACGGCGCCGATATCCACCACGCGGTTCACCAATTGCGGCCCGCGCGCGAAGTAGTACTTCTCTTTGACCGCATGCGGCTGGAGTCCCGCCTCGAAATGCTCCGGATAGTCTTTGGCGCCGGCCGCCATCCAGCAGGCGGCCTCCACGGCGCGCGCCGTCACATAATGATCGGGGTTCTCCTCGTAGTGCCCCCAAGGGTCGTAGCAGACGATGGTGTCCACCTTCAGCAGACGAAAAAGGAAAATGAACCGCGCGCGGATTTCGCGTGGAGACTCCTGGTCCAGTTGGTGATTGCTGTAGTTCAGGTTGAAAACCTTGCGCAACCCCAGCACCCGCGCGACGTTGTCGTTATCGCGCTCGTTTTCGAGCACGGTGTCGCCGACCGTACCGGGTCCGGCCATATCGTCGTTGGTGACGCGGATCAGGTAACCGGTGTAACCCTCATCCACCAGCTTGGCGACCGTGCCTCCGGCGAAGATGGGCACGTCGTCGGAGTGCGGCTGGATGGCGGCGAGCACCTTGCCCGCATGGGGCTTGCCAGGCTGCGGCCGCTCGACGAACACTTCCGCGGTAGTGGCGGTTCCATCGGTGACCACCTGCTGGGCCCACGCGCGCCGTACCACGCTACCCAGCGCGGCGCCTGCCAGGAACGATCGCCGCAACATCATGCCTCCCGGAACAGGTGGGAATGGCGGGCTTCCAGATCCAGCAGGAATCGCTTCAGGGGCAATCCGCCGCCATATCCGACCAGCGAGCCACCCGCGCCGATGACGCGATGGCACGGCACCACAATCGGAATCGGATTGCTGCCGTTCGCGGCGCCGACGGCCCGCACGGCCTTGGGGGCTCCGATGGCGTTGGCCACGAAACTATAGCTGCGAGTCTCGCCGTAGGGAATTTCGCACAACTGGCGCCAGACGCGATTTTGAAATTCCGTGCCTTGCATGTCCAAGGGGAGTTTGAAATCATGCAACTCGCCGGCGAAATAAGCGCGCAATTGGTCGACGGCTTGGCGCAGCAGTGGGTTGGATTTGCACTCGCGCCCCGCGACTTCGGTGCCGGCATTCAACTCGATCGCGCGGATGCCGAGATCGGACGCCACCACAAGGCAGGCGAAGCGGTCCGGAGCTTCGAAACGGCGCCATTCCAGCATGAGTCCAGTCTAGCCGAACGCGAGGTGGCCGGCGGAAACTGCTATGCAACCGAACCTCGCCTATTGTAATCTAATAGTTCAGCACCAGAGACGATACATGCCCTTGAAACCCATAGCCGTGAACAACGGCTCGGAGAAAAAGGTATATCTGCTCAAGCCGCGGGGCTTTTGCGCCGGTGTGGTGCGGGCTATCGACGTGGTTAAGATAGCTTTAGATTTGTACGGCCCGCCTGTGTATGTGCGCAAAGAAATCGTTCACAACAAGCACGTGGTGGATGAATTGCGCGAGGCTGGGGCTGTTTTCGTCGAGGAAATCGAGGAAGTGCCCATCGGCGCGCGCGCGATTTTCAGCGCACACGGCGTGGCGCCGGAAGTGCGGCGAGAAGCCAACGCACGGCAGTTGGAAGTTATCGATGCCACTTGCCCTCTGGTCACGAAGGTCCATCTGGAAGCCGTGCGTTTCGCGCGCGAAGGCTACAGCATCGTGCTGATCGGCCACAAACATCACGATGAGGTCATTGGAACTCTGGGCGAGGTGCCGGATCGCAGCTACCTAGTCGAGACTGTCGGGGACGTGGATAAACTGGAACTGCCGGATGCGACGCGCGTTCGCTATCTTACGCAAACGACACTCAGCCTGGATGAAACGCGCGACGTCATCACTCGCCTCAAGGAGCGCTTTCCGCTGATCGAGGGCCCGCCCGCGCAGGACATCTGCTATGCTACCGAAAACCGCCAGATGGCGGTCAAAGGCGTGGCGGTCCACTGCGATTTGCTGCTCGTGGTGGGGTCCCAAAACAGCTCCAATTCCAAGCGGCTGGTCGAGGTCAGCGAGAACGCCGGAGTGCGCGCTCACCTGGTCAACGACTACCAGGAAGTCGATCCCGCTTGGCTGGACGGAGTACGGAACGTGGCGGTGACCGCCGGAGCATCCGCTCCGGAACATCTCGTGGAGGAGTTGGTCGAATTTCTGCGGGACCACGGCTTCCGCCGGCTGGAAGAGGTAGAACTGGTGGATGAAGACGTGCGATTCTCGCTGCCGGCGGAACTGACCCGGACCGCCCCCTTGACGACCATTTCCGCACGATGAGTACCTCTGCCCTACAACAGGAGACCCTGGTGTCGGCGGCCGCGCAGGCTGCCCGCCGCGCGGCGGATCACCTTCTAACGCTGCAGGATTCGAGCGGCTATTGGTGCGCCGAGCTGACGGCCGATTCCACGCTGGAGAGCGACTACATCCTCCTGCAACTGTGGATTCATCCGCCGGAAGGCGGGGTCTGGAATCCGCCCACGCGTGGTCTCATCGACAAGGCCGTGAGCTCCATTCTCGACCGGCAGCTCCCCGATGGCGGCTTCTCGATCTACGCCAAGGGGCCCGCGGAGATCAGCGCGACGGTGAAAGCCTACTTTGCGCTCAAGGTCGCGGGACTGGCGCCCGACGATTCGCGGCTGGCGCGCGCTCGTGAGCGCATTCTGGAGCTCGGCGGCATTCAGGCGGCCAACAGCTACGTTAAGATCAACCTCAGCCTGTTCGATCTTTATCCCCGGCAATACTGTCCCTCGATCCCGCCGGAGATCATGCTGCTGCCCGGCAATTTCCTCTACCAGATGTCGGCTTGGACGCGCGCCATCGTGGTGGCCTTAGCCATCGTGCACGCGGGCAATCCGCGGCGCCCGGTTCCGGCCGGGTTCAATCTGGAGGAACTGTTCAAGCCGGGCGTCAGCCTGGAGTTTCGGCGCGATGGCGCTCCTGCCGCATGGCGCAACTTTTTCCTGACCGGAGACCGCTTCCTCAAGCTCTGGGAAAAGTACGGCTCGCGCGCGCTGCGGCGGAAGGCCCTGCGTGCAGCCGAAGAATGGATGCTGGCGCGCTTCGAGAACTCCGATGGGCTGGGCGCCATTTATCCGCCAATGATGTATGCCGTCATGGCCCTGGATGTACTTGGGTATGGGCCGGACCATCCTGCCAGCGTGGAGGCGCGGCAGCAGTTCGACCGGCTGATGGTGGATGACGGGCGGCGTTTCTTCTTCCAGCCGTGCTTCTCGCCGATCTGGGACTCGGGCATTGCGGCTTATGCCGTGGCTCAGGCCCAGTCGCTCAACGGCGACGCTTTCGCCGCGCACGCCTTGCAGCGCGCCGCCGGCTGGATGCTTTCGAAGGAGATCCGCAGCAAGGGCGATTGGTCGGTGAAGAGGCCCAAGACGGAGCCTTCGGGCTGGGCGTTCTTTTTCCGCAACGATCATTATCCGGATATCGACGACACCGCCATGGTCATGTTGGCCTTGAGCCAGGCGCGCGGTGCGGATTCGGCGGCGCAGAAGGCTTGCCAGGCACGCGCGCTTAACTGGATCCTCGATATGCAGGGCAGCGATGGCGGGTGGGCGGCCTTCGACGTGGACAACAACTGGGAATTCCTCAGCGCCGTTCCATTCGCGGATCATAACGCCATGCTGGATCCCACCTGTCCCGATATTACCGGCCGGGTGCTGGAGGCTCTGGGGGCCCACGGGTTGAGCGGCGAGCATCCCGCCGTCCGCCGCGGCGTAGATTTCCTGGTGCGCAACCAGGAGCCCGATGGGAGCTGGTACGGCCGCTGGGGCGTCGCATATATTTATGGCACCTGCTTCGCTCTGCGCGGCTTGCGTGCCGCGGGGCACAGCGACCGCGAGGCTGAAGTCCTGCGGGCCGGCGAATGGCTGCGGTCCATTCAGAACGCCGATGGCGGCTGGGGCGAGAGTTGTTCCAGCTACGATCAAGGCTGCTTCGTGCCGGCGGAGAGCACGCCGTCGCAAACGGCTTGGGCGCTCATGGGCTTGATTGCCGGAGGCGACACCAACAGCCTCAGCGTGAACCATGGCATCGCATACCTGCGGAACACGCAGCGGTCCGACGGGGGTTGGCGCGAGGAACTGGCGACCGGCACCGGGTTCCCCAAGGTTTTCTATCTGAACTATCACTACTACCGGCTGTATTTCCCGTTGATCGCGCTTGCTGAGTTTGTTAAGAGCCGCGATGGGGCTGGAGGAGGGTTGCATGCCACTTAGTGCGGTTTTGACTCTGAATTGTCATGCTTGGCAGGCGAAAGCGCCTGCCCCACGTACTTGCCAAGCCTTCGG
>JBEKUO010000376.1:0-7242 GCA_049514955.1 Bryobacteraceae bacterium | reverse complement strand
GGGTTACTGGCCGCTATTCCGATATGACCCGCGCCTGGCGGCCGAGGGCAAAAATCCCTTCCAGCTAGATTCGCGCCCGCCCAGCATCAAGCTGAAGGATTACGTCTACAACGAGACGCGCTACACCATGCTGGCCAAGAGCAATCCCGAAGAAGCTCATCGGCTGCTTGATCTGGCGCAGAAGGATGTGCTCGACCGCTGGAAGATTTACGAAAACATGGTCAACATGCCCACCAACGGCACGCCGGCGGAGAAGGAGGCAAAGCAATGATCGACCTATCCAAAACCATCGACCTTTCGACCACTTATCTGGGGTTGAAACTGAAGAATCCGCTGGTGCCATCGGCCGGCCCCATGTGCGAGGATATCGGTAACATACGGCGTATGGAAGACGCAGGCGCGTCGGCCGTGGTACTGCATTCGCTGTTCGAAGAGCAGATCACTCTGGAAAGCAACGAGCTCGACCGCTTCATCTCGGCGGCGGAGGAAGTCGGCGCGGAATCCACCACGCACTTCCCCGACATGCTCGGCTACAACCGCGGTCCGGAAGGCTACCTGAAGCATATACGCAAGGCCAAAGAAGCGGTCGGGATTCCCATCGTCGCCAGCCTGAACGGCACTTCCGTGGGCGGCTGGCTCAAGTACGCGAAGGAGATGGAACAGGCCGGCGCCGATGCGCTGGAGCTGAACATCTATTACATCCCGGTGGACGCGGATTTCACCAGCGAGCAGGTCGAGCGTCAGTATTGCGACCTGGTGCGCGAAGTGAAATCGGTGGTGCACATCCCCGTGGCAGTCAAGCTGGGGCCCTACTTCAGCTCGATGGTGAACATGGCGCGCAAGCTGGAGGCGTCGGGCGCCGATGGCCTCGTGCTGTTCAACCGTTTCTACCAACCCGACTTCGACCTGGAAGCGCTGGAAGTGGTGCCCAACCTGATCCTCAGCAGCCAGCATGAATTGCTGCTGCGCCTGAACTGGATCGCAGTGCTCTACGGCAACATCAAGCCCGACCTAGCACTCACCGGCGGGGTCCACACGGCTACCGACGTGGTGAAAGCCATGATGGCCGGCGCCAAAGTCGCCATGATGACTTCCGCGTTGCTTAGGAAGGGCATCAGCCATCTCGACACAGTCCTGACCGAACTCCTGATCTGGCTGGGCGATCACGAATACGATTCCATCCGCCAGATGCAAGGCAGCATGAGCAGGAATGCCGTGCCGCAGCCGCAAGCGTTCGAACGCGCGAATTACATGAAGGTGCTGAGTTCTTACGCTATGCGATAGCTTTCCTGAGTCCCAAAGACATGTGCATGATCGCCGAGTTGCACGGAAAAGCCGAGCCGAGCGAAGACCTGCTCACTTCCTACGTATTCGGCATGATTGCAAGCCACGGCATCCTCCCCGCATTTCACGAGTGGTTTGCGACCGCAGTAATGGTCAGCGACGGCGACTTTCGGAAGAATGTGCTTCTACCGCGCGATGGTCACTCACACGTAGCCCTCTGGCCGTCGTACGGAGAATACGGCATTCCTGACGCGACGCTGATTGTCGACAACACCAAGGGGCGCACGCTCATTGGTGTTGAAGTGAAATACCATTCCGGTCTCAGCGGAAAGCAACAACTCGGCGAGTACGCCGAGGCGCTCGCGCTGCCGACCAGCTTACATCTCGATAAGTGGCGAGTTCGACCGCGATTCAGCTCTTTCCGCCAACCGGATCACACGGCGCTTCTATACATCACGCGCGATTTGCGGATCCCAGGAGATGACGTGCAAAGTTGTTGCGAGTCCAAGATCCCGGTTTACTGGCTTTCATGGCGAGGGTTGTTGCGCTGCCTGAGGAAGCAAGGGCCGCTCTCTTGTGTACCCTGTCAAGCGCAAATAGACGACCTTTGCGCCGTCCTTAGACGGCGTGACCTAATTGCGTTCGAAGGCTTCGGCATCCTGAAGGCCTGGTCAGGCCGCACCAACTTCTATACTCGGAGGTAGACCCCAGATGGCAACAGGCACGGAACTCTTTTCGTTGATGACTTCATGTCGCGACTACTTCGCGCAAATCAGTGCACTGATCTGCGACGTTGACAGCACTCTCGCGGAGTCCGGTTTTCCGGTGCCGAAACAGTTCGCAAACCTGGCCTGTTTCCTCCTCAACGGGAATCCAAGGCAACCCACGCATTGGGGACCAAGGTACCTTGTCCGTGCGTATGCCAGAAGCGAATGGAACGATGATTACAATCATGCCTTCTGGGGGTTCTTCTGCATCTATCCCAACCCCGATGAATTCACGGAACCCGTCGCGGCTTGGGGCACAGCGGAGCCAAAAGATGTTGGCGAATACAGAAATAAAACGATGAAGGTTCTAGGCATAATATCAAAACCTCGATTTCTAAAAGAGCTCAAATATGAGCAGTGGGTCCGCTCCCCATTTGCCCCAGATGTTGGAAGAGTCTGCTATCGTGCGTGCCCCCTCGTCGCGCTATCGAGTCCGGATGTGGTAGAAAAACTCGTCATCCAGCCCCTCCGCGAAAGGCTAGTGGAGCTAAACAGGCTGCACCCCTAACGAACATCGCGGCCTCCGCAATAGCCATCGCCGGCAGCCGCTCCACGCACCACCATCGCGTCGCCGTGGACTCATCGCCGTGGACTCCTCTGCGCACCGAGCCCCCCCACCGGAGTAAAATGAATGCGTGCGGACCCTCGAAACTCCGAAACGACCGAAACCGAAGGTAGACCGTCATCTGCAGGCAGCCGCCGAGCGCGTCAAGGCGGCGGCAGAAGAACTGGAACGTCGCGAGATCGCCCGTAAAGACGGCACACGCATTCGCACCGACTTACCCGAAGACATGCAGGAAGGCGCGGACCGCGACTTTGGCGGCTGATGTCGCCCAGAATGTTCCTTGTTGCCGGGCCTCCGGGGAGCGGCAAATCCACAGCGTTCCCGGTTTCCGGGTTTGGCGTGGATTCCTTCAATGCCGACAATCGCGCGGCCGCACTCAACCAGGGCTCCTACCTGCATATCCCACGCACAATTCGCGACCGCGTCAACCATCTGTTCGAAGCGTTCGTGGCAGACCACATCGAACGTCGAGTGAGTTGTGCTTTCGAAACCACCCTGCGAAGCAGCATTACCTTTGAGCAGGCCGCTCTCGCGCGGCGAGCCGGTTTCGTGGTCGACATGCGATATCTGGCCCTGCAAACATTCGCGATGCATCTTGAGAGAATCAAGATGCGTGCGGACATGGGAGGCCACAGCGCCCCGGTGTCAATCTTGCAAGCTATCTACGAATCGAGCATCGGAAATCTTCCGCGTGCGGTTCGGGAGATGGATCTCATCCGCGTCTACGACAACAGCGGCTGGGGTGCTTCGCCCGCGCTGATGCTGCAGGCTGAGAAAGGCGAGATCATCTATCGAGCAGCAAAGATCCCCGCCTGGCTAATGGAGACACTGAGCCGACTCTAACACTTGAGCGACCGGCACGAGTTTCTCGCGTGTCTGAACACGCTGCCGCGGCCGAGCGCCGATGGCGAAGAACCGCGCGGAGTGGATCAGCAGGGCCTGCAAACGCGGCGCTAAGATCTAAGAGAATCGGAAACTGCTATGCAATCCAACGAACCTCAATCACAGCAAGGCGGCATCCTTCGCGTCCTGCAATCGAAGGACGAGACCCGTGCCTTCTACAACAAAATCAGCGCCGTCTACGACCTCCTCGCCGAACACAGCGAAGGGCCGGTCCGTCAAGCCGGCCTTGACAAGCTGGCCCTGGCGCCAGGCGAACGTGTCCTTGAGATCGGCTTTGGAACCGGGCATTGCCTGGTCGAAATGGCCCGCGCGGTTGGACCCGAAGGCAAGATATTCGGCATTGATCTTTCGGAAGGGATGCGGGCTCAGGCGAAAGACCGCTTGGAGAAAGAACATCTCAAAGATCGGGCCGAGCTATCCTGCGGCGATGCGACGCATCTTCCGTATTCTGACGGCACTATGGACGCGGTCTTCATGAGTTTCACCCTCGAGCTCTTAGACACCCCCGAAATTCCCAAGGTGCTGGCCGAGTCGAAGCGTGTCCTGCGCGCTGGCGGACGGATCGGCGTGGTTGGGCTCACCAGGGAAGGCAAGGATTCCCTTGCGGTCGAAGCTTACGAATGGACGCACCAACACTTCCCCAACTTGCTCGACTGCCGGCCGATCTTCGTCCGCCGCGCGCTGGAGGATGCCGGCTTCTCGATCAGCGACGCAACGATCACGCACATGTGGGTGCCCGTGGAGATCGTTGTCGCGCAAAAGATCGGGAACCGCAGCCGCTAACGGTTCTCGCCCCCACCTTCCAGCGGCGAGAGTTCATAAACCTGCGCCAGCGCGTTCAAATCCGACCGGAGCAGGTCCCAATCGCGCTGTAACTTGTCGGTAAAGCGGTGCGCGATCATCACGCGATTCAGCTCGCTGGCGGCCGCGATGGTCTTGTCGACCTGATCGCGGACAGCCGGGTTGTTCTTGTCCCGCTTGTCGTGAAAGACATCGCCCAGCCGATTCGCGGCATCGTGCAAATCGTCGGCCCGATGCTTGGCGTTTTCTTCGAGTCGCGTGCCGTCTATCATGCTGTGTTCGACCGCATGGTCGAAAGCCTCCTTGAATGTGCCGGAGCTCTTTTGCACCCGGTCCACGATTGACCCAACGTCGCTGCGGGTCGTCACCACATCGCGATTCGCATCCTGTGCGCGCGCAGTAGCGAGCGACCCTCCGAGGAACAGCAAACCGGCCACCAGACATACACACTGTGAGCATCTTGACAACATGAAATACCTCCGCCGATACTGTCGCAATCGTGTCGCCACAGGGGAGCCCATCACACGGCAAGCGTGGAAAACGTTACGCAAGAGCCCGCCTAACAGCTAAAATGTAAGTTACATCTCCCCACGCGCACATGATCCAACTCACCGGGGCCGCCAAACGGTTCGGTCCCAAGACACTCTTCGAGAACTTCGACTGGATGGTCACGCCCAACGAGCGCGCCGGCATCGTGGGCGCCAACGTCGGCTACCTGCCGCAGGAGGGGCTTTCGATCTCCGGCCGCACGGTCTTAGCCGAAAGCATGACCGTTTTCGCCGATCTGCTGTCCGAAGCACTGCTGGACGAACTTGTCCAAGGGGCCGCGAAGTGAGCGACGAGAACCCCCTCCCCCCGCCCCTGCCGCCGGAGGGAACAGGGCAACTGGTGCTTTACCGCACCGAGGATGGGCGAACCCGGATCAATGTCAGGCTGATAGGGGAATCCGTCTGGCTGACCCTCAATCAGATCGCGGACCTCTTTCAGCGCGATAAGTCGGTCATCTCAAAACACATTAAGAACATCTTCGAAACCGGCGAGCTCGACCCGGACCGAACTGTTGCAAAATTTGCAACAGTTCAAACCGAGGGTGGCCGGTCCGTCACGCGAGAAATCGAATTCTACCGTCTGGAGGTGATCCTGGCCGTCGGCTACCGCGTGAAGTCGGCGCGCGGCACGCAGTTCCGCCAATGGGCGACCGCCCAGTTACAGCAGTACCTGGTCAAAGGCTTCGCCATGGATGACGAACGCCTCAAGCAGGCCGGCGGCGGCAACTACTTCGAC
The DNA here is from genome assembly GCA_049514955.1 of Bryobacteraceae bacterium. Taxonomy (GTDB): domain Bacteria; phylum Acidobacteriota; class Terriglobia; order Bryobacterales; family Bryobacteraceae; genus Bog-159. The sequence goes on along the minus strand of JBEKUO010000376.1, from coordinate 1,638 downwards.
GAACTGCTCGCCCGCATCCGCGACATCCGCTCCTCAGAGAGAGTGTTCTGGCGGAAGGTCCTCGACATCTACGCAACGAGCGTGGACTACGATCCGGGCGCGGAGGCCTCGCAGAAATTCTTTGCCGTGGTTCAGAACAAGATGCACTGGGCGGCCCACGGCCACACTGCCGCCGAAGTAATCGTCCGGCGCGCCGATTCAGCCAAGCCCAACATGGGTCTGACCACCTGGGCCGGCAGCCGGCCGCGCCGTGAGGATGTCGGTATCGCCAAGAACTATCTGAGCCACGAGGAAATTGAAACGCTCAACCTGATCGTCTCGGCCTATCTCGACTTCGCCGAGCTGCAAGCGCGCAGCCGCAAGCCCATGACGATGCGCGATTGGATCGCCAGACTCGACAGTTTCCTAACGCTGAGCGACCGCGACCTCCTGACACATGCGGGGAGTATCACCCACGACGCCGCGCTTGCCAAAGCGCGATCCGAATTCGACAAGTTCCAGGTAATCGAGGATGCGAAGCCTCGGCCCGTAGATGTGGATTTCGAGAACGCCATAGAGCGGGCCAAGCAGGTTGCCGCAGCGAAGGCGAAGCGGAAACCGAAGAAGGGGGCAGGATGATCGAGGGGCCGACGCCGCTCTACGTCTTTACCTTGGTCTGGATAGCTTCCGATAATGAACGGTACGAGATCGTTAGGAATGGCTAGGCGGTACTAGAGGTCGAAGAAAAGGATCAAACACGACGGAATAACTCTAATCCGACAAAGTATCGGCATAGACCAGCAGCGTCAGTCCGAAGATCTTGTCAGTGAGGGAACTTGCAAAACTATCTGAATGCCGGGACACAGGCGCAGTCGGTGAGCGAAGCAACCTGGGCGGGGTCGTGGGGCGCACCCCATGTCTGGACTGGTCAAGACAAGCACAAGCGTAGGTATGCAGATCTGTCGCGAACAACACCAGCGGCGGGAAGTACGCGGGTGCGCCTGCTTTTGTGTTCCTCCAATTGGCGCCCAGCGGGACCTCCCCAGCGGTCGTCAGCATTCCGTAACAGAGGCAAGGCGCATGCGCATGTAAAGGAGAAAACAATGAACTTCAAATACAGCGCCGTGACAGTTATCCTGCTTGGCGTTTTCATCAACGGGTCTGCCCTTGCCGCGCAAACCGCGGAGGAAGTAGCTGGCCCGCGACCAAATCCTGTGTATCGGACGTTGAACTGCGCTGACACGGTTGGGTCGGACATTCGCTAGGTCACGCGCCGGTATCTGCCCCCTCCCTCTGACAACAGGCGCAAACGTTGGGTAAACAAAACGGCAGCCGCAGATGCTGTGGCTCTGCCAGCGACAGAAAATCGACACAATTCGACACTTTCGACACCATCGTGGAACCGTCGTCTGTCGAGGTGCAGTTACGGCCGCGCCGCCCGAAACAGCCGTGTTCGTCCATTTCCTTGTACCGCCTCCGCCCAGGGGATGGCGCGCCGCACGCGAGACGTTAAGCAAAATCAATAGGATGGGCTTTGTCCATTCCGAAACCGTATCGCCGCGCATGGCCACCAATCGCCCGCCGCGAGACACCCGCCACCAACCAGCTACAATTGTTCTTTACACCTCTGCGCGCCGCGCAGACCCCCAGCCCAACATG
>JBEKUO010000375.1:0-7247 GCA_049514955.1 Bryobacteraceae bacterium | reverse complement strand
ATTGTCCGTCGAGGGGTTCCAGGCCAGACTTACGCTTGCAGTGCACGGCGTGGCCAGCAGGGCGCCGGGTTGGGACGGCACGGCAATATCCGCCGGCGATACGGCCAAATTGAACCAGGCCTGCGCGGTGCTGGTATATTGCGCCAGCGGTACCTGAGTGGCTGCGGCGTCTTGCACGTCGGAAAACACTACGTTCGGAGCCAGTACCCCGCAAGGCGCGCTTCCACTACCGCAGTCGTCTAAGATGGCGTTGGATGAACTCCACGTGAGGTAGGCCGACCAGTTCTGTGTGTTGAACGGCGCTACCCAGTACATGCCCTGGTAATTCGCCAGATCGTATACGATTTGCAGGAAGCTCGCGTCCAATGGCTCCCAAAAGCTATAAGCTTCCCGCGCCTCTTCGATCGCGCCGCCATTGTTGAGAATCATCCACTCGCTGTCCCGTACTTTGCGTAGCCAGCACTGCGAAATCGTCATGTGCATACCGGCCGCATTAGCAGTCTCAATAACAGCCATGGTGTTGCTCTGAAAATTCGAAGATCCGGACGGACATTGATTTCCGGGAGAGCAGTCGATCGCATTTTGAATGATGGGGAACAAGTGTATGTCCAGGAAGTCCAGTGGAGTCGTCACACAAGGCTGAGCGACGCCGCATGCGGTCTGGGTGAAACTGTTGGCGAACAACTGGTAGGACCCTAGCCACGTGCCGAAACCTGCGCCGATTTTCATCCCGGGAACCAAGCCCGCTACTGCCGCGTAGGTAGAGTTCAGCATTTCCGTGGAGCCCTCCACCTGTCCTACAGGTTGTCCGGTGTTATACTCTTCAGTGTCCGGTTCCTCCTGGAGCACCACGTAATCCGGCTTCATCGTCTGAACCACCGTAGCCGCGGCTGTGGCGCGAGCCGCTATGTACGACGAAAAAGACATCGGCTTTCCGCCTGGCTCATAAAACGCCGGCAATGCGGATATAATCTGATTGCTTTGTAACTGGGTCAATCCATTATCGAGGCTCTGGATCTCGACGATGAGTTTGAATCCCTGCGCCCGGACAGCCGCAGCCACGCTGGCGTAAAAAGTGGTGAACTGATTTTGGTATCCGGACTGGACAGAGTCCAAAAACGGCTCGTACAGCATCGGGAAGGAGACTTCGACCGACACCGCCTGGACGCCTACCGCCTTCAGGACCAGCAGTTGCGTCTGTATGTCGGCCATCGCGGAGGGAGTCAGCATCCTCTCTCCGTTATTGGCGTTCGCGCCCGTCAACTGGCCCGCGAAGATCACGGGGGACGTAGACCCGTCCCAAACATGGTTAATGGTGGTGCTAAAAGTACTCAGATCGCCGCTGAGCTGCGTGTAGAGGTCGCTATATATGTCGGGCACTGTCTGCGTCTGGCCCCAGGAAATCCCCGCGCCACTAGACAGGATGGCGATCAGCCAAACAAGGATGCTTCGTCTCATATCTTCACCACCTCGATGATAGCGTTAAGGAGCGCGATGCTTTGTACTGGATACGGCCGCGTTTCCGCAAAATTGCGACACTTCATCGCCAGTCGTCGGTCGTGCCAATCGGAGGGCGGCAACGCCGTCAGCGCCCTCCATACCGATTCTAATCACTGTACCATTTCCGCGAGGGCTGCCCCCGAATGTTGTCCCTTAGAAGTCCCGCAAGTGGCTTGAATCGGCCCACGGGTCCGGAACCGTCAGTCCGGTGAAGGTATCTAGCACGCGAAGTGCCGGGACGTTTTGAACACGGTGCCTCTGCTGGGCCGCGCCGGTTCCGGAGAGCTTCCCGCCTGTGCCATGAGCCAGAAACCGGGTTCACTATACCCGATCAAGAAAAAAGCTTATCAAGAAATTGAACCCGCGTGCGGACCGAAAGTTTCAATCTTCGCCCCGCCGATGCGGTGCACCCTTTGCATTGGCACGGTGGGCCACCCTGATTATCCTCGCGACCGTTACGGCAGGGGTCTTGAACGGGCCGGCGGGGATCGTCGGCGAGGAACCTGATCTGCACCGCCTCGGCGGGCGTCCCATAATTTCCAGGCGTACCAAATCACTCGCGAGCAATGCCCGTCCCATTTGAAATGCCGCATCGCAATTCCTCCATGCTCATAAAAAGACCACTCCCTTACTGTCATGGCTCCCCGTCAAGGATGAAGGTACTGCTTCCGTTTAATACATCGCCGCGGCTATACAGTAGGGCAGAACCTGGGCTGGTCCGCCTTCAGACTCACACCCACGTGTTTCGAGCCCCCTGCCGCTGCAACCATACGGGAGTGGACCCGCCGAACCTGTTCGGCAAACGCGCTACGGCGTGAGTGGGAGTGCAAGCATGGCACGCGATTTCCTGGATTCGTCAAGTGGCCGCCCTTGCCGTTATTGTGCGGCCAGAGCCGAAACGGTGACCAGCGGGCCATTGCTTTGCACACCATTGACGGTGATTACCAACGGGTAGCTGCCGCTGGGCAACGACGACGGCACGGTGATATTGGCCTGCGCCAAGCCTACATACCCGGGAGCCAGACCGAGGAAGAAGACGTTGGCGTTCTGGTTGCCGATGGTGGCCGAGTACGACGAAGTCGCGCGAGAGAGCGGCGAATCGGGTGTAGCCACGCCATCCGGCACTGGGTTGTTCACCGGACCTAGGCCGGTCAAGTAGGCGACGATGGCGCCGCCGGCAGCCACCGGATTATTCGAGTTGTTGATGCTCTCATCCGGGTTCCGCAGGGCGGCGCGGTTGAGCGGGAATGTAAAGATTCCAGGCGCGGCAGTCTGTACCGAAATACTCAAGGGTGGGCTGCTGACGCTTCCTACAGCTACTACCACGCTGGCCGTGCCGGCCTGAACCTCATTAGGGATCTGGAAATTGATCTGAAGGGGACTGGCATAGAATAGCGGTGCCTTGATGCCGTTCACAGTCACAGTCGCGCCGCCCAGCATCGTGGGTAATGGAGTAGACCCGGCCGGAGCACTGGAGGTCGCCAGGTTGGTGCCAAAGATCGTGGCAATAGCTCCGGGGGAAAGGCTGTTTGCCGTAAAGCTGGCGGCGTTGGTAACCGCGCAGACGCTGATTTGACTCGCGACCGGCGTTGTAATGGAAACGGTGGCTGGCTGTGAGATGTTGGACGACAGGTCGAAGGCTTTGACTTGATATGTGTAGGCAGTGCTTGCGGCGAGACCCGTGTCCGAGTAAGAAGCTGCGATAACGCTCGCAATCTGTACCCCATTGCGCCACACCTGATAGCCCGCCACGCCCACATCGTCTGTCGAGGGGTTCCAGCTTAGGTCTACGCTCGACGCGCACGCCGCAGCCTGCAGAGAGGTGGGTGTAGTGGGCGGGGTCGTGTCGGCGGGTGCGATGAGGTTGTGCCAGAATTGCGCGGTAGAGGCGTATTGCGCGGCGACCAACTGGGTGCCGCCGGAGGCCACCACACTCGAGAAAACCGCCGTATCGTCCAGGGTTCCGCAAGGGCTTCCAGTGAAACCGGCGCTGTACGTCCACGTGTCACAGTCGTCGTAAATCGCATTCGTCCCGTTGTCCCAGGTCAAATAGGCCGACAGGCTCTGGGTGTTGAAAGGCGCCACCCAGTACATGCCTTGGTAGTTCGCCAGGTCGTACACGATCTGCAAAAAGCTCTGATCTAATGGCTCCCAGAATGAATACGCCTCGCGCGCCTCCTCGATGTCGCCGCCGAACTGCGTGCCGCTGGGAGTGGCTGGGAGGCTCAACAGGCTCCATTCGGCGTCTCTTACTTTGCGCAGCCAGCATTGCGAGATGGTCATATGCATGCCGGCCGCCGTAGCAGTAGCCAGGATCTGCATGGTGTTGCTTTGAAAATCCGGCGTCGGACAGGTACCGGGTCCCGGCGCGGTCTTGCAATTGGACGCGTCTTGGATGATCGGGAACAGGTGCATATCGAGGAAATCCATTTTGGTCGTGACGCACGGCTGCGCCCCCGTCGTGCCGATTGGCATCGTACAGTTGGATTGTGTGAAACTATTGGCCCACAGGGTTCCGGCATACGCTATCCAGGAGCCGAAACCGGCTCCGATTTTCATGTTGGCGAGATAGCTTCCGCTGGGCGCCGCCGCGCGGGCCGCGGCTACCGCAGCATACGTGGAATTGAGGATCTCGGTCGAATACTGCACCAACTGAACTGGCTGTCCGGAGTTTGAGGCTTCGACATCCGGCTCTTCCTGCAAAATCACGTAGTCCGGCTGCATGGTCTGGACGATGGTTACGGCATCGGCCGCGCGATCCGAAAGGTAAGTTGCAAACGGCAGGGGACTGCCGCCCGGCTGGTAAAACGCTGGCAACGCATTATTGATCGCATTAGGCGCTCCAGTATGAGCACCGGCAGTTTCTGTGTCCATGGTCTGGATCTCTACAATGAGCCCCAGGCCTTGCGCTCGTACCATGGCCGCGATGGTGGCGTACAAATTCGAGAACTGCACCTCGTAATCGGCTTGGCCGCTCGGTGTTAGAGGCGTCAGAAATGCCCCGTAAAGCATCGGAAACGACACTTCGACCGATATAGCTTTGGCCCCGACGGCCTTCCATAGCAGGATTTCGTTCTGGTAGACGGACAACTGCGAAGGCGACACCAGGCCCGGACCGTTATTAGAATTCGCGGACGTCAACTGGCCGGCGTAAATCGTGGAGCTGGAAATCGACCCGTTCCACACGCCCTTAATGGTTGCCAGGAATGTGGTTTCGTCGCCCGTGAGTTGGCTGTAGAGGTCGTTATATACGCTGGGCACTGTCTGCGTCTGGCTCCAGGAAATCCCCGCGCCGCTAAACAGGATGGCGATCGGCCAAACATGGATGCTTCGTCTCATATCTTCACCGCCTCGATGAAAGGGTTGAGGAGCGCGATGCTTGCAATGCGTACGGCCGCGTTTCCTCAAAATTGCAACACTTAACGCCGCTAGCTTCCCCCCATACTGATTTTGAACACGGTACCATTTCCCCCGAACTCCCCCGAAGGTTGTCGCGTAGCAATTCCCGCAGGCGGCTTGAATCAGCCCAACGGGGCCCGAACCGTCAATCCGGTGAAGGTAGGCAGCAAGCGAAGTTCCGGGTGCTTTTGAACACCGTGCCTCTGCTGTTGGCCTGCCCCCGCCGGTCCGTGGAAGTTCCCGCCTGTGCCACGGGCCAGCAACCCGGTTTACTATACGAAACGTATTGAAAAATTGAACCCGCGTGCGGACCGAAAGTTTCAGCCCTCGCCCCGCGGGCGGGGTGCGGTTTTTGCATCGGTGCGGTGCACGCTTACCAAGGTTTCCGGTTTGACGTTCCGGGCCACCCTGAGTATTCGCGCGATCTTACGGAAGGGCTCGAAGGGGCCTTGAACGGCTGGCGGGGATCGTCTGCGAGGACCTTTATCTGGGCCGCACCGACTGGCGTCCCATGACTTCTAAACGTGCCAGATCTCTCGCGATCCATGCCCCGTACGCCTTGGAATGCCCGCGTTGTGGCTCTCAGCGGAGCGGAGCGCGTCAGCACGCGCTCTTCCAGTACACGATCGTAATTCCGAACGTGTGTTCTAAACTAAAGCCAGTACGGTTCGCCCTTTCTTGGGTCAGTCGTCAACGGGGTGGTGGGTCTTAGTTGGTCGGCGCTGCCCGCCGGATGGCGGGCTTTCAACTCCATCAGCAACTAGAGCTCTGACTCCACGGTCTGCTGCGCCTACGTAGACGGCGGCTGATACATGTTGGGCATGCGGAAGATGCGATAATCGTTGGGAGCTAGAAGATCCAGGACCGGCGTACCGCTGTACGTGCCAGTGGGAAGGATTTCCATGGGGTAGCTGACGACGTCGGTCTGGCCGGGAACTATCACGTCTCCGGCGAGGAAAGCATAGTTCCCATTGGACAGCAGTTCGGCGGTTCCATCTCCTAACGCCTGGACACCTAAATCCACAGTCAGCACCGCCGTAGCCTTCATGGTCTTTTCGTCGATGGTAAGGGCCATACCACGGCTATCGCCAGTGCCCAAACCCTCGATACATCCGCTCGATTCGCCCGGCTTGGAATACCGTGTATTGCCGTTGTCGAAAACCGTCAAAGGCCCCGCGCCGGCGTTTTGGATTCCGACATTGTGCTGATGCGAGAACCACGGCCAGGTGGCGGCACTGTCGATGGTGAAGTCCCCACACGGGCCTAGGCGCCACAGGATATTTCCCGTACCCAATCCGCCACTCTTAACGCCGTTGTTATAGTCGACCTTCATGACCCAGTCCTGGTTCCGCGAGGAAAAGACGATGTCTCCCGAGGCGCCGCCGGAAGTATCGGTCGGCCAATAATAGAGGGCGTTGGCGTGCAGCCAGCTTTTCGCCAGAGGGGAAACGCCGGCGGTCACCAGGAATACCGGCGGGCAGCCCGGGGATTGGGGGGCCTTGCAGGTTTCCCCTAAGACGGCGGGGCGCGTGATATCGAGTTGCGGCGCGCCGCTGTCGTGTTGGAACGTGTCGAAATACCAGATCACCTGCCAATTGGCATTCAGGACGACAATCATGTCTCCGACGATGTCCACCAGAAGACCGGTGGTGTCGCCTTGTGTCCCAGCCGGGAAGATCTTTTCAACCGCCACCAGAACGGCTGTATCGCCATTCGGCAGAGTCTGGATGGCATCATGGTGAAAAATGTCGAGACAGGCCTCTCCCACCGTCGAGGGAGCCGGAACGGCGTTACACATTTGAGCGTCGGTCGCACCCAGGGTGCGCAGTTGCTGCGCAACCACGCCGAGGTTAGTCTCCTTGACGACGTTGCCTGCTAAATCGATTTGCCGCAGGAACTGCGCTTGAGTGGTACCTGGGTTCCAGGAGAGGCCGTCCTGCAAAGTGAGCATGGTGCCGTTCGGCAAAGGCCGCGTAAGGACAATGGGTTGGCCCGCGTCGTAATACCAGACAATGTGCCCCGACAAGTCGGTGGCCACGATGGGGAAAAGCGTTTTCGCCGACTCTGGCTCCTGACCTCTAAACGGCCCTAGGCCGCCGCCGGGCGGCGATGGCTGCAGTACGCTCTGCAAAATGATCGGTTCGGCCGTGTCGGTCTGTGACCCGGCTGGAATATCGACTGTATAACTCGGGAAAGTGATACTCGTGGGCAAAGCCCGGGTCGTGAAAGTCACGGGGCTGCTGGTGGTGACTTTGCCTCCGGTTTCTGTCTCCGCAACCATCTGGTACGCCAGACTGGGGTACATGCCGGCTATTTCAAAATTCATGGTTGCGGGAGGATGGCACTGT
>JBEKUO010000374.1:0-7252 GCA_049514955.1 Bryobacteraceae bacterium | reverse complement strand
AAGGCTCGCGCCAGTTCGAGGCGCTCCTGGCACGGCATCCGCGGCACGGCGCTGCGCCCGGGCAAATCGCCCAGCCAGTCGCGCTCGTCGCGGCGGGAGGTCAGCAGGAACTTCGCCTTGGTCTCGCGCGCCGCCCGCAGGAAATCGGCGAGCTCGAGTTGCTCCGGTGCGCTCCACTTCGATTCGCCGCCCTTGGGGAATCCGGCGACTGGCTCAACGTTGTCCCAGATCCACAGCAGCGGCAACTGCCGCATCACTTGCAACGCGATGCCGTGCCGCGCCGTATCGTCGAGCGCCAGCCAGTGCACGCCCGCCTGCTCCAGCGCCTTTCCGAACACCTGCCCGAACTGGTCGAGCACGCGCGCCAGCGGCTGGTATTGTTCGAAGGAAGTGAACAGCACCGGACCTTCGATCCCGCCGGTCTCGCGATACCAGCGGGCGAACTCGGCCGCGGCGGCGGTTTTGCCGCTGCCCGCATAAGCGTGCAGCAGCACGATGGCATGATCGTCGAAGGCCCGATCGAGCGCCAGCAGGGTTTCGTCGCGCCCGATGAAGCCCGCGTCCGGACGCGGCGGCAATCCTTCCACTTCGGCAGCGGCCTGGTCCAGCTTCAATGCGAGCTTGCCGGCACCCGCGCGCCGCGGGAAGAGCGCCACCGGCTCCGCCTCGAAGACCACCGGCACCATCCAATCCTGGAGCGGCCGCGGATCGAAGGCGATCCCACGCAGCGGTTGATCGTGCAACTGCTTGCGCGCGAAGCTGACCGCCTCGCCCAGGGCGTCGCCCTGCGCTAGGCGCCCGTACAGCTCCGCCATAAACTGCGCGGCGGTGACGACGTAGACGCTGTAGCGCATGGCCACCACTCCCGCCGCGCCTGCGTCCATGATCTCCTGGGCCAGTGAGCCGAAAGCGCGGGTTTCCTGATGCGGGTTATCCGGTGCTGCCGCCACGGGCTTCGACGGCGGATCGGCATAGGCCGATTGGCAAGCGTTCAGCACCAGCGCGGCAACGCCCGTCTCGGCCAGCAGGCTGCCCAGCGCCGGGCCGTCCACAAGCTGCTGGTTCTTCTCGAGCGCCGGGTTTTCAAAGAGCAGGTAGCCGTGGCCGCCCTTGCGCGGGCCATGTTCGCTCCAGGTCCCGTGCCCATCGAAATGCACCAGGTGGTACGGCTCGCCCGCGGCTCTCGCCTCGCGCAGCACGTGCGCCAGTTGATCGAACGACGGCGGACGCAGCACGGTCAGCCGCACGCCGTCGCTTCCGCGCAAGCCTTCCAGCATGCGGCGGGCGACGGAGCGGAACGGCACATCCTCGCGCCCGCGTGGCCGACAGATCACCAGCAGCACGCGGGTCGGCCCGCCTGCACTCGGCGCCGGCCTCGCCGGACGTTGCGCCGCATCGTGCGTAGCCCGCACAAAGGCACGCGCCCGCAGCGCCAGCGGCACATCGGCGTCCGGATCGCGCAGCAATTCCCACGGCAGCGCGGTCGCATCCTTCACCGTGGTTTCGATCTCGACGCGCGTGTCGCTCAGATCGTGCCGGACCTCATGCCAGACCGGCGTGTTGCCGAGCACCTTGCCAAACAGCTCCGTGCCGATCTCCGCCATGCGCCGCTCGATGCGCGCCGCAATCGCCGGCGCCGGATCCATAGGGTATTGCAGGAAATCTTCCAGGTACCAGCGAATGTCTTCCTGATCCTGCGCGGTAAGTTGGAACTCGAAGCTCGACTCGCCGCTACGCCGGAGGCCGCTACTTTCAAGTTCCACCTTGACGTGGTACCTGTTGGCGCCTTCGGCTAACTGAATGAGGCGCAGCAGAGGCATCAGGCCTATAATACACGTATGGCACAATCCAAGGCGGAGAGCTTCACGGCTTATCTGGAGGCGAAGCAGCGCTGGGATAGAGCAAAGAAGGCGGCGCCTACAGTCGGCGGCGGCACAGCTCTCTCGATTCTGGCCGTGCTCGCCGGGAATGCCGGGCAGCCGATGCCACTTACGGACTTGCAGGCCGCCAGCGACATGAGCTTCAGCAGTTTCGCCGAGGCGATCAAACGTCTGCAGGACTCGGGCTATCTCACCCTGGTTGGCACCCCCGGCGCCGAGTCGGCGCAGTTGACAAAGTTGGGAGCGGAAGTGGCATCGCTCGCATAACCGGCGTAGCCCGTAATGCCGCCGGAGGTTCTCGATTTCGTGGCAGTGGCGCTACTCGGTGCGCTGGTCGGCAGCGGCGAACTCGTTTCGCGTTATCGCGACGCACCCAAGGCGGCTCTCTATACCCGGCCCGCGCTGGTCTATGTCGCTTTGAACGTGGCGGCGTCGATATTGGCGCTGGCGTTGATCCGAGGCTATGAATGGACATTCAACGCCACGGGTGCGAGCCAACACTGGACCCAGGTGCTGGTGGCGGGCGTGGGCGCCATGGCTTTATTTCGGACTTCGCTCTTCATGGTGCGCGCCGGGGATCGCGATATCGGCGTGGGTCCCGGCAGCTTCCTGCAAATCTTCCGCGACGCGGCCGATCGCGAGGTGGATCGCGTGCGCGCCACTGCACGGGGTATGGCGGTTGCCAAGCTGATGGAAGGCATCGACTACCAAAAGGCGGCGCAAGGATTGGTGCCCTATTGCCTCGCCCTGATGCAGAACGTGCCGGACGAGGAGCAAACGAAATTCCTGCGGGCCGTCGATCTCCTGACTGCGGACCCAGACATCGAGGGGGCCATCAAGGTGCGCATCCTCGGTTTGCACATTTTCAATGTTGTTGGTCCTGCCGTGCTTATAGCCGCCGTGGAAGCGCCACGCGACGAGCTCACTCATAGCGCAGCGCCACCACCGGGTCCAAATTAGCCGCACGGCCCGCCGGCCAGATTCCGAAGAACAGCCCCGTACAAACCGACACCAGAATCCCCGAGGCCGCCGCCCACAGGGGCACCGCCGTCGGCAGACTCTTGAAGATCAGCCCTACGAGCATGGACACGCACCAACCAAGAAACAAGCCGATCACCCCGCCGATTCCGGTAAGCACCACCGCCTCCGTCAGGAATTGTAGGATGATGTCGGCTTTGCGCGCGCCCACCGCCTTGCGGATCCCGATTTCCCGTGTGCGCTCGGTCACCGAGACCAGCATGATATTCATCACTCCGATGCCGCCCACCAGCAACCCGATGGAACTAAGGATCACCATGACCAGCGCTACGGTGCCGGTGATGCGGTGGAAATCCTCGATCATCTGCTGCGCGGTGGAGAGCGAGAAATTGTCCGGCTTGTCGTTGGGAACTTTGCGCTGGATGCGCAGGACGGTGCGCACCTCGTCCTCGGCCTTCGCCAGCATTCCGTCATAAGCGATCACGATCAGCATGTTCTCGTTGGCGCTGGGATAGAGCTTGCGCATGGTGAAGTACGGAAACAGGATGCGGTTGTCGTCCTGGCCGGGGAAGGACGCCGCCGGCCGCTCCATGACGCCGATCACTTCCACCGAGTGGCCATCCACTTCGATCCATTTACCCACCGCGTTTACGCCCTTGAAAAACGATTTGCCCAAGTCCTCGCCGACCACCACGACTGGCATATGGTGCCGGCTCTCGGTATCGGTGAAGAAACGGCCTTCCAACATGACGGTGCCGCCGGCGGCGTAACCTTCTTCGGTCCCGCCGATATCCAGTTGGTAGTTATCGTTGCCCTTATAGCGGGCTTTGTGGATCTGGTCCCAATTCGAAAACAGGTAGGGACTAACGTGTTCGACCGATGGGCAGCGTTCCTGAATGGCCACGGCGTCGTCGCGCGTCAACATCTTGCGCTTCTGCTCTTCCAGAGTAAAGCCGCCAAAGCCGCTGCCGCGCAGGACCACTATGGTGTTTGGCCCGAAGCTCTTCAGGATGTTGGTAATCGCTCCGTCGAGCCCGGCGATGATGGAGCCTACCCCAATGACCGCGCCGGTGCCGATGATGACTCCCAGCACCGTGAGGAACGAGCGCATTTTGTGCTCGCGCACCGTGGTCAGCGCCAGACCGACTCCCGAAGCTAACGAACCTAATGTCATCGTTCCACCCTCAAGGCTTCAATGGGGTCCAATCCCGCAGCGCGCCGTGCCGGATAGATCCCGAAGAACAATCCTACTGCCGCCGAAAGTGTCACGCCCACGACCACCGCGCTGATTGGAATGTGCATAGGCACCGGTGTGAGCGCTTTTACCAGCAATGCGACGATCCATGCAATGAGAATCCCAATTACCCCGCCCGACGCGGAGAGCATGGCCGATTCCACTAGAAACTGGTTGAGTATGTCGCTGCGCCGCGCGCCGACCGACTTGCGAATGCCGATTTCGTGCGTGCGCTCGGTGACCACCGCGAGCATGATATTCATGATCACCACACCGCCCACCACCATGAAGACGGAGACCACGCCGACCGCTGTGGCGGCAATCGCGCCGGTCAGATTATTCCACACGTTAACCAGCGAATCCGAACTGACCATACCGAAGGTGTCCTCGTCCTTCGGGCGCAAGTGCCGGTAGGACCGCAACAGCACGCGGACTTCGTCCTGGGCCTGCTGCAGGACGCCCTGGTCCGCCGCTTTCAAATCGAACGAGATGCCGGTGCGCGAGCCGTAGATCTTGTAATAGGTCTCGGCCGGGATCATCAGGAAATTGTCGCGGGAGTTCCCGAACACCGATCCCTTGGTCTTGGCTACACCGATGACTTCGTAAGGGCGGCCTTCCACGATGATGGATTTGCCGATCGGGTTGGTGTTGGCGAAGAATTGCTCTTTCAGGTCGTTGCCGATCAATGCCACCATGGCGCGCCGCTCGTCTTCGAGATCGCTGATGAAGCGGCCCTCGACGGGCACGGTGTTGGAGATCACACCCTCGTTGGCGGTGGCGCCGGTCAATTGGACGTTGTCCCGGTGTTCTTTGCCGAAATGTACGGAGACCACGCGGTTTACCGACATTCCTATTTCTTGCACCTGCTTGCTGTTGGCGCGCAGAAATTCGAATTCTTCCTTGGAAAGCTCCGGATTGCGCCGCAGCATTTCCAGATATTTCTTGGGATCCCACATGCCCATCATGACGACGCGCCGCACCTTGAACCCGTCAGCGCCCATGCTGGACACGTTCTGCGCCACGTACACGTTCATACCATCGATCACCGACATGACCGCGATGAGCGTAGTGGTGGCCAGGATGATGCCCAGAAGCGTGAGGAAGCTGCGCAGCTTGCTGCCGCGCAACGAGAGCGCCGCGCCGGTAACCGCTTCGCCGAAAGAAGCATTGGTCTTCATTCAATTTCCAGACGATGTTCGGGGATGCTTTGTTCCTTGTTCCGCTATCCATTCCATTATCGCGTGATCCAGCCAGAGCCGGGGTCGCCCCCGGGCGATGAAGCCCACATGGCCGCCGTATTCGGTCGCCAGCAGGTGCAGGCATGGATTTTGCTGGAACGCCGGGTGCTCGTAAATTTGGTACGGGACCCAAGGGTCGTCTTTCGCGGCGATGAACAAGGCGGGAACGCGTATGAGATCCAGCAACTGGGTGGCGGATTGCGTTCTGTAATAATGTTCCGCGCCGGTGAATCCGAACGAGGGCGCGGTGATGCGATCGTCCAACTCGATGACGGTTCGAATGCCCTGCAAATCCGCGGCGGTGGAGCGCCCCACAGCGCAGGCCCGCGCACCCATCAGACGCACGAAGCGGGTTTCGTAGAAGCGGTTATCCGGCTGGCCGACACGCCGGGCACAGGCCTCGAGGTCGATGGCCGGCGAGACGGCGCAGATACCGGCGATCAGCGGGCGGGCGTCTGCACCCAATTCACCCGCGAGCTTGGCTACTATATTGCCGCCTAGCGAGAAGCCCACCAACCACATCGGGGCCCGTCCTTCGCGTTCGAGCGCGCACAGCACAGCCAGCAGATCGCTGGTCAGCCCGCCATGATAGCTGGTATGGGCAAGCTGCTCGGTGCCGCCGCAGCTTCGCAGGTTCACTCGGTGGGCCGTGTATCCCGCCGCGACGACGCAGAGCGCCACGCTGCGCATATAGCCGGAATCGGCCGATCCTTCCAGGCCATGGACCAGCACGATATCGCCGCGCGGCGCACCCGCCGCCCGCTGCGTTCTGACGAGAACCTGCACACCCGGCTCCGTCTGGAACAGCCTGCTCTCGACCGGAAATCGTTTGCCGGCGGAGGGCCGCGGCCACAAATACCCGGCGATGGTCTGGAAATGGGGGTTCTTGAAGAGGGGGACGAAGGGCTGCAAGCGTCATTATCCCGCGTTGTTCACAGATGCGGGCAGTGCGCGCGGTAGTCCTGGGGTGGTACGGCGGACATCCCGGCCGACTCGACCTGGTTGATTTATCCGCAGCGGGCATGCCGCCGAGAGAATCACAACAACTTCTTCACGATACGATCGATTTCAGCGAGCTCGTTCTTTAGCTGATCGCGCATCCGGCCACGCCGTCTGGCGAGCGAGGTGGGTGGCTCTGAGATGTTCTGAACTGCGCGAGCCTTTTCTCAAGCTTGACGGCCGAGCCCGACCAGGGCCTGATGTCGGCTGTCAGCCGGTTTGAACCTCGGGATTGGGAGGTCCATCAACTTCTTCTCGATGTCCCGCTCGCCCATCAGACCCATGCTCTGGAACGGCTTGATCGCTTCATTGCTGAGGGACGAATTCAGCACCGACGCCAGGTAGTCGGCCTCCTCGGCATCCGCGACCGTGCCCCAGTAAATTTTGTGCTCTGCGATTAGCGGTAGCGCCAATTCCGATCTCCGCACGCTGACCGCTGAGACGTTAGTCCCGGCCGCGTTATAAAGCACCAGATGCTCCTCCGACAGCCGCTGAGCGGTCAGCTTGCCCTGGTAATCTAGCCAGCCGTATAGGGAGACCTTCGCTGCCTTCTTCTCCCGCTTCTGTTTCCAGATTCGCTCTGCCTCCTCCATCCACCTGCCGAATTCACGATACCCACGTCGTTTTAGAAGTTCCGCCTCCCAGATCTCGCGCTTCCCTCCGTCGCGGACAAGGGGCAGTACCGTTGTGGAAGGGGGCAACAGTGCGAACGGCAGGACGTGTCGGCCCAGAACCGTATAGTAGAAGAAACGCCCTTCCACCTGGCCGGAAAGATGCACGTCGTCGTACGGCTTCTTGGCTAGTGCCAATTGTTCCGGGTCCGTCTCAGCCCAGTACAAGCCATCGGGATCGACGGGGAAGGCGAGATGCGAAGTAACGAAGTAGAAGCACCGAGGGACGATCGTGGCACCTTGGCCGAAGCG
>JBEKUO010000373.1:0-7289 GCA_049514955.1 Bryobacteraceae bacterium | reverse complement strand
AATACACACCTTGACTGATCGTATGGGCCCCGCCGGCAAAGGAAACGCCGCCGCCATCGGTGCATGCCCCGACGGTAGGAGGCTGCATTGACGCGAATGGATCGGCCAAAACAGGCTGCCCGGTCAGAGGCGCTGGTGTGAACGTGGTCCCTGCACTCGTAACCCCACCAACCACTCGCGTCATCCCCGTGCCGGTGCTGATGCTGCCGCCCGCCATGGTGATGGCTGCCGTAGCGTTGCTCGAATCGACATCCACGTCGCAGTTATGGGTGGTGATAGACGTACCGGCAGCGGTGATACCGGGGCTGGAGCCGGACTGTAGCGTCAGTAAGCACGGGCTACTGGTGACAAACGCGGCCGCGGTCGAGATCGCCCCAGGAGAAAGGCCGCTTCTCCCAAAAAACGCAGGCAGGCTCTCCGAAACCCGGGCAGTCGCCCAGTACGCGACGGTGGGCCCTGGGACCCCGGGCACCGGATTGGTGGTATTCGCTTGTATGCTCACGGTATCGATGCCGGATGTGGTAAACCCGTTGGCGGCCGCCAGCATGCAAGCATTGTCGAAGCTCGAGGACGCGCTGCCCGGCGCCGCCGCCGGACAGTTGGCCGCTGCGCCACACCAGACTCCGCTCTGGCCACACACCGGACCCGACGGAGCTGAGCTTAGGGCCGCGCGCGCCGCCGCCATGGCGGCAGCGTCCGCCGCCGCTTGCGCGGCTTGTTGCCGGTAATAGGCCCATCCTAAGTCGACAGTCAGCCCCAGCATACCTAAGATTACAGTCACGGAGAGCGTCATCATCAGGGCAGCTTGTCCGCATCGCGAGTCAGTCGATTTCCGCATATCAAAACAAGAGTACTTGCCGGGATTTCGCGGTGAACGTCACCCCGGAAAACTGCATGCCATTGGTGCCGGGAGCAAACATCATCAGCATCGAAGTGAAGTTGTACGATCCGGAAATGACGATATCCGATCCCGCCGTATTGCCGCCCGCGGGCGGCCACACCGTTCCGCTGCTGGTACACGTGCTTAGAGGGTTGCAAGTTACGTCCCCGGCGTTGGAGGTGAGGGTCACATTGAGAGCCGACGCGGGCATTCCGATGGCGTAGTTCGAGATGGTGGTGGCGATCTGCCCCACGGTCATCGCGCAGGCCGTTCCCGCACATCCGGCGCCACGTGTCGCCGCGGCCCGTGTCGCCGCTTTGACGGCTTGCGCCAGGCTATGATAATCCCACATCCCGCGACAGATTTCGACGACCGAAATCTGAATAAAAATGAGCGGGATGGCCACCAGGGTGAACTCGATGATCGCGTTGCCTTTTCTACCCTTCCCTTTGCGCATGTCAGTTCCGAATCGGCGCCTCGACGGTTCGAGTGATGGCTAGCGATCCGGCCATCAGCCCGGGTAGCGGAATCAATTGCATGGTGTTGTAGGTGACCGACACTTTTACCGTGTTCATGTCGCCAGCCCCCGGAGTATTGGCAGTCACCGTCACCGTTACCGGCGTGCTGGTGCAGGTTGTGACGCCCGAGCCAACTCCTGGTGCGTCTCCCAGCTCGCCCAGCACATAAGGACAGACCTGCGCCACGACAGAGCCGCTCTGGGCGACCGCCAGCGATTGGGAGGCGTATAAAGCGGCCGAGCGCGCGGCATTCTCGGTCGAAATCAGCGCATACGCGAAAATTCCAAAGTTAAACGCGGCCACGAATGCGAAAACGATCCAGGGAACCAGCAGCGAGACCTCTATCACCGCTTGCCCGGATCGGCGGGACCCTGCCAAAGCCAGGCTTGCCGTGATCGTCCGGGCGCCAGGTTCGCGCGCGAAGCGTGACGAATCGGATGACGACACCATCGGAACACTCTTCCCAAGTAGCTTATCGGCAGAAAACGCCAAGTCTGTAGGCAGAGCAAGGCTCAGAAGCCTCAAAATATTGGAAGGAGCCGGATTTTCTGTCTAACTGTTGACAACCGTTTGTGCCCATACTAGTATAAACATGCTACAAAGTCGTCTTGGTGGGGCGGGCAATCTTGCCCACAGCCGCCTTTCAGGCGGCTCTTCCGTGCTTCAATGTCTTTCGATCTCCAGCCCACTTTGAAAGGCGAGTTCCTCGAACTCAGGCCGCTTCGACCAGAGCATTTTCATGACCTCTACGCCGTAGCCTCAGACCCGCTCATTTGGGAACAGCATCCCATCAAAGACCGTTACAAAAACGAAGTCTTTCAGCAGTTCTTCCGCGAATCCCTGCAATCCGGCGGTGCGTTGGCCGCCATCGATTCCAAAGACGGCCAGATCGTCGGATCGTCGCGGTTCCACGGATACGACAAAGACAAAAGCGAGATCGAAATCGGTTGGACGTTCTTGGCCAGGTCCCACTGGGGCGGTATCTACAACCGGGAAATGAAACAGCTCATGCTACAGCACGCCTTCCGATTCGTGAACCGCGTGATCTTCCTGGTCGATCCACAGAATCTGCGCTCGCAGAGGGCCCTGGACAAAATAGGCGCGCTTCGTGTGGGATCGAGGCCAGACGCGAGCGGCCGACAAAGCCTTGCCTATCAAATCACCGCCTCAACTTGAATGAGCAGTTGGTTTGCCGTGGGGCAGGCGCTTTCGCCTGCCAACCGTTCCCGCTCGTGGTGGGGCAGGCGCTTTCGCCTGCCAACCGCTCTCGGTGCCGGGGAATCTATTCAAGCTCTGCTGGTTGTCGTAGCGGAATCGAGACGAGAGTGCCCTTCGATGTCCAGCAATTCCTCACTAGGCGCGTTTCGTGTGGGATCAAGGCCAGACGCGAGTGGCCGACAAAGCTTTGCTTCCCAAATCACCGCCTCAACTTAGATCATCTGTTGGTTTGCCGTGGTGGGGCACGCGCTTTCGCCTGCCAACCGCTCCCGGTCGCCGGACTAGCGTCCGAATAGGCGCCCTCGGTGGCGGGGGAATTTATTCAAGCTCTGCCGGTTGTCGTAGGAGAATTTAGACGAGGGTGCCCTTCGATGCCCAGCAATTCCTCACTGTCCTACGGTAAGGCAGCGGAATCAGTTTTCGACACGCATGCTTACAGTGCCAGTGTGGGTACCGCCCAAACGAACGTAATCAAGGTGTAGTGATACCCTGTAACTGTCACCACGATGCGGTCGTCCGTTCCTCCCGCTGTGCCTTCTCGAGCTACGTTGACGTTTGACGAAGTCAGCCCGAGCACCCCCGAGCCGCTGCCCGTAGTGCTGTTGTAAAGCACCATGTTCTGAATTGCGGTGGTGCTTACGGGGTTAACCGCCCCATAACGCGCTGCCGCGCGCGCCTGGTTCATGAGCGCCTGGTGATAGTAAAGCTCCCAACTGAAATCGCACACTGAGAAGACAATTGTATAGAACAGCGTCAAGGTCAAGCACGCTTCCACCATCGCGTTCCCGCGCCGGCCTTTCGAAGTCTGATTCGGTTTCATCTGTGTACTCATGGCGGACCGAAGGTGCCCGTGTAAGCAAACCAGGCCGAGGGCTTATTCTTCAGCGTAATGTTGATAAGGGTCGCCCGCACTGTGTAATTGTTGTAGCCACGGTCATGGCGGTGGGAACGCCGGAACTGAACGTAACCGTCAAAACCACGTTGCTGGTGGTAAGGCCCGCCGCGACTGGAACAGGAGCCGGACGATTCCCCACCGTTGACTAGGGTGTTCACCTGGTACTTCATACCCAGCGCGTGCCAGAGCAGTATTGCCTCCTTGGATTACTGCGCATAGGTAAAGGGCGTGCGCATTTACGTGAAGTTGCGCGGCGTTCGCCGGGCCCAGGCTGGCGGTTGTAGGGCGACCGATAACCTTTCGCAAACCGGATATCTTCAACGACCGACATCGATGGTATACGTGATACCCCTTTCGATCGTTATGCTTTTCTGCTAACTTTGGTTGATTTAGACTTAGCCGAAGCCGCGCATCCCAAATACCTATGGGTCGATAAGCACTTGAAGCTCCCCTGCTTCTTCATCCGGCCCGCTTCATACGGCCTGCGGCGTCACGCGGACAGGTACTTCGCAACCCAAAACCTTGTGGACGTCTTCCAAAGGGTACCAGTACAATCGATCAGAAATAACGATGGACAACAGCCCATACGGCTGGTCTGGATGGGAACGAATAATGGGATTTACAAGCCGGAACGAACGCAATCCGGAGCGAGGCTCATATCTCCTGGAAGCCGTTGGCGTGGTGATGCTCTTCTTCGGTCTTCTATTTCTAGTCTTCGACCTGGCCATGGCCGTATACACAAAATCGACATTGCAGGAGGCCGCGCGCGCGGGCGTGCGATTTGCAGTAACCGCGCAACTCGCGCCGAATCAATCGTATCTGAATGACTCGATTGTAGCCGTAGTGCAGCAGAATGCGATGGGAATGCTCAACGGCACAAACGGCGCCTGTAAGATAGCAATCAATTACTACAATCCGGTAACCGGGCAACCGGACACCGGTATGGGTGGCGACGTGGTGGAGGTATCGATAGTAGGCTATGGCTATACACCGGTCGGAATTCTCAAAAGCAGCAGCCCCATCTCACTCTCGGCGAGTTCTTCCGACGTGATGGAGCAGTGCCCGTTAGCGGGCTGTCCTCCGGTGGCCAATCCCCACCCCATAAGCTGCCCATAAAGACATGCCGCCCACGGGAAAGGAGTAAAACCGATGCGTACGAATAGCGGCGAGAGCGGAAATGCTTGCATTGAGTTCGTGCTGGTAGCATCATTTTTCTTTGTTCCAATCATCCTGGGAATAATCACCGTCTGCATCGCGGTGACGCGCGACTTCCAAGTGAATCAACTCACGCGCGATGTTGGCCACATGATGGCGAGCGGGGTCGATTTCTCACAGCAGGGAAACCAGAACCTGGTGGTGAACGATTTGGCCAATGGCTTGAGCCTGCAGGCCAACCAGGGCAATGTCACGGGTAGCACAACCGGCAACGGCGTACTGGTGCTGACGGTCTTCGAGAGCATGACCTCGTCCTGCGGCTGCATTAACAGCGGCCACGTGGTGGTAATCGATCGGATTGTGATCGGCAACAACGCTCTCTACACCAGCGCATTCGGGAGTCCGGCGTCGATCAATTCCGATGGGAGCGTGGCGAATTATACGAGTGATACCGGCGCCCGAGCGGACAATGTCTCGTCGGTGATCACCATCGGATCCGGCGGGATAGCCTACATGGTGGAGGGCGATTTCGCGTTCAAAGACCTGGGGGTCGTCGGCTTTATCGCGAATTTGGGTGCGTTCAATCGCGTCGTGTTTTAGAAGAGAGGCCACATGCGGAATATCGACAATGGCAAGAAGCGGCCAAAGGGCGTTTCGATTCTCTTAACGACACTGAGTCTAAGCGTCACGCTGCCGGTCGTGGGAATGGCTTTCGATGTAAGTACGCTGTATCTCATCAAGGCGAAGTTGGGCACTGCCGCGGATTCCGCGGCATTGGCCGGGGCGGGCGCGCTTAGCCAGGGCGCGAACACCGCGGCGCAGACGTCGAACGCCATTACCGCAGCCCAAAACTTCTTTAGCGGCAATTTCCCAACGGCGTACTGGAACACCTCTGGCGCCGCGGCCACCGTGACTGTCGACTCCACCTCCACACCGAATTACCGCACGGTCAGTGTCAGCGCCACCGTCCGGGCGCCCTTGTACTTTTTGCGGATATTTAGACAGCAAAGTTCCACCATCAATGTGTTCAGCCAGGCTGGGCGGCGCGATGTTCTCCTGATGCTGGTGCTTGACCGCTCCGTCTCGATGAACGGCATTATCGCCGGCACCGGCCAGACAGCCTGCGCGATCATGAAAGTCGATGCCGCCGCGTTTGTGAACTACTTCGCTCCCGGACGCGACCAACTCGGCTTGGTGGCATTCGGCTCCTCCGTTTATTCTTACCCGTCCACCACCAGCTTCACGACGCCGGATGCTAATGGCAATACCATTCCGTCCCTCATCGGACAGCTTACCTGCAACGACAATACCTCGTCGGCCGCAGCCATCGCGGCGGCGTACGCGGAACTCGTGCGGGTCGACAATCCAGACCGCATGAACGTGATCATGTTTCTGACCGACGGTCGACCCAACGGCGTCACCGCCGATTACTCCCTGCCTGGGCTGGGGATCACTGATGGCTGCACTATGCCGGCGAACACGCCCGGCGTTATCGCACAATGGGCCGGGGGCGCCCTGTCCAGCGGCTCCACTGCAGGCGTGATGAATGCCACCACCACCGCCATCACCTTCCCGAATGACGGCCACTCCCTTACCGGAAGCAGCGGGTGCAAGTTCAACGGCCCCAATCTCACAAACGTCCGCCAAGATATTCCGAACTTGCCGACTCAGGACTATTACGGCAACTCGACCGAGGGACCTTACAGCCAATTGAATAGTGCAACCTGGCCCTACACCACGCCGTTCAACCCGGTTGGAGCGGTCAGCGTGCCTCAGCAGATCGTCATTGCATCCACCAATGCCGTGGACAATGAGGCCACGAAGGTGCGCTCCAATACCAACCTGCATCCCTACATCTACGCTATCGCGCTGATGGGCAACGGGCCGGTCGACGACATGCCCGATACCCTGTTATTGCAAAAGATAGCCAACGATCCGAACCTGGCCGCGGATACCGGGGTTGGGCTGACTTTTTACGAGATGCAGATCAACCAGCCGCACGGGTACTTCGCGATAGCCCCAAATGCCTCCCAATTGGCCGTGGCATTTGACACGATCGCCCGCCAGATCTCGATCAGGCTTTCGCAATAGATACGGTTGGACTCGACGTCGCGACGCGCAATGTCCGAACGCAATTATTGCGGACCAAAAGCGTTGCTCGCTTTGACCTGAATGCAAATGGTCGCCTGCTCCGTCGCGCACCGCCTGCTCCAGCAGGGCGTGCTATAGAAGGCGTAGCCGGATTGCCAGGCTCCTAACAACATGCTGGCAAGGGGTGAACCGATCGGCCAATTCTTCTCGCAGTGTTAACCGCGGCCGTCGATTTTCGCGGAGCTCGACCGGGCGCGGTTCATAGTAACACGCTCCAGCTTCCTCTAATCCACTGAAGACAAGACCGAAGCGAAGCCGCTCCACCGCAATCGCGCCGCTTGTGTGCTACGCTCATGTCGCGTGGAGGACACGGCCACCCACTCGGCCCCCTTCCCCTCCCCCAGCGTCTGAAAAGTCGAAAAAAGTGCCCCGCATTCGCCCGAAGGGTGTTCTGTAAAGGGTGCCAGCGGATCTTTGACAATCAGCCTTCGCCCCAGTGGGGCCGCCAGCGCGAACCGAATCTCAACACCGT
>JBEKUO010000372.1:0-7293 GCA_049514955.1 Bryobacteraceae bacterium | reverse complement strand
GCAGCTTGGTTAGCTGCGGCCGATTGTCAATCGGCCACCTGCCGCGTTTGCACCAGACAGCGGCGGTAGCCAACCGCCGCGCAGGCTGCCAGCCTGCCCCACATAACGCCAGCTTCTCCACTCTTATGTCGCGCACCCGGCGGAGCGTAGCACGTCATCGGCGACACCGATTACCAGGGTTATCGCGTTCTTGCGGTAACCAAGCCCCGCGTGCGCGGAGTCGCTATAATTGGTCGTGGTCCAAGTTCGTCGGAGGTAGAATCCGAGTCGGCAGCGCTCCAGACCAAGGAGGGCGGAATGGGTAATCTCATCTGGCGGAAACGATCTTGCGCAGTGCTTCTACTCTGCGCGTCCACGGTAATCGCTTCGTCTACAACCACCTTCACCACTTTGGTGAGCTTCGCCGGGCCCAATGGCGCTCACCCCCTGTACGGATCTCTTATACAGGATGCCGCCGGGAACCTTTATGGGACCACCAGCCAGGGCGGCGCGAACAGTGCGGGAACTGTCTTCCAAATCACGGCCAGCGGCACGTTGACGGTACTGTACAGCTTTTGCACTCAAGCGGCCTGCGCCGACGGAAGCAACCCTTGGGGCGGGCTGGTGCTAGGTACGGACGGCAACTTCTACGGGGCCACCAGCGGGGGCGGAACCAGCAACTACGGCACGATTTTCAAGATGACTCCAAGTGGCGCCTTGACGACGCTGCATAGCTTCGCCCCGACGGACGGCGGCAATCCTTATGCGCTGATTCAAGCCTCCGATGGGAACTTCTATGGGACGGCGCCGGCGGGCGGGGCCTACACTTATGGCACCGTCTACAGGATCACGCCCGGCGGCACGTTCACGACGCTGTACAGCTTCTGTGCGCAGCCTAACTGCATCGATGGCGAAGTCCCCTCCGGGCTGGTCGAAGGCGCGGATGGAAACTTCTACGGGACCACCCAGTTGGGCGGTGTTCACCAGCAGGGCACAGTCTTCAAAATCACCCCGAGCGGCACGCTGACGACGCTGTACAGTTTTTGCGCCGAAGCCGGCTGCGCCGATGGCATGGCTCCCTCAGCGGCGTTGATTCAAACTACCGACGGCAACTTCTACGGGACCACCTCGTATGGCCCGAAAGCCGCGGCCTGTTTACCGGTCTGTGGCACGGTCTTCGAAATCACCCCAGCCGGCGCGCTGACCACGCTGCACACCTTTGGCCCCGATGAGGGCGCCGCTCCCTCCGCCCTGATACAAGCCGCGGACGGCAACTTATACGGGACAGCCGCGGAGGGCGGACCTCCGAATAACCCCGAAGGCACGATCTACCAAATCACCCCCAGCGGCGCGCTGGCAGTTCTGTACGGCTTTTGTGCCCAACCTAACTGCACCGACGGCGCCAACCCCAACGCCGGGCTCGTGCAAGGCTCCAACGGGATCCTCTACGGGACCACCTTAGGCGGCGGGGCCAGCGGCGACGGCGTGGTGTTCAGCCTGGAGTTGCAATCGCCAGGCACGCCGTCGATCAATCCAAGTAGTATCCTGAATGCGGCCGGCTATGCGGCGCAGGTGGCGCCCGGCAGCATCGCTGCGGCCTTTGGCAAATTCCTGGTGCCTAGTCCGATGTTGGATACGGCGTCGCCGCTCCAGACTGCCATGGAGGGCCTCTCCTTACAGTGGAGCAGTTTCTGCGCGCTGACGGGCGGGGGCTGTCCGGAGGTCGTCGCTTCGGGCTTTGCGCCTCTGTTCTATGTCAGCGGTGGGCAGGTGAATCTGCAGATACCTTGGCAACTGCCCGCTAACGCGCCGGGCCAGTTGGGATGGCAGAACGCTTTCGTCCCTACGCTCAATGGCCAGAACGGCGCTGCCCAAACCGTAACCGTAGTGCCTTTCGCGCCGGCGATCTTCGCAATCAATGCGCAAGGTACCGGGCAAGGCGCGATTCTCAACTCATCTAACCAACTGGTCGATTCCTCCAATCCGGCGAGCGCGGGAACCTATATTCAGATTTTTTGCACCGGCCTCGGGCAAGTTACCAACCAGCCTGCCACCGGCTCGCCCGCCCTCTCGAACCCGCTCTCATATACGACGACCATTCCGACCGTCACTATCGGCGGGGCTTCGGCGCCCGTGCAGTTCTATGGACTCGCGCCTGGGTACGTCGGCCTCTACCAGGTGAATGCCCAAATACCCGCGGGGTTGGCTGCCAACGATGCCGCGCCGGTGGTTATCTCTATAGGCGGCGTGACCTCAAACACCGTCACGATTGCCGTTGGCCCCTAGCAGCCCGGGGTCAACCAAACGTCGCAAGCTGTTGGTTCGCCGTGGTGGGGCAGGCGCTTCCGCCTGCCAACCGCGACTCACAGTGACTTCTGCCACGGGCTGCACGGCGCAGAACAGAGCCACGACCGTCAGGGAGTGGTCTTCCCCGCAGATTTCAGACACCACCAAATGTTACACTCTCCTAATCGGATGCCTTTCTACAGCGCGGGGCGCAAACTAGGGGTCGTTCTTTTTCAACTCGGCGGGCCGGATTCGCTCGAGGCCATCGAGCCGTTTCTCTACAACCTGTTCTGCGACCCCGATATTATCGATTTTCCATTCGCCCGTATCGCGCGGCAGCCGCTGGCCCGTCTGATCTCGAGCACCCGCGCCCGGCACGTGCGCCATCACTATGCCA
This sequence comes from Bryobacteraceae bacterium, assembly GCA_049514955.1. Lineage (GTDB taxonomy): Bacteria > Acidobacteriota > Terriglobia > Bryobacterales > Bryobacteraceae > Bog-159. The sequence continues at coordinate 4,631 of JBEKUO010000372.1, read as the reverse complement.
AGATCGGCGGCCGCTCGCCGCTTCTGGAATTCACCAGGCGGCAGGCGCACGCCCTGGAGGCCGAGCTGCGGCGCGATCTCGATGCGCGCGTAGTCGTGGCCATGCGCTACTGGCATCCCTTCACTGCGGAGGCGATCCGCGAGCTCGAAGCACACGCACCGCAGGACGTGGTGCTGCTGCCGCTCTATCCGCAGTACTCCCGCACCACCACCGGCAGCAGCCTGCATGAATGGACCCGGCGCTTCCACCCCAATGGCTGGAATCCGCGGGTCCACACGGTTTCGGAATTTCACGAGGATGCCGGCTATATCGCGGCGCTCGCGCACGCTATCGACCAATCCCTGGCCGCCTTCGACAATCCGGCGGAAGTGGACATGGTGTTCAGCGCGCACAGCGTCCCCGTCGCCGTAATCGAAGCGGGCGACCCCTACCAGCGGCATATCGCGCGCACCGTCGACTTGGTCTGGAGCCAGGGGCGTTGGCCCGGACGCCGGCACCTCTGTTACCAGAGCAAAGTCGGCGCGTCTAAATGGTTGCAACCCTCCATGCATGCCACGCTCCGCCGGCTGGCGGACCACGGCAGCCGGCACGTGCTGGTGATCCCGATCTCCTTTGTGTCCGACCACGTGGAGACCTTGCACGAGATCGATATCGAACACCGCGCGCAGGCCCACAGCCTCGGCATTCAGGACTACCGCATGGTGCCGGGGCTGAACGACTCGCCACGGTTCATCGGCGTGCTCGCCGGCCTGGTGCGCGGCAGAATCGCCCAGCCATCCCGCGCGACAGTACCGGATTTGGCGGATATTCTGCCAAAAATGTAAGACAAACGTCAATCGCGTGCTAAAATTCTAATTGTCCCCGGGTAGAGAAGACTTCCCTCGCTGCCGGGAAGTCCCAACCGCCCTCACTCGTGTCGGGCCCGTTAAAGGCTTAAGCCAAAGGCCAAGGAGGTGGGGCCGTGAACCAGAGTCTATCCTTCCCCGCAACCAGCGAGGAGCCGCAAACCGTTTCTCAGAGAATCGTCAGAGTATTGTTGATCAGTCCGTTTGACGAGGACCATCGGCATCTGCAAGAGATTCTCGGCCATTCCAAGTGGCAACTGCATTCCGTCCGGACGCAGGCGGAAGCGCTCGCGTTCCTACGAGACAACCCGACCCCAGTGGCCCTTTGCGAGCCCGAGCTGCCAGACGGCACGTGGAGAGATCTGCTATCCCAGCTTGCGCGCGTGAGATTCCCTCCGATGTTGGTGGTCACTTCTCGATTGGCGGACGAAGTTCTGTGGTCCGAGGTGCTGAACCTGGGTGGCTACAACGTCCTTGCCAAGCCACTGGACATGAAGGAAGTCTTTCACGTAGTGAGCCTCGCTTGGCTGCTTTGGAAGAGTCAATGGGAGCAGCCCCAGCAGTACGCCCAGACCGCCTGACCGTGGCGCAGGCACTCCTGCCTGCCGCGCCGAACCTTAGTTCGCCGGCTTGAGTTCTTCATTTCCCTGAGGAGAAAGAGTGTGTTGGTGAGTGAGTGGGGCAGGCGCTTTCGCCTGCCAACCGCGGACTTCACTTCTTTGTAGCCGCCGCCGACGCCGCGCGCTTCTTATGCGTCGCCGATCCTTCCTTCAGCAGCGTCTCGATCTCATCCCGAATGTTCTTTTCCTGATCCTCCCCGAAGAATTTGTCGTCGCCAGCGTACTGCGCCCGCATAGTTCCCTTCCGGTCGATAAACGCGAGCTGCGGCATCATCAGCTTGAACATGGCCGGATGCTGCAAGAACTCCAGCACCGGGTCGCGCTCGTTAAAACCCACAGGAAAGGAAGGGTGGAAGTTCTTGATAAAATCCGCCACCTTCATGTTGGCCATGGGGTCGATAGCGCTGGCCAGCACCTGAAATCCGCGCGGACCGTACTCGTTCTGCATCGTCGTGAGAAACCCGACGGTCTTCTGGCAATGCGGGCAATAGGTGAGGATGAAGATCACGGCGCAAACCTTCCCCTTGTACTGGCTGAGCGGGATTCCCTTGCCATCCGTGGTGTTGATGGTGAACTCACCAGCGGGACGCGGCACATCCGCCGCATGCGCCAAACCAGCGGCCAGGCACACCCAAACCAGCGGACCGAACAGACGGCGAATCGGCATAAGTCACCAGTTTAACGCACACCGTCGCGCCGGGATTTTTCGCCGCCGATGTATTGAACTGCACAAGACGAATTTCGTATGCTTCGTCCGAATCGGATCTCAATCCACCCGCGCATCCGAGCCGCGCGTGAGGCCTTGCTGCGCGCCAGGGAAGAGTTGCGGGGCGCTGAGCACGATTATACAGGGCACCGGGCAAAGGCCATCGAGCACGTCGACAAAGCCATCGTCGAATGCGATAAGGCAATGGAATTCCCCGATTAAAGGAGTCGTGGCGCAAGCTTCAGCTTGCAGCGGGACTTCAGTCCCGCCCCTGGAGCTCTAAATTTTCCTGAAGAGAAAGAATGCGTTGATTGCACTGCTGAAGAGTGTGGGTGGGGCAGGCGCTTCGCCTGCCAACGGCCAACTTGAGTTCGCTGTCGTTCCTGGGTTGCCGTCTGTGGGGCTCCCTGCTGGCCCATACGCCGCTGCCCCGTCCATATCTCACGCCAGCCCGCGGCCAAAACCGCTAAACATTAGCGGCTCAGATCCGCCAACCCCTTTTAGTTACAGCAAAACTTCTCAAAAAACCGCTACGATCATAGCGGTTTTGGCCAGGACATGGACCAGACAGGCATAAGTCAACGCATTACTGCAGCGTGACCGGATTCTCCGCGCCTTCGACGCTCGTAACCACCGCCCCCGTCACCTGCACCAGGAAATAACCGTCATCGCCCACTCCGGCAACACTGTCATCGCCTTCCGATTTGACCTCGATGTGCTTCCATTTCTTCTCCAGCACCTGGCGATACAACCGCAAATATCGCTTGGCGGCCGCCGCATCGTCCCACTCCGAGGCGTATAGCAGCACCACCCGCTCTGGACTGCGCCGTTCCATCAGCGCGTACTCGCCACCTCGCCAATGCGGCGAAACCGCCGCCGACTCCTCCCGCCCGCAATACTGCTCCAGCAGAATGGCGTGATCCAGTTCCCCCACAGTCCCATCCGTGAGGCGCTTGTACCCGTGCGCATCCGGAAGCACCGGCAGCGCCGGGCTGGTGGGTGCGAGCCCCGAGAAATAGTCGTCCGGATGCAGGATCTGCTGCGTCGAGACAGGCGCGTGCTTGAACACTTCGGCGAATGCGCGTTCCCCCATGCGCTTATAAACCGCGTTCTGAAACAGCAGCCCCTTGGTGTACGGGAATACCAGCGTCTCTCGCAGATACAGCGGCTCGCCTTCGAATACCGGAAACTCCCCGGCGCCGGATTCGATGCTGTGCGCCATCGTCTCCAGCAGCGCCGGCGAGGTGGCCAGCGACTGTCCCGCCTTGCGCGCCAGGTACTCCGCCATGAGCCACGATGCTTGTCCCTCCATCACTGCCAGACGCGCCATCGAGCCATCGTCGCTCTTGCGGCCCTGCTTGATGAACCGGCCGAGGTTGACATTCTGATCCGCCAGCGCGTGCCCCAACTCGTGTATCAAGGCTGGCTCCCGCGTTGCCGAAGGCGTCCAATCCGTGATGAATAGCTTTTTTCGATTGAAGTCGTAGAACGCCGCCGCCTGCTCCGTCAGCAGATCCACCTCGTTCTTGGCCAGATCGAAATCCTGCGGCACCAGCCCAAACTTTTTGAGGGTCAGTTCTTCCACCCGTATGTCTTCCGGCGTGGCGGCTTCTTTCATCCGTTTTTGCAGAAACTCCTTCACTTGACCCCGGCTGATGATCTCCGCCGGCACGCGATGGTGTATCTTGAATCCGGTAATTTCTTTCAGGCTCTGCAGGAAGCCGTCGATCTCCTGGAAGATCTCGCGGGATTGATCGAGATCCACGCCGGATTGCGCAGCGGCAGCGGCCGCCAGCAGCGCAGCCAGCGCGATAGCGATAAGGAGTGCCTTGATGCGGTGTGCCATGTTACCGGATCTCCCTTACGGCGTCCAAATTCAGCCTGAATACCGCGGCGGCGGCCAGGGTGAGCAGCCCGCCGCCCAGCACCGTCAGCCGGGCGCCGTAAGCGTGCGCCAGCGCGCCCGCCGCCAGGCTGCCAAACGGACCCAGACCGACCACCGTCATCGAATAAAACGCCATAGTGCGCCCGCGGAATTCATCGGGAACCAACGTCTGGATCAGGGTATTGGCTGAGGCCAACTGGCGCATCACACTGAATCCGATCAGCGGCATGATCGCAAGCGAAAAGTAGAAAGCGTTCGACAGCGCGAAGACCGAGAAACTGGCGCCCAACAAAAGCGCGCTCCAGAAAATGACTTTCGGCAAGCTGGAAACGCGCTCGCGCCATGCTAACACGAGCGTGCCGGCCACCGCTCCCACGCCCATGGCGCCCATCAGAATCCCCAGGCCGCGCGAGCCGCGGTGAAAAATATCCTCGGCGAAGAACGGCATCAGGACTAGCGCCGGCATGCCCGAGATAGTGATGGCCGCCATCCTGCCGAGCAGCGTCCGCACCGCGCGGTTGCCGTGAACATACTTGAAGCCCTGCACCAGGTGCGACCACGGAGAATCCTGCGCC
>JBEKUO010000371.1:0-7307 GCA_049514955.1 Bryobacteraceae bacterium | reverse complement strand
GGACGCGGTTGACTTCGTCCTCGGTCAGATCCGCCACTTTTTTATCGAAATCGATGCCCGCCCGATAAAGCAGCGAGCGCGAACGGGCGCGCCCGATCCCATAGATGTAAGTGAGTCCGATCTCGGCCCGCTTTTTGGACGGAACTTCCACTCCGGCGATACGTGCCATAACTTCCTCCTGCTATCCCTGCCTCTGTTTATGTTTCGGGTTGGTGCAGATGACCCGGACCACGCCCTCGCGGTGGATGATCTTGCACTTATCGCAAATCTTCTTGACTGATGCGCGCACTTTCATATTCGATTCCTAACGGTTGGCAGGCGAAAGCGCCTGCCCCACAATCTTCAAACCCTCTGCCACGAGGTGGGACAGGCGCTTTCGCCTGTCAACCCTCTTACGTTTGCGCCTCTGTTTCCTTGCGGGTGATCCTGCCCCGCGTCCAGTCGTGCGGCGATAACTCCACCCGCACGCGATCGCCCGGCAGCAGCCGGACAAAATTCCGTTTCACCGTCCCCACCGCGTGCGCCAGCACATGCTGTTTGTTCTCCAGCTCCACGCGATACATCGCGCTCGGCAACTCTTCCAAAACCGTCGCCGTCACTTCCTTCGCGGCCTCGCTCACGGCCGTGTCAGCACCCAAGGGCCGTTTGAGGTCACCGCCACGCAATGCTCGAAATGGGCCGAATACGACCCATCCTTGGTGACCGCCGTCCACTTGTCCTTCAAAACCTGCGTATCGGGCTTGCCGGCGTTGACCATCGGCTCGATGGCCAGCACCATGCCTTCCTTCAAGCGCGGGTTCTCGTTCTTGCGCTCCACGTAATTGGGGATCTGCGGCTCTTCATGGAGCTGCGTCCCTATACCGTGACCCACGTACTCCCGTACGATCGAAAATCCGTTGGCGAGCACATGCCGCTCGACCGTGCCGCAAACATCGAACAGGCGGTTGCCCGCCTTCGCCTGCTGGATGGCCAGCTCCAGCGCCTCCCGGGTCACCCGCATCAACCGGGTGGCCTGCTCGCTCACTTCCCCTATGGCCACCGTGGTAGCCGAATCGCCGAAATATCCATCGAGCTGCACGCCTGTATCGATCGACAGGATGTCGCCCTTCTTCAAAACCCGTTTCGCCGACGGCATACCGTGCACGATCTCGTTGTTGATCGAAGTGCACAGCACAAAGCGGTACGTATCGCCGGCCGCCTGCACATAATAGCCCTTGAAGGCCGGGCGCGCGCCCGCATCCTTCATCATGCGCTCCGCGGCGACTTCCAGATCCAGCGTGCTGACTCCCACGCCCGCCATCTGTTCCAGATTGCGCAGGATCTGCCAAACCAATAAACCACTGCGCCGCATTTTCTCGAGTTCCGCGGCGGTTTTTCGAATAATCATCCCTGCATCGCCGGCGAGCCGGCATCCGGAGCCTTCAGGGTCCGGCATACCTGAAGCAACAGCGCCTCGGGAGTCCGCTCGCCGGCATCGATCTCGTAAAGGCGGCGGCCCTTCTCCCGAAAAAATTCGATCAACGGCCGGCTCTGCGTCTCATACCCCGCCAGCCTTTCCCGAATCACGGACTCCTGGTCGTCTTCGCGGATCGCCAGGGCTTCCCCGTCCAGGTCGCACACTCCCTCCACTCGCGGAGGGTTGGAAACGATGTTGTACAGGGTACCGCAGCGAGGACACTGGCGGCGTCCGGTCAATCGGGCAACAACTCTATTGTAATCAACTATGAGATGAATCACCACCTCGCGTATGCCGCGGTCGTCCAGCCAGCGGCAAAGGTGCTCGGCCTGGTCCCTCGTTCTGGGATAGCCGTCCAGAATAAATCCGGCCTTGGCATCCGGCGCGGCCAGCCGCTCCTCCACGAGCTGGTTGACCACTTCGTCACGCACCAGGGCTCCAGAATGCATGGTAGCGGCTACCCTTACGCCCAGCGGGTTGCCCTCCTTGATGTGTTCCCGGAGCATATCTCCCGTCGATATGTGCGGCACCTTCAGGCAGTTCTTGAGAAGACTCGCCTGTGTGCCTTTTCCCGAACCTGGGGAACCGAACAGAACCACAGCTTGCATCATGGAAAGCTGCGACGTCAGAAAGTGCTACGGCGCCCGCGAATCCTCCCTGCCCGGGGCGTAAAGCCCTCGTAATGGCGCATGATCAACTGCGCCTCAACCTGGTTGATGGTATCCATGGCCACACCCACCACGATCAGCAGCGAAGTGCCGCCAAAGTAAAAGTTCACGTTCAATCCTTCCAGCAGGAAGCGCGGCGCATAGGCGTCCATCCAGTTCCCTAGCAGCGGCAGATGCTGCAGCTTGATGCCGGAAATCATGATGTCCGGGATCAGGCACAAAATGGACAGATACAGGCCGCCCACCACCGTGATCTTGGTCAGAATGGTGTTCATGTAATCGGCCGTGTTGCGCCCCGGCCGTATGCCCGGAATGAATCCGCCGTATTTGCGCATGTTGTCGGCGGCTTCGTTGGGATTGAAGATGATGGATACGTAAAAGAAACAGAAGAAGATGATGCCCGCCACGAACAGCACGTAATAAAGCGGCTCGCCGTGCCGTATGGAAGTCAGGGTGGCGTTCAGCCACGGCATATTCTTGACAAACGGCATGGTGGCGAGCGTCTGCGGAAACGCCAGGATGGAGGATGCGAAGATCACCGGGATCACACCACCGGCGTTCACCTTAAGCGGCATGTGGGTGGATTGCCCGCCCATGACGCGCCGGCCCACCACGCGTTTGGCGTACTGCACAGGGATGCGCCGCTCGCCGCGCTCCACCAGTACGATGAAAGCTACCACCAGCACCATCATGGCCAGAATGAAGATCATCTGCAGCACGTTCCACTCGCGGGTGATGAAGGTATTCCTGTAGATGTTTTGAATGGCGTTGGGCAGGCCCACCACAATTCCGGCGAAGATGATGAGCGACATCCCATTGCCCACGCCGCGATCGCTGATCTGCTCGCCCAGCCACATGATGAAAGCCGTGCCGGTGGTTAGCGAGATAATCGTCAGCAGCACGAAACCCCATCCCGGGTTGATCACTACGCCGCCTTGCATCGCCTGCAGCCCCTTGGCGATGCCGAACGATTGCAGGACGGAGAGGATAATCGTGAGATAGCGCGTCCACTGCGTGATCTTCCGCCGGCCCAGCTCGCCTTCCTTCTGCAGCTTCTCCAGCGTGGGGACCACCACCGTCAGCAATTGCAGGATGATGGACGCCGTAATGTAGGGCATGATGCCCAGGGCGAAGATGGTGAGCCGCCGTATGTTGCCGCCCGCGAACAGGTCGAAGAAACCGAAGATGGTGCCCTGGCTCCTGCTGAAGAATTGCTCCCAGGCGATCAGGTTGATGCCCGGCGTAGGAATGTGGCCGCCCAAGCGGTACACCGCCAGCATGGCCAGCGTGAACAAGACTCTCTTGCGCAGATCGGGGATGCGGAATACGTTGCCCAGCGCTTCAAAAAACTTCATGGTTCCTTCGCCTCCAAACCGCTTGCTTACGCGCGCGGCTCAGCGCCGATGACTACGGCTTCTCCGCCAGCCGCCTGAATCTTGTCGAGCGCCGACTTCGAGAACAGGTGCGCTTCGACCCGAATTTTGCGCGTCAACTGACCCGCGCCCAGCACCTTCAGCCCCTCGTGCAGCTTCCTGAGGACGCCGATCTCCTTTAGCTGATCCGGAGTGAATGTATCCCCTTCCAGCTTCTCCAGCCGGCCCAGATTCACAATGGCGTACTGCTTCTTAAAGATATTCGTAAAACCGCGTTTGGGCAAGCGGCGGTGCAGCGGCATTTGTCCGCCTTCGAAGCCGCGCTTCTGGCCGAAACCGGTTCCGGCGCGCTGGCCCTTGCTGCCGCGCGTGGAGGTCTTGCCCAGACCCGATCCCATACCGCGCCCGATGCGCTTTCGGCTGTGGTTCTGTCCGGCCGGGGGTTTCAATCCGCTCAGATTCATACGGTATCTCCTATTCCACGACCTTCAGCAGATGCGGAACCTTGTTGACCATGCCGCGGAAGACCGGTGAATCCGGCCGCACCACTACCTGATTCAACTTGCGTAGCCCCAGCCCGCGCACGACGCGCTTGTGCTTCTCGGGCGTGCAGATCGGACTGCGATACAGCTTGATCTTAATCATGCCATCCATAAAAGAAGACCTTTGGGGCTGGGGGCTGGGGCTAGGGGCTGGGGGTTTTGCCTTTTCCCAGTCCCCAGTCCCTAGTCCCTAGTCCCCTTTTCTCAAAGTTTCTCCACCGCCAGGCCACGCATCTCCGCTACCTCGTTCTTATCCCGCAACTGCTCCAGCGCCACTATGGTGGCCTTGACCACGTTGTGCGGGTTGTGCGTGCCGATCGATTTCGTCAGCACGTTGGGGATGCCCGCCGCGGTAACCACCGCGCGCACCGGTCCGCCCGCGATTACGCCGGTGCCTTCCGGAGCCGGCTTCAACAGCACCAGGCCGCTGCCGAAGCGGCCCAACGAGATATGCGGGATGGTGGTCCCCACCATGTGTATCTTGCGCAGATTCTTCTTGGCCGCTTCAATCCCCTTGCGGATGGCCGACGGCACTTCCTTCGCCTTGCCCACGCCGAAACCCACCACCTTGGCCGCCGGGTCGCCGATCACCACCAGCGCGGAAAAGCTCAGGTTCTTGCCGCCCTTGACCACCTTGGTGACGCGATTGATCGACACCACCTGCTCTTTCAAATTGAGCGTCTGCGGATCGATGCGTTTTACGGTTGTTACTGCCATCCGATTAAAACTCCAGTCCGGCTTTCCGTGCCTCGTCCGCCAGGGCCTTGACACGGCCGTGGTAGATATAGCCGCCCCGATCGAACACTACCTTGTTGATGCCCTTTTCCTTGGCGCGCTCGGCGATCAGCTTGCCGACCGTCTTGGCCGCGGCCAGATTGCCGCCGTTCGTCCGCTTTCCTTTTTCGATGCTGGAAGCAGACACCAGCGTGCGCCCATCGATATCGTCGATCACCTGTACGTAGATGTTGGCTACGCTGCGGAACACCGCCAGCCGGGGCCGCTCCGCGGTGCCCCGCACCTTGTGGCGTATGCGCTCGTGGATGCGATGGCGGATCTCGTTCTTTTGAGTCTTATGGATCATTTGGCCCCCGACGAAGCGCCGGTCTTGCCGACCTTCTTGCGCAACTGTTCGCCGGTGTAGCGGATGCCCTTGTTTTTGTAAGGATCCGGCTTGCGCAGCGCGCGTATGTTGGCCGCCACCTGGCCCAGCATCTGCTTGTCGTGGCCGCTGAGCACCAGGTGCGTCTGCTTGTCGATCTTCAGATCCACGCCATCCGGCAGCAGGACCTCGATGGGATGCGAATAGCCCAAAGTGAAGGTGGCCACCTTGCCCTTGATGTCGGCGCGGTAGCCTATGCCCACGATATCCAGTTCCCTGGTAAACCCGGTGGAAACACCTTGCACGGCGTTGGCCGCCAAGGCGCGCGTGAGCCCGTGCAGCGCGCTTTGCTGGTCGCTGTCGCGTACCAGATCCAGCCGGCCATCGGTCTGCTTCACGTGGACACCGGCCGGAATCGGCACGGTCAGCGTGCCCTTGGGTCCAGTGACTTCCAGTTGCTCACCGATCTGGATCTTGACCCCCTTCGGCAGGGGAATCGGTTTTTTACCAATTCGTGACATAGTTCAAATTCCTCGGCGCCGGCAAGAGTGCCGGCGGGCGGGCAGGAGTGCCTGCGCCACTACCAAACCCGGCACAGCAGCTCCCCTCCGATATGCTCCTTGTGCGCGTCGCGCCCGGTCATGACTCCGCGCGGCGTGGTGAGGATGTTGATTCCCAGGCCGCCGAGCACGCGCGGAATGTCCTGCTGGCCCACGTAAACCCGGCAGCCGGGCCGCGAGATGCGTTCAATACTTGAAATCACCGGCGCGTTACTGTTGGTGTACTTCAGGTAGATCTTGATGGTCTTCTTGGGGCCTTCTTCCGCGACTTTGAAGTTCTGGATATAGCCCTCTTCCTTGAGTATCCGCGCGATCTCCGTCTTCAGTTTGGATGCCGGCACATCCACCTTGGGATGGCGGGCGCTGATCGCATTGCGCACTCGCGTGAGCATGTCGGCGATAGGATCACTCGTCATTCTTGCCCTCCAAATCTCTTTCCGGCGCTCACCAGCTCGCCTTGATGACGCCGGGGATCTCCCCGTTCAGCGCCAGTTGGCGGAAACACAGCCGGCAGATGCCGAACTTCCGCAGATAGCCGCGCGGCCTCCCGCAGCGCCAGCAGCGGTTGCGGTGCCGGCAGCGGAGCTTGGGCGTCTTGGCCCTCTGAGCGACGTCCAGTTTCCGGTCTTTTGCTCGTTTTGCGGTGGTGGCCATTATTCTTTTCTTTCTCTCCTTTTACTGCCGGAACGGCATGCCTAGCTGTTTCAATAGCGCCAGGCCCTCGGCATCGGTGCGCGCGGTGGTGGTGATGGAAATGTTCATGCCCTTGGTCTTTTCCACCTTCGCGTAATCGATTTCCGGAAAAATCAACTGCTCCTTGATACCCAGCGTGTAGTTGCCACGCCCATCGAACGACTTGCTGGAAACTCCGCGGAAGTCGCGCACGCGGGGCAATGCGACATTCACCAGCCTGTCGAAGAACTCGTACATGCGGTCGCCGCGCAGCGTCACCATGCAGCCGATGGACATGCCTTCGCGCAGCTTGAAGGCCGCGATGGATTTGCGCGCCTTGGTCACCACAGGCTTCTGGCCGGCGATCTGCGCCATCTCGTTCACCGCGCCATCCATCAGCTTGGCGTTCTGCGTAGCTTCGCCCAGGCCGAGGTTGATGGAAATCTTGTCGAGCTTGGGCACAGCCATATGGTTCTTGTAGCCGAACTCCTTGGTCAGGGCCGGGACCACCGATTTTTGATAAAGCTGCTTGAGTCGTGCTGCCATGTTTTCTACTTCCTGTCCAGGCCTTGCCCGCACTTGCGGCAGACTCGCGTACGCCGGTTCTTGCCGCCGGGCAATACCTCGATATGGTGCGCGATGCGCACGGGTCCGCACTGCGGGCATACGATCTTGACGTTCGACACCGAGATGGGGCTTTCCCGCTCGGCGATGCCGCCCTTGATCTGCTTTCCCGGATTCGGACGCGTGTGCCGCTTGATCATCGACACGTGCTCCACCAGAATCTTGCCATTGGCGGGATTCACGTCCAGCACCCGTCCGGTCTTGCCTTTATCGCGCCCGGCAATGACCTTCACCTGGTCGTTCTTCTTCAGCAAAATACGCACCGGCTCTGCGAGTTTTTTCTTTGGCATCTCAAATCACCTCGGGCGCCAGC
>JBEKUO010000370.1:0-8056 GCA_049514955.1 Bryobacteraceae bacterium | reverse complement strand
TGTACTGTCCAGAAGATTGCGAGTGAATGGTCCTGGCCGAATCGCTTATTTTCGAAGCCGCCCAAAGAATTCGCGAATGTCTCTCACGAGTAGCTCCGGTTCTTCGGCCGCGGCGAAGTGGCCGCCGCGCGGCATCTCGGTCCAGCGTTGGACGTTGTAGCCGCGCTCAACCCACGCACGCGGAGGGAACGGCGCTTCTTTTGGAAAACGCGCGATGGCGCACGGCACGCGCACGAACTCTCCGGCGCCAAATTGCAGCGGCGCCTTCCGTCCTTCGTAATACAAGCGGAATGAGGAGTGGATGGTTTCCGTGACCCAATAGAGCATCACGTTACTCAGCAGTTCATCCCACGTGAAGCGCCGGGACAGATCGCCATCGCAATCCGACCAGTCCCGGAACTTCTCCAGTATCCATGCAGCCAGGGCGGCCGGCGAGTCGTTCAGACCGTAAGCCGCGGTCTGCGGATGTGTCCTCTGGATGTGCCCGTAGGCGCCGCTTGCTTCATACCAGCGCGCCGCATCCTGCAAAAACTCCTCCTCCACCGGGTCCAGCCGGGTTCCTTTATCGAGGAAAGGCCTGTAAGACCCCGGAATGTAATTCAGGTGGATGCCGATCACTCGATCGGCGTGGCGCAGCCCCAGGACGGTGCTCACGCTTGCCCCGATGTCGCCGCCCTGAGCGGCGAAGCGGCTGTATCCCAATTCGCTCATAAGCGCCGCCCACATCCCGCCGATCGCGTACGTGATCCCGGCCACCCATGCGTTAGGATCAGCGGCATCGGAACTGGCCCCTTGCCGCGCGCATGAATGAAGTGGACTCCGAACCCGTCCGCTACATAGCGGTAGTGGGGCAGTTTCGAAAGCCGGTCCAACTGCGCTTTCCAGTCGAACTGCTCTCGCCAATGCCGGCAGATTTCCTGGAGGAACGCCAGATCGAATCCGTATTCCCAGGCCGAGCCGATCTGGTCGAGCCAACGGGTTCGTCCCAATCGCTCGCGAAGGTCGTCCACCGCGGCGTTCGAGAAGGGTAACGAAAACGGTTCAATGCCCATCGCGCGCAACTCTGGACACAGTTGATAGCAGAAGGAAAAGTCGAATCAGTTTGAATCGTTCAATGACTATCGGCCGGCGGCGGCCCCTTGTACCGCAGCACGGTGGTCAGATCGATGCCTCGAATAATGCCGTTGGTGTTATAAGTTAGCCCCCAGGAATCGATGGAGGACATATCGGGGAAGATACAGGCCTCCAGGATCGCGTCAGGCTTGTCGTCCCCAACCCACCCGCCGCCCGCGCCAGTCACGCCGCCGAACAGGTCGGAACCTCCCAGTTGCGTGCAATAGTAGGACGCGGGATTGCCGGGGCCGGGCGGATTCTCCGCCGGCTTTTCGTAGTATGCGAGCGCGGCCAACGACGGCTGGGTGGTGTACAACGTCTCCAACAAAATATGAATGCGGGAGCCATCCGTCGCCGAGGTAAACTTACAGAACTTCCGCAATCCCGCCAGGCGCAGCCAGGGTGTCGGGCCGTTGGTGCCGTAGTACGGCGACCGCTCGACGACCACGCCGCCGCTCTGGACGCAATATTGGGACTCCGCGCCCGTGTCAGGCTCCGCGGCTTTCATCGTCTTACCGCTGCAGAACAACAAGGCCACTGCGGCAGTGGCAATCAAGAGTCGATTATTCACGTTTAGCTCCTTGCGGTACTGAGTGTAGCATCAAGCGACTGGTCAGATTCGGCCCCAGCCGCGTGGCGCAGCTTCAGCAGGTCCGCCGGCCGCGCCGGTTTGAACCGGGGTATGACCCGCGCGATTGGCCTCGTGGCGCAGGCGCTCCCGCCTGCCGCGCCGACACTCTTGTCGGCGCGGGCGGGCGAAGCTCGCCGCTCGCGCTGAAGCGTGCGCCACAATGGGCGATTCTTTCTTACGCGCTGGCTTAGGCGCCCCGTGCAATGGGCGGTGCCACACCCAACTTGTCTCCCGTCTGCACGAGGCTCTCCCAAGTCCCGTCACCCAAAGGAATTCCGTTGCGGCGGCGATCGGCTTCGGCCCGCAATTCCGGATCGCCAGCCACCAACACTTCGTGGTAGCCGGTAGCCGGCGCCGCGGACTTGACCATATCCACCAGCCACTCGACACGTCCAGTGAACTCTTCCAGGGGCATGAAGCGTTTGACATCGAGGGCCACGAACGTCTGACTCACGCGCGTGGGCTTACCGCGAATGCGTATGCCGCCGACATTGGCGCTCATCGCGCCGCCGCCCAACACGGCGCAAAGTATTTCGACCAGCATCGCGAGTCCGCTGCCCTTATAGCCGCCCAGAGGCATCGGCAGACCGCGGAGCGCCGCATCGGTGTCGGTGGTCGGCACGCCTTCGGAATCCATGGCCCACCCGGCCGGAATCGTTTCTTCACCGTTCATCAAGGCTTTGAAAATCCGGTTGGCGGCGACCGTCGTGGTCGCCATATCCAGCAGCCAGGGCCCCGGCACCGACATGCAAATAGGATTCGTGCCCAAACGTGGCTGCTTCGCCTGCCAGGGCGCGACGATCGGCGAGGCGTTGCACATCACGATCCCGATCAAGCCGGCCTCGGATATCTTCCGGCCCCACCAGGCGGCCGCGCCGAAATGGTTCGATTCGCGCGCCACCACCATCGCGACTCCGTGCTTGTGGCACAAGCGCACGGCATGCTCGCAGCAGACCGTGGCAACATGCTGGCCGACGCCATTCCCGCCGTCATAGACCAGGCACGCGCCGGATTCCGAAACTACCCGTCCGTCCGCGTTGGCGTCCAGGTCGCCCGATTCCACCTGCTCGATGTAGCAGGGAAGCAATTGCACGCCGTGCGAATCCACGCCGCGCAGATTCGCCGCGACCAGCGATTCGGCGACGATCTGAGCTTTCGCCGGGGGAAACCGGGCGGCTTCGAGCAACCGGACCGCCCACGCAGTGAGATCTTCGGCGGAGATAACGGGCATGCGGATCAACCAGCATAACGCCATGCGCGGCGAACACTCCAACGATAGAATGAACATGTGCCGGCATTCACATTCGAGGAAGCGCGCCTTTGTGTCCTGGAGAAGGTTCGCGCGGCGCGGGCCACCCCACCCGTGGAGCGCGTAGCTTTGGAGGCTGCCGCGGGGCGAGTGCTGGCCGAGGCCGTCCGGGCCGACCGCGATTATCCCGCCGTGGCACGCTCGGTGCGCGATGGATACGCCGTGCGCTCAAGCGATCTGCCAGGCGAGCTCGAGGTCATCGGCGAAGTGCGCGCCGGCGACCGCTTTGACGGCGAAGTGCGCGGCATGCAGGCGGTCGAGATCATGACCGGCGCGCCTGTGCCGCGCGGTGCGGATGCCGTGGTCATGGTCGAATACGTGCGCCGCGACGGATCTCGGTTGATTGTGGACCAGACCGCTGAACCGGGGCAGTTCATCAATCCGCGGGGCGTAGAGGCGCGCGCCGGCGAAATCCTGCTGCACCCCGGCCGGCGCCTGGACTTCAGCCATATCGCGATGCTGGCGGCCGCCGGCCACGAGCGCGTGTCCGTGTACACCGCGCCGCGTGTGGCGATCGTCGCTACCGGCGATGAGATCGTGCCGGTCGCCCAGACGCCGCTGGATTTCCAAATCCGCAATTCGAGCGTGTACTCGCTGGCCGCGCAAGTGACCCGCGCGGGCGGCGTGCCGGAGATTTTGCCGGTGGCGCGCGACGAGGAGCGGCACACCCGGGAGCTGATCGAGCGCGGTCTGGAAGCCGATCTGCTGCTGCTCTCCGGCGGCGTCTCCGCGGGCAAGTACGATATCGTTGAGCGTGTGCTGGCGGGCCTGGGGGCGGAGTTTTTTTTCGACCGTGTCCTGATTCAGCCGGGTCAGCCGCTGGTATTCGGCAGGGCGCGTAGCAAGTTCTTCTTCGGCCTTCCCGGCAATCCCTCGTCGACCATGGTAACCTTCGAGATCTTCGCCCGCGCGGCGCTGGAGCTGCTGAGCGGGCAGGACGAGGCCGTATTGCACATGCCGTTTGCGAGGCTCACGCAGGAATTCCATCACCGCACCGGGCTGACGCGTTTCCTGCCCGCGCAGCTTAGCGCGGATGGCGCGGAAGTGACGCCCATCCCCTGGCATGGATCGAGCGATGTGCCCGCGCTGACCCGCGCCAACGCGTTCCTGGTTGCGGAACCCGGCCGAGCGCAATGGCAGCAAGGCGACCTGATCCGGGTGCTCTCGAAATGAAGAAGCTATCGCATTTCGATGCTGCGGGCAGTCCGCGCATGGTGGATGTTTCGGCCAAGCCGTTAACCCGCCGCACCGCGCGGGCGCAGGCCTTTGTGCGCATGCCGCCGGAAGTGCTGCGAGCGCTGCCCGAGAATCCCAAGGGCAATCCGCTGGAGATCGCGCGGATCGCAGGCATCGCCGCCGCCAAGAAAACCGCGGACCTGATCCCGCTGTGCCATCCGCTGATGCTGTCGCACGTCGATGTGGAGGTGCACGTGGAAGCCGAAGGCGTGCGCATCGTCGCCAGCGCCGCCACCACGGCTCAAACCGGCGTGGAGATGGAAGCGCTCACAGCGGCCGCGGTCGCGGCGCTGACGGTCTACGACATGACCAAGGCGCTCGACAAATCGATCGAGATACAAGATGTGTACCTGCTGGAAAAGAGCGGCGGGAAAAGCGGGGACTTCCGGAGAAAAACTACATGAGCCCACCAGCGCAACTGAAGGTCGTTCTGGTCACCGGAGCATCCTCCGGCATCGGGCAGGCCGTCGCCCGCCATCTCGCCGGCAGCGGCTGGCGTGTATTCGGCACCAGCCGCGGGCAGACGGCCGGCTCCGATGGCGTCGAGATGCTGGTTATGGACGCCGACGACGATGCGTCGGTCTCCCGCTCGGTCGCCGCGATCGTCGAGAAGACCGGCCGCCTCGACGCAGTAGTGAACAACGCCGGCTGGGCGCTCATGGGACCGATCGAAGATACGTCCATGGCCGAAGCGCGCGCCCAGATGGAGACCAACTTCTTCGGCGTGCTGCGCGTATGCCGCGCCGTTCTGCCGGTGATGCGCGAGCAACGCTCCGGCTACATAGTCAACATCAGCTCTCTCGGCGGCGCGTTCGGCATGCCGTTTTCGGGGATCTACAGCGCCAGCAAGTTCGCGGTCGAAGGACTGAGCGAAAGTCTCAGGCTCGAAACGCGCCGTTTCGGAGTGCATGTCGTGCTGATCGAACCCGGCGATACGCGCAGCCAGCTCCCCGCTCGCCGGCGTACCGCCGAGGCCGCTCTGCACGCGAGCGCCTACCGGGAAATCTTCGATCGCTTTCAAGCCAAGCAAGCCGGCGATGAAGCCAAGGCACCCCCGCCGGATGCAGTCGCCGCGCTGGTCGGACGCATCCTGCGCGATCCGCGCCCAGCTCTGCGCTATAGCGTCGGCATGTGGGATCAGCGCATGGTGCTGCCGTTGAAGCGGCTCCTGCCGCATCGCTGGTTCGAGCGGATACTGGGCGCGGCGCTGGGCGTGTAAGTATGGCGCTAGTGAAAAACAGGAGGCTCTCGCGTGACGATTGACCTAAAACCCGAGCAGTGGCACGTCATCGACCTGGCCGTCCGGTGCGGCGCGTATCAGAACGCCGGCGAGGTCCTCGACCAGGCGTTCGAGATCATCCGCGAACAACTCGATTTCGAAGACTGGATGGTCGAACAGCGCGAGGCGGTCGCCGCCCATATCGGGACCGGCTTTGCGCAGGCCGACCGCGGTGATTTGACCGACGGGGATGCCGCGGTTGAGATGTTGCGGCAACGGCGTGCCGAGCGTCTGAAGGCGCAGGGATGAACCCGCCCCTCAGTTCACGCCTCAGGCAACGGAAGACCTGCGATGCAACCTGGTGGTTTATCTCGGAAGATAGCCGCGACGCCGACTGGTTGGGGTCTTGCGGGCGTTTGCCTTGCGGACAGTGTTTGGGGTGGGTCCCCAGCCGCAAAACAGCCGGACACAAAGGACGAGGAAACAATCATGCGCTGGCCTGTGGCGCTGCCTCGGTCTTGAGGTCGCGGACAAGGCGTTCGAACGCTGTCTCGTAGGAATCGAAATCCTTCCAGTTGCAGAAGTCGGGGATGAAATACTCACGGATTTCGCGGGCGGAATCCTTGCCGGTATCCCCGTCGAAACACTCCCAGTCGCGTACCGTCTCGAAATCGACGAGGCGTACGGGAAACAGCATGCGGCGGTTTTCCCGCAGTTCCCGACGTCTCGCCCTGGCAATCTCCGTGCGAACCCATTCGCTTTTCATGCTGTGAGTGGAGACGATCAGCAGCAGCCGGTCGTAGACGCGAATCGCCTCATCAATCTGCTCATGAATCTTTTTGCCGCCCTGAATGTCGTGCGGCGCAAACCAGCAGCGCACTCCCTTGTCCTGCAGGTCTGCGTGAAGACGCTCGGCGAACGTTTGGTCCTCGGTCGAATAGCTGATGAAGCACGAGTAGAACTGGATCGCCTCGTTCAGGAGGGATGGCAAATAATCGATGAGTTTGTCGGGAAGGCCGCAGCCCCGCAGGAATTCGAGCGGGAGCCGGCCGGATTTGGCGAGGGTTCGATGGTCGAGAGTGCTCGGTCCAAAATGCGCGCAGGTATCGAGTCCGTGTACATCGCTTAGACTCGTATCGCCAAAAACCGTTTCGTAAAGGTTCGCCTTGCTGAGGTCAGCCCCGGTTAGGTCCGCCCCGCGGAGGTCCGCATCGAGGAGGTCCGCGTTGCTGAAGTTCGCCTCGCGAAGGTCCGCTCCTGTCAGGTTAGCTCCGCTGAGGTTCGCCTCGGCGAGTTTCGCCATGCTGAGATCCGCTCCCCTGAGGTCCGCCTCGCTGAGGTCCGCCTCGGTGAGATCCGCCGCCATGAGTTCCGTCCTATTGAGTTTCGCCGCGCGGAGGTTCGCGCCGCTGAGGTTCGCGCTGAGGAGGTACCTCGCGCCGAGGTTCGCCTCGATGAAATCCGGTGTCGCCATCGGATTCTCTGCCCTCCATCGATTCCAGACAGCCGCACCTTGCAGGAGTAGGGCGAGTTGTTCCGGATTGGCCATCAAGCCTTAACTTACCACCATCCGAAAAGCCGACTGGAGGAATGAACGCGAACCTCTCTGGCGCAGCACGGTGTGTAGCGCCGCCGACCCGCGTAAAAACGATTTCAAGCTCTGATTGACTGATCCTGTAGTACAATTGAGGTGGGCTTTCTTCCGTTTTCGCTACGCGAGGTCGAAGGCCATGCTGGAAAGCCTGCACAAGCACGAACGCCGGGGAGTCGTCGAGATCCCCATCCAGCAGCCCCGTCCGGCGGCTGGCGCTGTGGACCCAGACACGCGTGTTTCTTCCTCGCATCGCCATCCATCTACGCTAAAAATTCCGAGGAGGTGAATTATGCTCCGCCTTTCGACATTCCTTCCGCTTGCGATGCTGCTGGCCCTGGCAACGGCCTGCAGCTCCGGGCGCCACTCATCGGCCGGGTTTCGCCTGCCAGATGGAGGCGACGTTGAAAAAGGCAAGGCCGCTTTTGTCGCGCTGCAGTGCCACACCTGCCATGAGGTGCAGGGGGTGGATTTCCCGCGGCCGACGGTCCAGCCGCCGGTTCCTGTGACGCTCGGAGGTGAAGTTACCGAAGTGGTGACTGACGGCTACCTGGTGACTTCGATCATCAATCCCTCCTATGAACTGGCCCCTTATCCGAAGGATCTGATCACAGTGCATGGGAAGTCTCGCATGCCGGATTACGCCGATAGGGTCACCGCCAAGCAACTGACTGATGTGGTCGCCTTTTTGCAGTCGCGCTACACTGTCCGGCGCATTCCAAACAAATACACCTATTAATGTCGTGGCGCAGGCTCTCAGCCTGCCGCGCCGACACTCCTGTCGGCGCACTGGATCGAGCGCACGGATAATGGAAGTGAAAGTAGATCATGCGAACCGGATCCGCCCTGGCACACGGATGGGAACTCGTACGGGCGCCCGCGATCGCCCGGCCGCTGGTGACGGAGTTCATTCGTCCGGCCATGCGAGCCGTGCCATTCGCCATGGCGAAACGGCTG
>JBEKUO010000369.1:0-7317 GCA_049514955.1 Bryobacteraceae bacterium | reverse complement strand
CTGTCTCCGGAGGAAGGTCCTTGTGGCCCGCCTTGAACCGGCCGTGCTCGTCGAACAAAGAGCCGGCGAACGGTTGGTCATAGAGCCTTTCCCTGACCAGTCGAACTTGTTGGCCAATCGGAGCTTCGTATTTTTTCAGCAGTTCTCCACGAGATGTGTTCAGCTTGTAACCGTTTCGGTCGAAAGGAATGTGACTGCCCGTGACCATCACGCTGCCGCGGCCTCTGGACACGGCGTAGTACATCAAGGCGGGAGTCGGGATTCGTCCCAAATTGACAGGATGCATGCCGGCTAGCTGGATGGCGCATACGATGGCTTGGGCAATTTCCCCTCGGCCTTGTTGCTCCGCGACGTATCGAGTCGAGCTCGGGCGCAGATCGTAGGCGAAGTAAAACTCCTCGCCCTGGACGATTCCGCCTTCTTCGCGAGGCAGCGTTTGCAGATATTCCAACTCCGCAAGCGCATTGAGGTAGACCTCCAACTGGGTGAGATCTCGAACGTCGCCGCGCCGCCCGCTGGTGCCAAACGCCAATTCCTTGGGTTCGTAGGCCAGCCGGGAGCGCAGGCTATCCCCGAGGGCCGGCTTCTCCGTTGTCTCCATCCATCGAAACGATACCACCCCTCAGGCCGTTCACTCGCGTCGATCTCCCTCAAACGTCTGAAAACAAGATCCGGCCGCGCCTTACTCCCCGAATTCCTCTCCGCCGCTGTGCTAGCCTCATTCCGGGGTGAAGCAACTTAACGAACGCCAATGCTGCCGGCGAGAACAGCGAAAGCCACCACCAATCCACACGTTCTCAGCCCATGGTGCAGATCCCAACGATGCTCCTGCGCGCGCCAGTCGCCCGGAAGCGATTGCGGCGTCCATTTGGCTATCCGGTTGTTGATGGGCACCGGACCCGCCAGCGAAAACAAGACGGCGAAAACTTGCAGAGCGCCGGCTATGGCAGCCAGCCGCCACGCAGAGTTGTCCAGATGTTCGAAAGGCAGCAACAGTAGAAGGTTCAATACGGTGGAGCCTGCCATCCAGAACGGCATCATATGTCCAAACAATCGAGCGAACGACGCGCGCACCAGTACGTGCGCTTCCAGTGGTTGCGGGTTAAGCGTCGGATGGGCGAAAGCCGCCACGTTTAGCTCGCTTCCGCACATCAGGCCAAGCAATAGTAAATAAAGGAGTTGAAGCGCCATGGAGCGATAACCTCCTAACTATCGGATGTTTCTTGCCAGCCGTTCGCCGAGACAAAAATTACCAAACAAAGCCAAAAAATGAGGGTAGCGTATACCCTCAAATGGGGGCATCGCACGCGTGGCGCAAGCTTCAGCTTGCAGCGGCGAACTTCAGTTCGCCGGCTTTGATTTTATCAGTTTAATACCCAAATATCGAGTTATACTACGGTGTAGATGTTTACCACAGGCATGACGCGCCGCGAATGGATGATCGGTGTCGGCTCCCTAAGTGCCGCCACCCTCCTGCCGGCGGCACAGCCGTCAGATTGGCCGCAGTTCCGTGGACCCGACCGCAATGGGATCTCCCGCGCGACGGGCCTCCTCCGCAAATGGCCGGCCGGCGGCCCGAAGGTCCTGTGGTCTGTCCCGGTGACACAGGGCTATGCCGGCGCTGCCATCCTCGGCGGCCGCGTCTACCACCACGATTACGACGAAGCGAAGTCCGAGTGGTGCGCGAACTGCCGCTCTCTCGCCGACGGCAAGCTGATCTGGCAGTTCCGCGAAGCGCGCGAAATCCGTTCCAACCACGGCATCACCCGCACCACCCCAGCGGTGGACGGCCGGTTCGTTTGCTCCCTCGACCCCAAGGCCGTGCTGCATTGCCTGGATGCCAAGACCGGCAAACAGATCTGGCGCAAAAGCCTGGTCACGGAATACCAGGCCGCTATCCCCTCCTGGTACAACGGCCAGAACCCTTTGCAGGAAGGCAATCGGCTCATCGTCGCTACCGGCGGCGCCGCCATTCTGGTCGCGCTCGACAAAGCCACGGGTAAGGAGATCTGGCGCACGCCTAACCCGGCGCAATACGCGATGTCGCACGCTTCGGTGATGCCGGCCGTTCTGGGCGGTGTCCGGCAATATCTCTATGGAACGCTAAAAGGACCGCTGGGCATCTCGGCCCAGGATGGAAAGGTCCTGTGGGAATTCGCCCGCAAGTTCAACGTGGCGGTAGCTCCGTCGCCCATCGCGGTGGATGACGAGCGGGTCTTCATGACCGGCAGCTACGACGCGGGCAGTGTCATGGTCCGCGTGCGGCGCGGCGGCGGCACGTTCCAGGCCGAGCCCGTGTTCGACATGCAGAACAACGAGTGGAACTCCGAGGTGCACACACCTATCGTGCATCGCGGCCACCTGTTCGCGGTGGGGAAGAAGAAGCGCGGCCTGTTCACCTGCCTGAGTCTCGATGGCAAGCAGGTCTGGACCAGCGAAGGAAAGGCATCGTTCGGATTGGGCGGTTTCCTGCTGGCCGACGGCATGTTCCTGGTGATGGAGGGCGATACGGGCAAACTGCGGCTGATCGAGGCGAACACCACCGGGTACAACGAGCTCGCCAGCGCGCAAGTTTTCGCCGGGCAGGAGGTCTGGGGACCCATGGCATTGTCGGACGGCAAGCTCGTGCTGCGAGACCTGACAAGGATGATATGCCTAGACGTGGCGCACGCTTAAGCGTGCCGTGGCGCAGGCTCTCAGCCTGCCGCGCCGGGACTCTTGCCGGCGCAAGGTCTGGAAGGGCACTATGCACTATAAGCAGGTTCAACTTATAGGCGGCAAGGGCGTCGGCCCCGGCCAGTTCGCCGCGGAACTGCGCGGCATCGCGGTCGATCCGCGCGGGCAGATCTACGCCGCCGCCGATTCCCATATCTCGGTCTTCGATGCGGCCGGCCGCCCGAAGCGTCGATGGCCGGCTGCCGCGCCGGTGCACTCCGTGGCGGTAGCGAACGACGGCACAGTATATGCCGGCGAAATCCGCCAAATAGAAATCTTCGACGCCGCCGGCAAGCTCCTACATACTTGGCGCGACGAAGCGCTTCTGGGGCGCGTCACGGCCATCGGCTTCGTCCAGGGTAGCGTGCTGGTTGCAGACGCCGCCGGCCGCGCTATCCGGCGCTTCGATCCGCGCGGCAGGTTCCTCAACAACATCGGCAAAGACAATCCCGTGAACGGATTCCTGGTGCCCAACGGCGTCTTGGATTTCGCGGTGGACGCCAAGGGCATTATCCACGCCGCCAACCCCGGCAAGCATCGTGTGGAGCGCTACACACCAGCCGGTGAGTTGCTCGGCCACATCGGCAGTTTTCACGGTACCGATCCGGCCGGGTTCGGGGGATGCTGCAATCCAACCAACGTGGCCGTCGGCGACCGCCTGTACGTCACCGAGAAGGCCGGCCCGCGCGCCAAGGTTTACGATTTCAGCGGCGAGCTGCAGGCAGTGATCGCCGCGGACGTCTTCGATCCGAATTGCAAAAACATGAGCATCGCGGTGGACCATCGCGGGCGCGTCTACGTCGCCGACACCGTGAAACTCGCCGTCTTTGTCTTTGAACCGGTGACCGTATGAGCGAAGACCTAACCAGACGGGATTTGTTTAACAAAGTAGTCCGCGGCACCGTCCTGGCGACTATGGGCGGCGGCGCAGCGTTCCTCGTCCAGAAGGCCCACGGACAGGTGGTCTGGCAAGTGGATGCGACGCGCTGCATCAACAGCCGGCTCGGCGAGGTCGGCGTGGCGGCCTGCAATCTCTGCACCACCGAGTGCGTCGTCTCGCTCTCGGCGGTGCGCGCTGTCAACGAATATTCGAAATGTGGACGCTGCAACATCTGTCCGGCATACTTCAATATCACCAGCGCGGTGGACGAACACGGATATCCCAGCCAGAAGCTCTGCCCGCGCGACGCGATTATCCGCCGGCCGATCGGCAAGGTCGATCCCGAGGACCCTGCCAACAATTTCTACGAGTACCTGATCGACGAGCAGAAGTGCGATGGCTGCGGCAAATGCGTCATCCAGTGCAAAGAACCTCTCGGGCTGGGATCGATTGTCTTGCGGGTCCGATACGACCGTTGCGTGGACTGCAACCGTTGCGCCATCTCCAAGGCGTGCCCTAAGGACGCGCTGATACGGGTTCCGGTGACATGATGCGCACCCCAATGTGCCACCTTGATTCCGCAAGGTGGGGCAGCCGCTTTCGCCTGCCAACCCTCTTAGCTTTCCTCTTTCTCTCCCTGACGTTCGCCCGCCTCGCACCCGCCCAGGCCATTCCCTATCAGCGTCCCGTCGAAACGGCGCCCCAGGAAAACACCATCGGTGGCGGCTACAAAACGCCGCCGGTGCAGAAGCCTCTGCCGCGGGATTATTGGCTCCAAATGCTCGACGTCATGGTGCTGGCGGCGGCCATGGGAATTTCGGTCTGGCTGGTTCTGAAGCGGCGCAGCCGGAAATGGCTGCTCGCACTGACCACCGGTTCGCTTGCCTATTTCGGCTTCTACCGCCAGGGCTGTGTATGCCCGATCGGCGCTATACAGAACGTCGCCGTGGCATTGACGGATCCGAAGTACTCCATTCCCTTCGTGGTGACGGCGACGTTCTTCCTGCCCCTCGTGATCGCCGTGTTTTTCGGGCGCGCCTTCTGCGGGGGCGTCTGCGCGCTGGGCGCGATTCAGGAACTGGTGCTGCTCAAGCCGGTCCAGGTGCCGCGGCGGCTCGATCAGGCGTTGGGCTTGCTGAAATACGTCTACCTCGGGCTGGCGATCTTTTTCGCCCTGCGGCCGGCGCTCGCGCGAGACTTCCTGATCTGCCGCTATGACCCGTTTGTGGGGCTCTTTCGCCGAACCGGAGCGCCCCACATGCTCATGCTGGGCGGCGCCTTCTTGTTGGCCGGCATGTTCATCGGACGCCCGTATTGCCGGTATCTGTGCCCATATGGCGGCCTGCTCGCGTGGTGCACGCGGTTGGCGCACCGGGGAGTGACCATCACGCCGGACAAGGAGCTGGATTGCGGCCTCTGCACCGAAGCCTGCCCCTACGGCGCGATCGACAAGATGCGCGCGGTGCGCCGGAACTGCCTGTATTGCGCCCGTTGCTATGCATCGTGTCCCCGCGATGGAGAACTGGCGCATGCCAAGGCGCAATTGGTGACTATTTCCGCGGGTGGCAGCCAATCATGAAAAGCGCGCTGATCGGCGGGTTCGTGATCGCCGCGTGCGTGGCGATCCTGTTCACCGACTACGTGGTCGTCCGCAGAAGTGCGCCGCGAGACGACAACCTCATCAAGGAATTGCAGAACCAGGTGAAGTCCAACGCTGCCCAAGCGCCTAAATTGGCGGCCGAGCAAAACAGAATCACCGCCGCGAGGCGCGCGCGGAAAACCAGGGACAACGCCGTGGCCTGGGTGCTGATCCTGTCAGCGGCCGTGTTCTTCATAGCCCGTGGCGCAGGCACTCCTGCCTGCCGGCCGGCACTCCTGCCGGCCAGGCGAGCGGCGCTCGCCTCTTGCGCGGGCAGGAGTGCCCGCGCGGCAGGCACGAGTGCCTGCGCCCCAGACCTCACTTTCATCGACCAACTCATCGCCCAACATGGCCGCACCCAGGAATCCGCTATCATCCTCCTCCAATCAATTCAAACTCACTATCGCTACCTTCCCGACGAAGCCTTGCGCCGCCTGTGTGAGCTAACCGAAATCACGCCCGCGCAGGTCGCCGGCACGTCGTCTTTCTATGGACAGTTTCGCCGTTCCCCGGTCGGCCGGCACGTCGTTCGCGTCTGCCACGGGACCGCCTGTCACGTATCCGGCGCGCGCCAGGTCACCGATGAGCTGCGACGCTACCTTGCCATTCCCGAAGGCGCGGACACCGATCCCGACCGGATGTTCACCGTGGACGAAGTAGCCTGCCTGGGCTGCTGCAGCCTGGCACCCGTGCTGATGGTGGACAATCATGCCGCCGGAAACCTGACGCCCGCCACCGCTTGTGAGGCACTGCAGGCCTTTGAACCAGCGGAGACGGCATGAAGCCGGGCGCCGTCGAAATTCGGATCTCGCTCGGTTCATGCGGTGTCGCCAGCGGCGCCGAGCCGGTGCGCCACGTACTGGAACAAGCGGCCGAACAGGCGGGCGCCCGCGGCATCGTCAAAGCCGTGGGCTGCAATGGCATGTGCCATCGCGAGCCGCTTGTGCAGGTGGTGGAACCCAGCGGACGGATCACCCTCTACAGCAACGTAACCGCCGTTGGCGCACAGCAGATCGCTCGCCGGCACCTCCGCCCGAAGTGGATCTCCACTTGGGCCAGCCGCCATCGACTCGACCCGCCGGCGCCAGACAGCTATCTCGCCAAACAGAAACGGATCGTGCTCGAGAACTGCGGTGAAATAGATCCGCTCAACATCGACGACTACCTGGCGCGCGATGGCTACCGTGCGCTGGCCCGCTGCCTAAACACGGGGGACGCCACGCAGCGCCAGTCGCCCCAGCGAGTGACCGAAGCCATCTCGGATTCAGGTCTGCGCGGACGCGGTGGCGCCGGCTTTTTCACCGGCCAGAAGTGGAAGCTCGCGCGGGCGCAGCCGGATCCGGTGAAATACGTGATCTGCAACGGCGACGAAGGCGACCCCGGCGCTTTCATGGACCGGCTGGTTTTGGAATCCGATCCGCACCGCGTATTGGAAGGGCTGGCCATCGCGGCTTACGCAATCGGAGCCGCCGAGGGTTATCTGTATATACGCGCGGAATACCCGCTCGCGGTCCGCCACACCCGCGCGGCCATCCAGCAGTCAGAAGCCCGCGGCTATCTCGGGCACAACATTCTGGGTTCGGACTTCTCGTTGCGCCTGGAATTGCGCGAAGGCGCCGGCGCTTTCGTCTGCGGCGAAGAGACCGCGCTGATCCAGTCGCTCGAAGGGCGGCGTGGGATGCCCAAGCTGCGGCCGCCTTATCCCGTCGAACGCGGCTTTCGCGGCAAGCCCACCATCATCAACAACGTCGAGACGCTCGCCTGTGTGCCCTGGATCATCCGTCACGGCGCGGAGGCCTTCGCTTCCATCGGCGTCCGGACGAGCCCTGGAACCAAGGTGTTTTCCCTGGCCGGAAAGATCAACCGCGGAGGTCTGATCGAAGTCCCCATGGGCATCACGATCCGCGAGATCGTGGAAGACATCGGCGGCGGCATCCGCAACGGACGGCAATTCAAAGCCGTGCAATTCGGCGGGCCGTCCGGCGGCTTCATCCCGGCGCGGCTGGCCGGCACGCCCATCGATTACGATGCGCTGGCGCGGACCGGCGCCATCATGGGCTCGGGCGGACTGGTGGTGCTCGAC
>JBEKUO010000368.1:0-7357 GCA_049514955.1 Bryobacteraceae bacterium | reverse complement strand
CTGCTGGTGACGTCCAGCCTGCAAGCGCCTCGGTAGGCGAACGAATGCGGGTTGGCAGACGAAAGCGCCGGCCCCGCCATTTGGCGGGCGGCTAACCAAAGAGAGTGCCCGGAGCGCCGCGCGCGCCCGGATAATGATACGGGGCGGTCGGCTCCGCATCATGCCGCTGGCACTGGAAATTGCGCTTACATGCTGGTTCTGCGTTATCGGTGTACAGGCGGCGCGAAAGCGCGACGCGCGGCTGCTGCAGCTTCTGCTCGTCAGCGTGGCGTGCGTAGCCGGCGTGGGCTGCGTGGGTATCGCACTGTCGGTCGCGGCCCGGCACACGGCGAAATTCGACCTGTGGCTCTACACCGCCGATACGGCGCTCGGCTCGCCCTCCTTCGCGGCGGCCCGCCTGATTCGCCCCACGCATTGGTATCCGGTTCTGGTGGCGGTGTATGAGGCAATGCCGATGGTGATGTTGGCCACGTACGCGGTGCATCTACTCGCGGGCGGGACTCCGCAGCGGGTTCTGGCGGCATTCGCTTTGAACTTCGCCGCCGGGTACGGCGTATACCTGATGTTTCCGGCGTGTGGACCTGAGTATGCCTTTCGGGCCTTTCCCGTCCTGCCCTCCGCAGCGCCGGGGCTACACACATTGAACCTTCTGGCGCCACCGAACTGCATGCCCTCGCTGCATACATCGACCGCGCTGCTGGCGTGCTGGTTCTGCCGGCCGTGGCGGTTCGCCAGCGGATGCGCACTATTTAACCTCGCGCTCACAGTGCTGGCGACGCTGTCGACGGGTGAGCATTACATCGTTGACCTGGTGGTTGCGGCGCCCTTTGCGGCGTTCGTCTATGCAGCCGCCCGGCGGGAATACCGCCCGGCAGCCGCGTGGCTGGCGGCCGTGCTGGCCTGGTGCGGTGCATTGCGCTTCGGCCTGCCATTGCTGACCTCGGCGCCTACGCTGTTCGCAATTGTCTGCATTTTGACGGTGGCAGCCGCGTGGGTGTATTCCACGCGTTTGGGCCGTGCCGGCAGCCGGATGACGCTAGGCCTCGCCGGTAGGCCGGCAGCCGTTATCAGCAGCCCGGTGGGAGCTGTAAACCAGACATGACTTCATCGATCCGGCGCGCGGCCCTGATCTTCGGCAAGACGATCGCTTCGTCCTTAATCCTCGCGTGTCTGGCGGGGCTTCCGCTGCACTTCCACATCACGACCTACGCCTATCTTGCGGCTGCGCTGGCAGGCTCGTGCGCGATCTATCTGTGGACTCGGCCGAGCCGGCAGAGCATGGCATTCACTGTAGTGCTTGGCGCGGCTTTTGCGGTATTTTACGCGATCGTCACAGGCGAGCCTGTGCTCGGGTCGTCTCCGGCTTTCCTCGGTTTGGGCAGTCTGGCCAGCCTGGCCCTGGCGGCGCTGTGGTCCGCCCCCGAGCGGCGGCCCGCCACCCTCGATACGTGCACTACGGCGGCGCTGTTCCCCATGTTCCTGATCACCTCGGGACTTGCTCTAGGCATGACCACGGCCCTGCACCCGAAGACTTTCGATCTGTTCCTGTATGCGTTCGATGCGCGATTGGGCATGCAGCCGGGTTTTCTGGTGGGCCGTTTTTTCGCGCGGTTTCACGCGATCCGGCAGGCTTGTTATTTCGGGTATGAGGCTCTTCCGCTGGCCATGGCGATCGCGTTTGCCATGGAGCGGAGCCGGCCCGCGCGGCGGAACGCCAGTATCATGCTTGCCTTCATGATCGCCGCGGTGGGAGGCTTTGCACTGTACAACCTGTTTCCCGCAGCGGGTCCGATCCACGTTTTCGGAAGGCAGTTCCCGTATGCGTTTCCGGCAACGGGACAGGCGCCCTATCAGCTTGTGGCCATAGGTGACGCGCCACGCAACGCCATGCCGTCCGTGCACATCGCCATGGCCCTGCTGATCCTGTGGAACTCCCGCCTGGGGCCGCGCGTCTGGCGCGTACTGGCGGCCCTGCTGCTCGGAATCACGGTTCTGGCTACTCTGGGATTCGGCGAGCATTATCTGGTCGATCTGTTGGTCGCCGTGCCGTTCGCTCTGGGCGCGGCAGCATTGGCGGCGTCCGGCCTCCCCTGGAAAACCCCGGTGCGCGCGGCATCGGCCGGGCTGGGTTTCGCGATGGTGGCGGGCTGGCTGATGTATTTGCGGTTACCTTCGCCTCCGTTTGATGGCGCAGGACCGTGGATTGTGCTGCTGGGCTGCGCCACGGTATCGGTCCTTCTGGAATCGCGCTTGCACCGGGCGGTGGTACATGTGGACGCGCCTGTGCAGCCGGCCGCGGCGCGCACGCAAATCGAGAGAAGCTCGCAGGCGGCGGGCCCGGAGGCCTGCCCAACACCTGCCAACTGAACAAGCCGATATGCTCCCGCCCGTAATCAACGAGAGTCTGCCGAGCCGGCGCACGCGCCAGGATAATGGTGCCCTGTGGCGCGTGACTTGCCTCATCGGGGCGTGCGTCTGCCTTTCGATCGGTTTTAGTTTGTTCGAGCGCGGCAGCGACTTTAACGAATTCTATTCCGCGTCAAAATTGGCCGGCACCGGCCATATGTACGATTGGGAGCGTATCCAGGAGTTAGAGATACGCAACGGAGAGCACCCCATCCCCTTCGGCCGCCTCCCCGTGTACGGAGTGCTGCTCAAGCCGCTGACAATCCTGCCTTACAGCTATGCGCGAGGGATTTGGCTTGTAGTGAACTTGGCCGCCTTGATTGGTTTTGCAATGCTTTGGCCTGTGCGGCGCCGGCGGGATGCGATCATGATGCTTTGCTGGTCGTGCCCGGCGGCGATCCTGCTCTCTACCGGTCAGGATACCGGACTCTTTCTATTCCTTGTGACGGTAGGGCTGCGGCTTTTGCGGTCCCAGCGGGACTTTGCGGCCGGCTTGGTTTTCTCGCTGTGCGCCGCCAAGTTCCATCTGGCTCTCGGGATTCCAGTCTTTCTTCTGGCCCGGCGCAGGTGGGGCGCCGTAGCTGGCGGGGTGGCGGGAGGTCTGGTGCAGTTGGCGATTTCGTTTGCCGCGGAAGGGCGGGAGTGGCCGGCGCGGCTGCTGCAGCTCTCTTCAATTTCCGATTTCAGCCCGTCGCCCGCGAAGATGCCGAATCTATTAGGGCTCACGCACGGGCTGCCCTATGGCCGCGGAATAGAGGCCGTGCTGGCTTTGCTGGCGCTGGCCGCGGTATGGGTTATTTCCCGGCGATCCGCGCTCGCGATAGGAGCCACGGCAGCGGTGGTTGGCGGCCTGTTGGTCAGTCACCATGCATACGTGTACGATGCCGTGCTGTTGCTGCCGGCAATCCTGCTGGCCCTGGGCCTGCCGGGCCCCAAGGCTCTGCGATATGGGGCGCTCCTGCTGTGCGTCCCAATTCCTTACCTCCTGCTGATGCAAGAGCATGGGGTCTGGGTCGTAACGCAAGTAAGCATCAATGGCTTTGGGCTGTTGTTATTGGGGCTACTGGCCGCTCATCG
The DNA here is from genome assembly GCA_049514955.1 of Bryobacteraceae bacterium. Taxonomy (GTDB): domain Bacteria; phylum Acidobacteriota; class Terriglobia; order Bryobacterales; family Bryobacteraceae; genus Bog-159. The sequence goes on along the minus strand of JBEKUO010000368.1, from coordinate 3,874 downwards.
TTTGGTGCGCGAATCGCCTGCCATGGCGCTTCGGCTGACCAGGCAGAGCAGGCTGATGGCCGGCCGGCGCACCGCATAACGAGACTTGCAGCGCACGTGGGTGAAGGTCGCGGCAGAGTTGTGGAGACCTTAGATTAGCGGCCCGTGGTAGAGTCCCGGCAGGCTGACTGCCTGCCCCACCAACATGGCAAACTGTTGATTCGCAGTGGTGGGGCAGGCGGTTTCGCCCGCCTTCCCGAGTTTCGGCGAATTCTGCCACGGGCTGTTAGGGCAACACTACACAGAGAACACAAACGGCTTACCGTGTTCCAGGCGTAGATAGCGCACTTCCGGCGCGCGTAGGGCGAGCGAAGCGCGGAACTGGCCGGGATCCACGGAATTATCCGGGAACATATCGTAGTGACACGGTATGGCGCCCTTGGGCTGAATCTGCGCGGCCAATTGGGCCGCCTCGTAGTGCGAGAGATTGTTGAATCCGCCGTTGATGCAGGTGATCATCAGGTCCGGGCGATATTTACCCGCGGAGGCCAGCAGTTCGCTGTAGTCGGTATCGCCCGTCACGTAGACGCGGGGGCCCTTTCCGAACTGGAAGACGAAGCCCATGTGATTGAGATCCGTAGCATCGGTGGGCAACGCGAATGTGCCATGGACGACGATATCGCGGAACTCAAGCTCGCAGGCGGGCCAGGCGGGCACGATTCGCCCGCTCTCAACACCCTTGTCTTTGAATACCTCGCAACTGGGGTGCGGGCCGATGAACTGGGTCGTGTCTTTGTGGCGGAGGAGCTCGATGGTGAGCGGGTCGGTATGATCCTGGTGGTTGTGCGTGCAGGTGAAGAGGTCGACGTTCAACTCTTCGGGCGGGAGCAGGACGGGCACCTGGCGGTGGAGGTCGATGCCCGAATCGGCGTACGCCTCGGCGCACGAATCGGTCAGGTAAAGATCGGTAGAGAGCACGGTTCCTTCCGCGGACTTGAAGATGAATCCGTTCTGGCCCAACCACCAGATCGCCACCGAGTTCCGCGAGACGGGGAACGCGCGGATTTCCTGCATGAGGCCCATGTGGCTCATTGTGTCAATCCGCGGGACCGCTTGTAAACCGGCTGGCGCCGCTTGCAAACCGGCTGGCGCTGCTTGCAAACCACTCGGCCCCCTTGCAAACCGGCTGTCGCCGCCTGCAAACCACTCGGCCGCCTGCGAACCACTCGGCCCGCTTGCAAACGGGCTTCTGTTGCGCCACATTGAAAACATGCCGGTCCCGCTGGATGCGCTGCGCTGCCTGCTGGGGCTGCTCTGCCTCTTCTTCGCGCATTTCCTGGGACGCTCGATCGTGCGTGTACGGCGCGGCCAGCAGCGCTCGCGGAGCCTTTACGGCTGGATCGTTCGGATGGTGGTGACAGCCGGCGCGATCCTTTGGCATCGCGGTCTGGATAGCATTTCGATCGCGGCCTTGGTGCTGGCGGCGGGCGCGCTGGCTGCGGGGATCTGGGATGAACAGCGGCCTAAGAAGCAGGAGGATTTGGCCCGGCAGATTTTCGGGGAGTGAGGCGCGCGGAGCGCGCCAACATCGACAGAAGGCGTCGATGTTACGAGTGGGCGAGCGGGCGATGGGGCGAGCGGGCGATTCGTCTTCGGACGGTCTAGAGGAGTGCGCGAAACGGCTAACTACAGGGCGCGCGGAGCGCGCCTGCGCCGGCAAGAGTACCGGCACGGCAGGCATGAGTGCCTGCGCCACGACTAAAACCTTGTTACTTCGGTGAAGTGGAAGTCGCGGACTTTCATGGCGGGGGCGGCCATATCGAAGGCTTCTTCGCCCGAGGCGCGCACCGTCGGCGAGAGCGCGTCGACTTGAGATAGCAGATCGATTAGGCTCTCGTTGAATCGGAAGTTCCGCACGCCGCCGGCGATGCGTCCGTCCTCGATCAGAAACGTGCCGTCGCGCGTCATGCCGGTCATGATTTTCTCGTAGGGATCGACTTCGCGGATGTACCACAGCCGCGTGACCAGGATGCCGCGCTGGGTGGAGGCGATCATTTCATCGAGGGATGTCGCACCTCCTTCGATCACGATGTTCAGCGGCGCTTCGCCGTACTCGTTCGGCAGTGGAAAACCGTGTCCCGTGGGCGTCGTTTGCGCCAGGGCCGCGGCTTGCCGGCAGTAGGCTACGTCGCGCACTACGCCGCTATCGACGAGCGTCAGCCTGCGGCGCGGAACGCCCTCGCCATCAAACGGTGCGCTGGCTTGCAGCGGGTGATACACATCATCGTGAATTGTGATGTTGTCGCCGAACAGCTTCTGGCCGATGCGGTCGCGCAGGAAACTGCGGCCGTCGCGTATGGCGGTGGCGCTGAAATCGCCGAACATCTGGCCGACCAGGTCGAGGACTGCGGCCGGCTCCAGGATCACGGTGTAGGCCCCGGGCGGCAGTTCCGCGGGTTCTCGCGAAACGTCGGCCTTGCGGGATGCCGCGCGCGCCATGGCCGCCGGATCGAGATCCTGGTGATTGCAGGCGCTCGCCTTCGCCCAGCCCGAGCTATCCGCGGCCATCGTGGTGATCGAGAATTGCGCCATGGTCTCCGGATGGTAGGCGAACAGCCCGCGAGAGTTCAAAATCGCCAGCACCGCTTCCGACGTGGAGTAGATGCCGGCCGCGGTTTGTCCGGCTGACTCGACCAGGTGGATCGCCTCGGCCACCGCCTGCGCGCGATCGACTGGCGTCACTCGCGCGGAGGCATTGAACCATCTAGCGGTGCTCCGCAGGTCGCCGGGTTCAGCCAGCGGCAACAGGTCGGCATCCGGCTCCTGCAGTTTCGTGAGCGCGGCGGCTTCCTCCACCACCTGCCTTATAGAAGCTTCATCCAGCCGGTTGGTGGTGGCGCGCGCGGTGCGTCCATCGGTCTGCACCCGCACCGAAAGGTTGGCGCTGCGCTCCGCGACGTTCTGGTGGATCGCGTTATTGGCGAACCGCGTCAATGCACTGGACCCCGCCGCGATGATGGCTTCGACGTCGACGAACCCGAACGCACGAGCCTCGGCGGTCACCCGTCCAAATACTTCCTCGCAACGCGCGCGCGGGAGCAGTTCCGATTCGCGGCCGTCACTCGGCATAAGCGCTCCCTACTTTGATGCGGCTGAAACGCGCCGGACTGGCGCCGTGGCCGGTCCCCATGACCTGCTCGGGCTGCCCCTTTCCGCAATTCGGCGTGCCCCACAGCATCCAGTGCTGCGGTCCGGCGATAGCCGCGCACGCATTCCAGAACTCCGTGGTGATGCCGCTGTAGCTGGGGTTTTTCAGCAAGCGGATGCGCTTCCCATTGCGGATCTCCCATCCGATCTCGCAGCCGAACTGAAAATTGTAGCGCTTGTCGTCGATCGACCAACTACGGTTCGTCTCCATGTAAATGGCGTGGTCCGTGCCCTGGAACACTTCGTCGAGCGATTGCTCTCCCGGCCGCAGGCTCACGTTCGTCATGCGGATCAGCGGCAAACGCGACCAACCATCCGCGCGCATGGTGCCGTTGGAGCGCGCCTCACCAACCGCCGCCGCCGTTTCCCGCGAGGTCATGTAGCCGGTGAAGAGTCCGTTGCGGATGATGTCGGTGGATTGCGCGGGTACGCCTTCGTCGTCGAAGGCGAACGTGCCGAGGCCAGGACCGTGCTCCGGCCGCGCGTCGCAAACCACGTTCACGATCTCAGAGGCGTAGCGCAGGCGGTTCAATTGATCGAGCGTCAGGAAGCTCATGCCGGCATAGTTGGCCTCGCTTCCGAGGACGAGGTCTAGCTCGATGGGATGGCCGATCGATTCATGGATCTGCAATCCCAACTGCGAGCTGTCGAGGATCAGGTCGAACTCGCCTTCCGGGCACTGGTCCGC
>JBEKUO010000367.1:0-7368 GCA_049514955.1 Bryobacteraceae bacterium | reverse complement strand
TTCACGGCCGCACGCTGGGCGCGCTTTCCATCACGGGTCAATCCAAATACCGCACGGATTTCGAGCCGCTGCTGCCTGGCGTGAAGTACGTTCCGCCAAACGATATCAACGCTCTGGAAGGGGCTTTCAGTGAGGCCACCGCCGGCATGGTGCTGGAGCTGATCCAGGGGGAAGGCGGCATCGTTCCCATCACGCCCGAATACGCGCGGAAGGCGCGCGAGTTGGCGGACCGGTTCGACGCGCTGCTGGTGTTCGATGAGATACAGTGCGGCGTCGGACGGCCGGGGACTTATTTTGCCTATCAGCGCACCAAGCCGGAAGTGCTGCCGGATATCCTGGTGGCGGCCAAACCAATAGCTTGCGGCCTGCCGCTGGGGGCGATCGTGGCGAACGAGAGAGCGGCGGCCACGATCGGGCTCGGCATGCACGGCAGCACTTTCGGAGGCAGCGCTCTGGCCTGCCGCGTGGCACTGGAATTCTTCGACATCCTGGATGGCTTGCTGCCTGACATCCAACGGGTGGGCGGGTATCTGCACCTGATGCTGAACGAGCTGGCGCGCAAGCATACGTTTGTCAAAGAGGTGCGCGGGTTCGGATTGATGATCGGAGTGGATATGGAGATTCCCGGCAAGCAGATGGTGCTGGACGCCATGGCGGACGGTCTGCTGATCAACCGCACGCACGATACGGTGCTGCGATTCCTGCCACCCTACATCGTCACCGAGCGTGAGGTGGATACGGCGGTGAAGGTGCTGGGCAAGATCTTCGCCAAGCAGAAAGGGACACCGGCGTGAGGTGCGCGTGGTGTTTGTGGACCGCGCTGGCGGCCTCGACCCTGGCTTTTGCGGCGCCGGCGGATTGGGTCGTGCTTTTCGATGGGAAGAGCATGGCCGGATGGGAAGACCCGCGGCAGAAGGTTCCGCCTGGGGATGCCTGGACGATCGACGATGGCTGCCTCAAGGCGAATCGCAGGCCGCACATCACTGAGGATCTGTTCAGCAAGGATCTGTACCGGGATTTCGAATTGGCTTGGGAGTGGAAAGTGGCGCCTGGCGCCAACAGCGGAGTCAAGTATCGCATTCAGGACCGTGTGTTCCTGGCGCGCCATCCCTTGTCGAGGTTCGAGGATCTGGTCAACTTCTCCGTGCAGAACCGGCCGGCGGAGAGGCCGGATCACGGTCAGGAGTACGTGGTGGGCTTCGAATACCAGATGCTCGATAATACGCGCAATTCCGACGCGCGGAATGGGACGGATCACCAGGCAGCAGCGCTGTACGACATCGTGGGTCCGACGCAGGATGTGACGCGGCCGGTTGGCGAGTTCAATCAATCGCGTCTGGTGGTGAAGGGTAATCACGTCGAGCATTGGCTGAACGGCGTAAAGGTAGTGGATACCGATTTGGATTCCGCCGTGGCGGCGGAGCGCATCGCGCACCGGTGGGGCCAGGGGACGCCCGTCACGGAGTCGCTGACGAAACAACCGCGGAAGAACTGTCCGATTTCGCTGCAGAACCACGGTGACGAAGCCTGGTTTCGGAATATTAAGATTCGCAGGTTGGAGTGAGCGCGATGAACGCCAGGCGAGCAGGGCTCGCCTGCGCTGGCAAGAGTGCCAGCGCGGCAGGCAGGAGTGCCTGCGCCACGATTTGCGTCGCGATGATGCTGGTGGGGTGCCGCGCGCCTCGTTCCATGAAGACGCCAATCCTCGATCTTCCGCCGCCGGCGGCCGATGTGCGGATTCCGTACGGCGCGGCACCGCAGCAGTTCGGCGATCTGCGATTGCCGAAGGGACCGGGACCGTTTCCGGTGGCGATCGTTATTCATGGCGGCTACTGGCGGTCGGCCTATTCGCTCGAACATATCGGCCATATGTGCGCGGCGCTCACGCGCGCGGGCGTGGCTACGTGGAGCCTGGAGTACCGGCGCATTGGCGATCCGGGCGGCGGCTGGCCGGGCACTTGCGATGACGTACTGCGCGGCGCGGAGCAGCTTCGGGGGCTGGCGGCGCGCTATCCGCTGGATCTGAATCGGGTCGTGGCCACCGGACATTCCGCGGGCGGAGAACTCGCGTTGTGGCTGGCTGCGCAGCACAAGATCTCGCTGCGAGGCGTAGTTTCGCTGGCCGGCGTGGCCGATCTGCGACGCGCATGGGAACTCGGCCTGAGCGGCGGAGTGGTGGCCGAATTCCTGGGCGGCACGCCGCAGCGGGCGCCAGAGCGATACCGGCTGGCAGATCCGATGGAATTGCTGCCGCTGGGATTGCCGCAACGGTTGCTGCACGGAACCAACGACGACGTGGTACCGATCGAAATCAGCCGGCGCTATCAGGCGGCCGCCGCGGCGAGGGGCGACGATGCTCGGCTGATCGAGTTGCCGGGCGCGGGGCACTTCGAGCTGATCGACCCGCGCTCGCGGGAGTGGACCGTGGTCGAAAGCGCGATCACAGACTTACTGAAGTAAGTATCGGGCGATCGCCAATCCGGAGTCGCGGGTTCACTATAATGAAAGTATCCCATGCACCAGAAACTGAGCGAACGTGTTGTCGATTTAAATCCGCGGGAAACCGCGGAGTGGATGGAGGCGCTACATCAGGTATTAGAAGAGGAGGGCCCGGATCGAGCGGCGTATTTGTTGGAGCATTTGTCGGCGCGGGCACGCAGCGCGGGCGCCGTACTCCCAGTCCATCTCAATACGCCGTATGTGAACTCGATTCCGGTGGAGGCGGAGGCGCCCTATCCAGGTGATCGCGCCATGGAGCGCCGCATCAAGAGCCTGACGCGCTGGAACGCCATGGCCATGGTGGTGCGGCAGAACAAGTACGATCCGGGAATCGGCGGGCACATTTCCACTTACGCATCCCTGGCCACGCTGCTCGAAGTGGGTTTCAATCATTTCTTTCATGCGCAATATGGGGACCAGCCCGGCGACCTGATTTATTTCCAGGGGCACGCCTCTCCGGGCATCTACGCGCGGGCATTCCTGGAAGGCCGCCTGACCGCGGAACACTTGAAGAATTTTCGGCATGAATTGCGCGATCATCCGGGGCTGCCCTCGTATCCACACCCGTGGCTGATGCCCGATTTCTGGCGCTTCCCTACGGTTTCGATGGGCCTCGGGCCGATCAATGCGATCTACCAGGCGCGCTTCATGCGGTATTTGGAAAATCGCGGTATCATCCCGCAGACGCCGCGCAAGATCTGGGCGTTCCTGGGCGATGGCGAGATGGATGAGCCCGAATCCATGGGATCGCTCACGCTGGGTTCCCGCGAGAGACTCGACAACCTGATCTTCGTCATCAACTGTAATCTGCAGCGGCTGGACGGCCCCGTGCGCGGCAACGGCAAAATCATCCAGGAACTGGAGGCGGCCTTCCGCGGCGCCGGCTGGTACGTCATCAAGGTGATCTGGGGCGAGGACTGGGACCCGCTGCTGGCGCGCGACAACAGCGGGTTGCTCGAAAGGCGCATGAACGAAGTGGTGGACGGCGAGTGGCAGACCTATGTCACGAAGGATGGCGCTTACTTCCGCAAAAACTTCTTCGGCAAATATCCCGAGCTGTTGGATCTGGTAGCGCATCTCAGCGACGAGCAACTGCTGCGAATGCGGCGCGGCGGGCACGATCCCAAGAAGGTGTACAACGCGTACAAGGCGGCGGTGGAAAACACCGGAACGCCCACGCTGATTCTGGCCCAGACGATCAAAGGTTACGGCCTGGGCGAAGCTGGCGAGGGGCGCAACATCACCCACCAGCAGAAAAAGCTGAATGAGCAGGAGATCGCGCATTTCCGCTCGCGGTTCGAGATCCCGATTCCGGATGAAGCGGCGCGTAACGCGTCATTCTACCGTCCGCCGGACGACAGTCCCGAGATCGCCTACTTGCACGAGCGGCGGCGCCAGTTGGGCGGTTATATGCCGAACCGCAGTCTTCCCGCGAGTAAGGTGGAAGCGCCGCCGCTCGAATATCTGGCCGAGTCGCTGGCGGGATCGCAGGGCCGCGAGGTATCCACCACGATGGCCTTCGTTCGCGTGCTGACACTGCTGCTGAAGGAGCCGCGGATCGGCAAGCGTGTGGTTCCCATTATTCCGGATGAAGCGCGCACGTTCGGCATGGAATCGCTGTTCCGGCAGTTCGGCATATATGCCAGCAAGGGGCAGCTCTACAAACCGCACGATGCGGAAATGTTCCTGTACTACAAGGAATCCAAGGACGGACAGATTCTGGAGGAAGGCATCACCGAAGCGGGCTCCATGGCATCGTTCACCGCGGCCGGCGCGGCTTATACGAACTATTGCGTGGAGATGATTCCTTTCTTCACTTACTATTCAATGTTCGGTTTCCAGCGTGTGGGCGATTTGATCTGGGCTTTCGCCGATGCGCGCGGGAAAGGGTTTCTGATGGGCGGCACGGCGGGCCGCACGACGCTGGCCGGGGAAGGCTTGCAACACCAGGATGGCCACAGCATCGTGCTGGCGAGCACCGTGCCCACCTGCGCGACCTACGATCCGGCCTACGCTTACGAAATTGCCGCAATCGTGCAGGACGGCATTCGCCGCATGTACCAGGAACAGGAAGACCTGTTCTATTACGTGACGCTGTACAACGAGAACTACGCCATGCCGCCGATGCCGGAAGGCGTCGTCGAAGGCATCCTGAAAGGCATCTACCGGTTCAAAGCCGCGGAGAACGGCACAGCGCAAGTGCAGCTTTTCGGCAGCGGTCCGATTTTGAATGAGGCGCTGCGCGCGCAGAAGATTCTGGGCGAGAAATACGGCGTGCCCGCGGATGTGTGGAGCGTGACGAGCTACAACGAGTTGCGGCGCGAAGCCCTGCGGATCGAGCGCTGGAACCGGCTGCATCCGGGCGAGCCTGCGCAGCGACCGTATATTCAACAGGCGTTGGCCGGCGCGGCGGGCCCGATTGTGGCGGCGACCGATTATATGAAGGTGGTGGCGGACCAGGTCGCGCCGTGGCTGCCGGGCCGCATGGAAACGCTCGGCACAGATGGCTTCGGGCGCAGCGAGAATCGCGAGTATCTGCGGCGGCATTTCGAAGTCAACGCGGAGTCCATCGCGGCAACGGCGCTATCGCGGCTGGCGCGCGACGGCCAGTTCCCGCTGGATCGCGCGATGGCGGCGTTTGGCGAATTAGGCGTGAATACGGAGAAGGTGGACGCGGCGCGGGCGTGAGGTGGCAATGAGTACGCCGACCAAGCTGATCAACTACGAAGATTCCCTGACGATGCCCGAGAACAGGCTCGAGGAAATCGTACATGGTGAAAGTAGAATCATGCCGCCGGCGAATAAGAAGCATGTTTACCTGCTCGAAGAGCTGAGGCGCATGCTGGAGGCCCAGATCGACTCGCGAGAATACTATGTCATCGCTGCGAGCGCCGGATTGGGTGTCGAACGCGTTCCGTTGACGTACCGCATTCCGGACTTAATGGTGTTTCGGACCGAAGCACTCCGCAGGGATCGGGCCGAGACAGCCGAGAACGACCTATATATCTGGGCCGTCCCCGAGTTGCTTGTCGAATGCCTTTCTCCGTCTAATCGAAAAGGGTCCATTCGAGAATTGCTGGCGAACTATGCGCAGATCGCAGTGCCGGAAGTCTGGCTGCTCGATCCGAAACCGCCTCGGTTCACTTCGTACCGTTATGAGTCGGGCGCGCTGAAGGAAGGGCTGACTGCTGCTAGCTTCCGGGTGACTCCAGTTCTCCTGCCCAAGGTGACTGTGGATGTGGCCGATTTGTGGGCGGCATTCGAGGGCGGCACTTTGGGCCTGTAGTGTCCCGGGCGAGCGATGGCTCGCCTGCGCCGACAGGAGTGTCGGCGTGGCAGGCACGAGTGCCTGCGCCACGGCTATGGTTTCTCGGGCGGGAGCAGGCGCACGTTTACGGCTTCCGGTTTCAATAAAGGGTCCAGCGTGGTTTCCACCGAAACGCGGTCGCCCGGCTTGATGTCGTCGCGCTTGATCTTCTTCGATCCAGAATAATAGCGGGTCTTCCGGTTGCACAGGATGACGAGGTCGTCTTCGTCAGTTCTCGCCAGGGTGAGGGTGCTGGCATCCATGTGCCGCACGGTGCCCGTGAAACTGGCCAGCGGCGGCTGGACCTCCTGCGCGTAGACCACCGCGGAGACGGCGCACAACAGAACGATCAGAAACTTCATTGCCGGATACAGTCCATGTTACCGTCACGCCATCCACCAGTGCTACGCTAGCGCCTTGGACGTCGCCGCTTATCTGGAACGAATCGGCTACCGTGGACCGCTCGACCGATCCATCGAAACCCTGCGCGGCCTGCACCTGGCGCATCTTTACGCTGTTCCGTTCGAAAACCTCGACATCCATCTGGGCCGGCCGATCGTGCTCGACAGTGCCGCGCTAGTCGATAAAATCGTCACGCGCCGCCGAGGCGGCTTTTGCTACGAACTGAACGGCCTCTTCTGCGCACTGTTGCGCGAGTTGGGCTTTCGGGTCACGATGCTGTCCGCCGAAGTTGCGCGCGAGGCTGGCGGATACAGCCCGGCGTTCGACCATTTGACGCTGTGGGTCGACCTGGACAAGCCCTGGCTCGCCGATGTCGGTTTCGGCGAGGGATTCCGCCTGCCCCTGGCTCTGAACGAACCCGCCGATCAAGTCCAGGACGGCTGCGCGTATCTCCTCATCACCGACGGCGATTACCGCGTTTTGTTGTGCCGCGACCGCAGCGGAGACTGGACGCCGCGATACAGGTTCACGCTGCAGCCGCACGTCCTCGCGGATTTTGCGGAACGCTGCGTCTTCCACCAGACCTCGCCGGAATCGCACTTCACGCTCAGCCGGATTTGCACGCGGGCGACCCCCAAGGGGCGTGTCACTGTCAGCGGCATGCGGCTGATCGTCACCTCGGGCACGGAGAAGACGGAGCGACTGCTGGGCGGCGAGGCGGAATACGCCGCCACACTTCGCGAGCAGTTCGGAGTGATAGAATAACCATCTAGGAGAGGGTTTGCGTGGCATCATTCATCCAGAACCAGTTTGAGAAGAACTTCATCACCACATCGGTCGATTACGTGTTCAACTGGGCGCGCAAATCCGCATTGTGGCCGCTGACCTTCGGCCTGGCGTGTTGCGCCATCGAGATGATCGCCTCCAGCACGTCCCGCTTCGATATCGCGCGTTTCGGAGCGGAAGTCTTCCGCCCCAGCCCGCGGCAGTCGGACCTTATGATCGTAGCCGGAACGGTGACCCTCAAGATGGCGCCGGTGCTCAAGCGCATTTGGGATCAGATGCCGGACCCGAAATGGTGCATCTCGATGGGGGCCTGCTCCAGCGTCGGCGGACCGTTCAACACCTACGCCGTGCTGCAGGGCGTGGACAAGATCGTG
>JBEKUO010000366.1:0-7410 GCA_049514955.1 Bryobacteraceae bacterium | reverse complement strand
AAACGGCACTACCTCAGATTGTGGTTGGCCGATCAAGACGCGTGACCGGATCCAGCGCCGCCCAACAGAGTCCGCCTAATGCGTAGAAAGCCGCGGAGGCATAAAACGCAATATTCCGGTTGTTGCCCGATGCCGCGAGCAGATAGCCGACGATCGCGGGCGCGACGCTGCCTCCGAGATGGCCCATGGTATTCATCATTCCGGTCAGCAGCCCGTCTGAGTCCCCACCCAGATCCATCGCGGTGGTCCATGTAATGGGAGCGCTTAACTCGACGACGAAGCTCGCCAGGCTCATGACCAGCATCGCGAGGTTGAGATCGTGAATGGAGGTGAATAGTAGGAGGCACAGCGCGGCTCCTCCGTAGGCGACATAAGCGAATGCTATTCGGGCGGGGACGATTCCCCAGCGGCGGGCGACGGGTGGCAGCAGATGTCCGGCGAAAAGGCAGCCACACCCCGCCTTGGCCAGCGTTTCCAGCACCGCGCGCCGGTTGGCACCCCGGTTCGCCATGGTTTTAAGAGTTTATAACAAACCACGGAACATTCCGCTCTAGAAGATCGTCTAGTAGACTTAGGCGGACTGCTTTAGTAGAATGTCTTCTAGAAAGACATGCCAACCGACAACTCGAACGCGAACCAGATCGAACTGCTGCAGGGCACGCTGGACATGCTGATTCTGCGCACGTTGCAATGGGGGCCGCAGCACGGCCACGGAGTGGGCCAGGCTATCCGGCACAGCTCGGCGGACTTGCTCAAGATCGAGCGGGGCTCGCTTTACCCCGCACTGCACCGGCTGGAGGCTCAGGGGTGGATCGCCTCGCAGTGGAAGGCCTCCGAGATGAACCGGCGGGCCAAGTATTACCGGCTGACCGCGGCGGGCAAGAAGCAGCTCCTGGCCGAGCAGTCCAAGTGGAATCTGCTGGTGAAGACCATCAGCCGCGTGATGCGGCCTGCGTAGGAGGGTAAATATGCGATTGGATTTTTGGCGGCAGGAGCGGCGCGACGCCGACCTGGATGACGAGATTGCGCACGACCTGGCGCTGGACGCCGAGGAGCGCGTAGCGGACGGGGTGTCGAGCGAGGAGGCCGCACGCGCCAGCCGCCGCGACTTCGGCAACGTGCTCTCCGCCAAAGAGGCGGCGCGCGGCGTGTGGCTGAGCGCCTGGCTGGAAACCGGTCTGCAGGACGTACGTTACGCCTTGCGCATGATGCGCAAGAATCCGGGCTTCACGCTGGTGGCGGTGACCTCGCTGGCGCTCGGCATCGGCGTCAACTCGGCCATGTTCAGCTTGGCTGACGCTCTACTGTTCCGCCCCCTGTCGGTGGCGCATCCGGGCGACGTGGTCACGCTCAAAAGTAAAATCCCCAGCGACGCGCCGGGCGCCATTTCCTACCGCGATTACGTGGACGTCCGCGACACCAGCCACAGCTTCGCCGGGCTGGCGGCCTACCAGCTCCAGATCTTTGGTTTCGCGGCCTCGCCGCGCGATGTGGCGCAAATGCGCATGGGCATGCTCGTTTCGGGCAATTTCTTCCAGGCCATGGGCGTGGATCCAGCCCTGGGCCGCGGCTTCCGGGCCGACGAAGACCAGGTTCCCGGACGCGATGCGGTAGTCGTGCTGGGCCACGCTTTCTGGAAGACGCAGTTGGCCGGGGATGCCTCCATCGTGGGCCGGAAGGTGCGCCTCGACGGACTGGATTTTACCGTAATCGGCGTCGCTCCGGAGCGCTTCACCGGCATGGACCAAATCATCCGCCCGGCCATGTTCGTACCCCTGGCCATGGCGCCGCGGCTATCGGCCAATCCGGAATCGAATCTCCTGGAACGGCGGGATAACCGCAGCCTGGACGTGAAAGGGCGGCTGGCGCCCGGCGTCAGCCGGCTGCAAGCCGAGGTGGAACTGTCGACCATCGCCAAGCGGCTGGAGCGAACCTATGCGGATACCAATCGCGATCGCGCGCTGATGATCCAGACCGAAATGCAGGCGCGCGTGCAGGACGATCCGCAAGATGCCTCGCTGGCCGTGATGCTGATGGGGCTGGCGGGACTGGTCCTGTTGGTGGCTTGCGCCAACCTGGCCAACCTGCTGTTGAGCCGATCCCGCGCGCGGACCCGCGAAATCGCCATCCGGCTGGCGGTGGGCGCGGGACGCATACGGCTGATCCGCCAGTTGCTGGCCGAAAGCCTGTCCATCGCGCTGGCGGGCGGCGTGATGAGCCTGCTGCTTGCCTATGCCGGCGCGGCGTTCCTGAGCCGCATTCAGGTGCCCTCCGACCTGCCGATCGTAATCGACGTCAAAGTGGATCACCGGGTGCTGCTCTTTAGCCTGGCCGTGTCGGTGCTTAGCGCGGTTCTGTTCGGCCTGGCGCCGGCATTGCAGGCCAGCCGCACGCACCTGGTACGCGTGCTGAAGGCCGCCGACGCCGATAGCTCGCACAAGCAGCGGCTGTGGGGCCGCAATGCGCTGGTGGTAGTACAGGTGGCACTCTCGTTGGTGCTGGTGGTGGTGGCGGCTATGTTGTATCACGGCTTCCATGCGTCCATCGCCGGCGGACCCGGCTTCCGCACGAATCGCTTGATGATGATGAGTTTCGATCCCAGCCTGGTGCTGACCCCCAAGCCGCAGGCACAGCAGTTTTACAAGCGCCTGATCGACGGCGTGCGCGCCGCGCCGGGAGTCAAGTCGGCCACCTTGGTCAGTTCCGTACCATTCTCACCGAACCAGCATGAAGAGAACATCCGGCCGGAAGGCTACCAGCTTCCGCAGAACAAGGAGAGCGTGAGCGTCTTTGCGACTTCGACGGATTCCCGCTTCTTCGAAACCATGGGCATACCCATCTTGCGCGGCCGCGGCTTCCTGCCCGGCGATATCAATGGCGGGCAGCCGGTGGCGGTAGTCAACGAGGTTCTGGCGCGGCATTACTGGCCCAACCAGGATCCCATCGGCAAGCGCTTTTGGCTGGGCGATCGCAAGGGCAAATGGGTGCAGATTGTAGGCGTGGCCCAGAACGGCAAATACTTCTGGGTTGGCGAGCCGCCCACCGAGTACTTGTACCTGGGGCTGAATGAGTATCCCACCGGGCGCATGACTTTGGTTTCGCAATCCATCGGCGATTCCGGCAGCCTGGCGGAGCCGATCCGGGAGCTGGCCCACGGGCTGGACGCCGATCAGCCGGTGTTCGATGTGCGCACGGTGGAGGACCTCTACCACGCGCGCGCGGCTGTCGTCTACATGCTGAACGAACTGGTGGCCGTGATGGGCCTGATCGGGCTGCTGCTGGCCATGTTCGGACTGTATGGACTGATCGCTTACTCGGTGGCGCGGCGCACGCGCGAGATCGGCATTCGCATGGCGGTCGGCGCGGATCGCGGATCGGTGGTGCGCATGGTGCTGCGGCAGGGGCTGCTGCTGGTGCTCGCCGGATTGGGCATCGGGCTGGTGGCCAGCCTGGGCGCGGAGAAGGTCGTGATGGCCGTCTTTGGCGTGACCAAGCGCGACCCGCTGGCATACTTGCTGATGGCGCCGGCGCTGCTGCTGGTGACTATGCTGGCGGTATATGTGCCGGCCCGCCGCGCGTCGCGCGTGGAACCCATGCGCGCCTTACGCTATGAATGATAGGTGCTGCGCCGGGGTCTCTACCGCATAACGTTCGGGGGCCCGATGGCGCATATCCGGTGGGATTGGTGGAGGGCACTGACGGCGATCTCTACGGTACGACTTACCGCGGTAGGGGAGAGCAAAGTAGCCCGATCATATCTTGAAGATGTCGTTTGGGGCCGCCCGAAGAGCGCTGACTGCTATCGCCATTGCCAAGGTCGAGTTGCCTACCGATATGCAACCTAATGCCGTTGTTCGCTGGGTGAATTGGCAGGCCTTCCCGAACGCCATTCCGTGCTCATGAACCTGCTCGCGACTTCGGGGTGCCTGTCCGTTTTCGGACATACATGTCTCGAAAGCGCTCATCTGCACGGCGAGCCCGCTCGGCGCGTCATATCTTTGCGCGCGGCATTTCGCATGCCGTAAGGAACAGTAGTGCTCCAAGACCTCCGCTACTCGCTCCGCCTGCTCGCGAAAACCCCGATGTTTTCCGGGATGATTGTCTTCGCCTTGGCGCTTGGCATCGGGGCCAACACCACGATCTTTACCGCCGCGAATGATTTTCTGTTCCGGCCGCTGCCGTTCCCGGACTCGGGTAGGCTGGTGGCGCTCACGGAAATCGCCAAACTAAAGCAGGTCTCCGGATGGACCTCTCCACGCGACTACCTGGATTGGAAGGAGCAAAATCATGCCTTTGTGGACATGGCTGCCTGGTCTCCGGCGGGATATAGCCTCACCGGCGGCGGAGAACCGGAGCGTGTACCCGGAATGGAGGTGACGGCCAGTTTCTTCCCGGTCCTCGGCGTTAAGCCTTTCCTGGGGCGCAGCTTTCTTTCACGCGAGGACGTACCCAAAGGCAACCCTGTTGTCGTGCTGAGCCATTCGCTCTGGCAGCGGCGATTCGGCAGCCGGCCCGATATTCTGGGCCAGCCGATCGCTGTGAACGGTAAACCATTCGCCGTGATCGGCGTCATGCCACCTGGTTTCTGGTTCTCCAACGCCCATGAGGACATCTTCGTTCCGCTGGGGTTGGACCCGGCGGAGACCTATCGTGGCGGGCACTACCTCAAAGTAGTCGCTCGCCTCAAGCCGGGCGTGCCCCTGGAACGGGCGCAGGCTGAAATGAACGCGATAGTGGCGGCCATCATCCGGAACGATCCCCATAATGCCGGCCAGGGGGTCACAGCCGAACGACTGCACGACCGCATGGCCCGCGAAGTGAGGCCCGCGTTACTTGCGCTGCTCGCGGCTGTCGGGTTGGTGCTCCTGATTGCGTGCGCCAACGTGGCTAACATGCTGCTGGCGCGTGCGGCTGCGCGGGAGAAGGAGATCGCGATACGCCTGGCGATTGGCGCCGGCGCCGGTCGGATCGTGCGGCAGATGCTCACCGAGAGCGTGCTTCTGGCCGTCGTCGGGGCGAGCTTGGGCGTGCTGTTCGCGTTGTGGGGTGTCGATATCCTCTACGCTTCTATTCCCTCCGACCTCCAGCCGCTGCGCGCGGCCGGCGTGGACTGGGAAATGCTCGGCCTTACGGCGCTTGTGGCTGTGCTTACGGGTTTGCTGTTCGGGCTGGCGCCGGCGTGGAGTGCGGTCAGCCCGGACCTGGTCCAAGCGCTGAAAGAGGGCGCGCGTGTGCAAGCCGGGGCCGCCCGTCGCCACCGGATTCGCGGAGGGCTGGTGATCCTCGAAGTGGCCCTGTCGGTGGTGTTGTTGGCCGGCGCTGGTGTACTCATCAAAAGCTTCGTCCGGCTGACGGCCGTGAACCCGGGTTTCCGCTCGGAGAGCGTGCTGACGGTGAGAATCCAGCGACAACGTGATCAAGAACAGTTTTGTTCCCAGGTGCTGGACCGTGCCGCCGCTGTACCTGGAGTGTTGGCCGCAGGCGCCGCCAGCAACCTGCCGATGACGGGCCAGGATTGGGGGCAGAACCTCACCGTGGACGGCCGGCCCTTCCGCGGCGACCGGGATTATGTATGGGCATGCCACCGGGTGGCCAGCCTGGATTACTTCCGCACCATCGGCATGCGCCTGCTAAAAGGCCGTTTGTTCAGCGCCGGAGATACCCCGGGGCGTCCACCCGTCGTGGTGATCAATGAAGCGTTCGCGAAAAAGGCTTGGCCGAACGAGAACCCGATCGGTAAACGCTTCCGGATCGGAGACTACCCGGAGCACGCTGGTGACCCTGTTGCCGTGATCGGCGTGGTGTCCGACGCCAAGTATCTCGGCTTGGCCGACGAGCCCTTTCCGGAAATGTTCTTCTCTATGAACCAGGGCGGCGCGACCAACGGCATGACGTTCGTGTTTCGGACCGCGCAAGATCCGTACGCGCTGGCCGGCAGAGTGCGCGGTATTATACGCGCGATCGATCCCAATCAACCGATCTCGAAAGTAAGCACACTCGAAACTTTGGTGGCCGAGTCAGTCGCCCCGCAGCGCCTTACGATGCTACTAGGCGGCATCTTCGCGGCCTTAGCCCTGGTGCTGGCGGGCACGGGACTTTACGGCGTGATCTCGTATTCGGTGGCTCAGCGCACCCACGAGATCGGCGTGCGGATAGCACTGGGCGCCCCCAATTGCCGGGTCATTCGGCTGGTGGTTGCCCAGGGGCTGGAACTGACGCTGGTAGGTTTGGCCCTAGGACTTGCCGCCGCACTGGCATTCGGCCAGTTGCTGGCCAATCTACTGTTCGACGTGAGCCCGCGCGATCCACTCATGCTCGCAGGCGTTTCCGTTGCGCTCGCTTTGATCGCGCTCGCCGCAAGCTATCTGCCGGCGCGACGAGCTGCCGGAATCGATCCGCTATCGGCATTGCGGCATCACTAGCGCCTCACACGGCTCGCGTACGGCGCGTCATGGAGGCCGTGGCGTGAAGCTTCCGGCGCTCGCCCCCTAGGCGGCAAGGCAGACTTGGAGACCTCCACGTGCCAAAGGACCCGGTGCGCAGACGGCCCTGTCTCCGAGGGCATCGTGCTTGTCGCGGGTAACAATGGCCGCGAGATAACCGACAACGAGCTGGAAGAGTGGGCTGAGAGCCTTCCCATCGAAATGGGCGACGGCCGCATACGCCCGATGCCATTGACCGCCGCCTGAATAGCGGGCGGGGCGCGCCCGAACGCGCCACTGCCGAAATCGAGTTACCTGGTGATATGGGTCCTTAATGCCGTCGTCGAATGAACTGGTAGACTTTCTAAGGAATGGCGGTGGGGCGGCATTTCCACAAGTAACGCGCTTCGATTACTTCCGGATGCGCCGTGACTCAGGACCTATCCACTACAGGATAGGTTAAACTTAGCTAATTCATCCACATGACTCTCCAGGCACGCGACTTGGCCCGTACGAAATTCTCTTGCCTTTTGGCGCAGGCGGCCGGGCCCAATCCCATTACAAGGAGCTCTCTCATCCTATGCCAGCCACTACACCAACGAACCATTCCGCATTCACCTGCTGTCTTCCGGGATCGAACGCTCATTCTGCTGCCCAATCGAAACCTACGCGAGTGCTAGCCTTGATGCTGCTGGCGATTTTTTTTGCGGCAGCCACTGCGTCGGCTCAGAATCGCCGCATCCAACTCGAAGACCTGACGAAGGTCGTGACCGTTTCCGATCCCCAGATCTCGCCAGACGGCAAGTCGATCGTCTGCGTGGTGTCGCGGCTGAATTTCGACGAGGACCGGGCCGACAACGAACTGGTGCTGATCGACGCGGCGACTGGAGCCGAGAGAGTGCTGACCCTCAATCGCAAGGAGGTGGGGTCTCCGCGCTGGTCCCCGAGCGGCGACAGGCTAGCATTCGAGGCGGTCGTACCGTACACC
>JBEKUO010000365.1:0-7418 GCA_049514955.1 Bryobacteraceae bacterium | reverse complement strand
ACGCGATCCGGTTCGAAGGAGTCTCGTTCACCTATCGAGACCCCGACGGCAACGCCACGTTTCAGGCCGGCCCCATCGACGGCGAAGTCCGGCGCGGTGAGATCCTGTTCCTGATCGGCGGCAACGGCAGCGGCAAGACCACCTTCCTGAAGCTATTCACTGCGTTGTACTGGCCGGCGCAGGGGGTTATCTGGGTCGACGATGCGGAGATCGGTCCGGCCAACATCCAATCCTACCGCAACCTGTTTTCCGCCATCTTCTCGGACTTCCATTTGTTCGACAAACTGCACGGACTGAGCGATGCAGCGCCGGAACGCGTCAACGCCTTGCTGCAGTTGATGGAGCTATCCCACAAGACGGCTTTTGGCGACGGACGCTTCACCAACACGCATCTCTCGACCGGACAGCGCAAGCGCTTGGCCTTGGTGGTGTCCTATCTTGAGGACAAGCCCGTGTATATCTTCGACGAAGTGGCAGCCGACCAGGACCCGCATTTTCGCCGCTACTTCTATGAAACGCTGCTGCCTGAATTGAAGAGCGCCGGCAAGACGGTGGTTGTGGTGACGCACGACGACCGATATTTCCACGTCGCGGACCGGGTGCTGCAAATGGATTACGGCAAGTTAAGCGACGTTCCCCGGCGATCGTGAATGCCGGGCAATTCCGTAGGATCGACAACCGGCAATATGACGATGGGGCGCTCGGCATCGCGGTAAGCGAGGGCTGCCGCATAATCGGAAGCCAGACGGAGATCGTGAAGCGACCACGCTTGGGACGCGCCCGTGTCGTTCGAAAGATGGATGAATCGGGCCGTTTGGCCAGGCCGCAGTGTCACGCGGAAACCATCGAGCGGCGCGGAAAGCCCGTCGCTACTGGCTTTGATGTAGGCCTCCTTGCGTGTCCAGCAGAGATAGAATCCATGCTCGCGCTGGTTCGCCGGGAGTGACATCAGTTCGGCCGCCTCCTCGGAACAGAAAAACCGGTCCGCAATACTCTGCATGTCCGGTAGCGGGCGGATCCGCTCGACATCGATACCGAGTTCGCAGCCGGCCGTGAACGCAAACACGGCGAGCGAACCCGAATGCGACAAGTTGAAGTCGATACCCTCCGAGCCGGCAATGGCAGGCTTCCCCTTAGGCCCGTACCGGAACAGGAAGCCGGCCGGAGGGATGTTCAGATATCGTCCTAGCAGAATTCGCAGGATGCCGCGCGCGACGACAAACGAATTCCGGTGGCGCTCAAATCGGAATTGCGCAGCGCGGCCTTTCTCGTCCGGGCTTAAATATGGCTCAAACGATACGGCGACGGAACTCGGTGTCTCCGTACGGACGGGCCATATATGGACAATTCGCCCCGAGAGGTCGAACGAATAACTCGCTATGTCTTGCGGTTCCATCGATTATGACGGGATCGGTTCAAAATGCCCTAAGTGCTCCGCTGCATGCTTCGGTTGCCGACCAAGGACCAGATGCAGCGTCCGGTCCTGTGAAGCGCCGCTCGCGTCAGTTGACGCAAAGGCGCTCGGCCACTTGGCTGAGCCCCCTGTCTGTCGGGCGCGGCAGACGAGGGCGAGCTAAAACACCGCGACATCGACCTTGACGACCTGCCCGGTTTGCATGAAATCAACGGCTGTGGCAATCCGTGCCGCGATTGGCCGTAGGGTCGGCCAAGTGATTCGAGGACAGGACGAGAAGAGCCAGCTTACGCCTCATTAGGTTCTGCTGATACTGGATGTTCTGATCGCAAGTAAGCAGGATGTCGAACCCAGCTTGCTCGGCCGCGTCAAGCAGGACGCCGTTCTCTAATCCTTGCCATCCTAGTTCGTCCGCCCGCACGACTTCATGTCCTCGCAAAAACCGGGCAAGTGCGGCTGGCGTGTTGGCGTCGAACAGGATCTTCACGCAACCGCCGCAGGCTCCAGGGAGCTCTTGGCAAAGGTAAGAACATGATGCACTTGCTCTCGATTAACTGACGGAAACCACTCCAGGAACTCGTCTATGGTTGAACCCCGGTCGAGGTGCTCAAACAGGGCGGCAACCGGCAGGCGCGTACCCCGGAAGCACCAGGCACCACCAAGTTTCCCTGGGGCTCGGTCGACGGCGCTACAAAGGCTCCAATCCATACTGTTAGTTTATCGGATCGGAAACATACCAGGACACTGGCTGCCCGCTTAAGTGAACGTATTGCATCTAAACTGTGCCCGCCTGCTGGCTGGCACGCCGCGGATCGGGCAGCGCGCGGCGGTCCAGCTTGCCGCCCGAGGTTGTCGGTAGGGAGCTCATGAGGACGAGGCGCGCGGGCACCATATAGCCGGGTAACGCGGCGGCGGCCAGGGCGCGCAGTTCGTGGACGGAAGGCGGCGCGTCATGCTCGACCGGAACCAGCCAGGCGGCCAGGTTTTGTTCGCCGGTGGAGTCGCGCCAGGCGGTTACGGCCGCTTCGCGGACCAATCCCGTGCCAGTGAAGAATGCCTCCACCTCGGCGGGCTCCACGCGGTAGCCCCCGATCTTGACTTGAAAATCGCGCCGCCCAAGATGCAGCAGACAGCCATCGGGCAGCAGCCGGCCCATCTCACCGGTGCGGAACAGACGCCGGTCGCCGCCTTCCGGGTCGGGCAGAAACGCCGCCTCAGTCAGCTCGGGACGGTTCCAGTAGCCGCGGGAAAGATAGCGGCTCCGCACGAAGATTTCGCCGGGACTGCCCGCGGCCACCGGGCTCCCCTCGGTATCCAACAGGAGCAACTCGACATCCTCCGCCGCATAGCCGGCCGGCACGGCACCGCCCTCAATCCGAGTACCGGCGTCGACCGGGAACTGGCAGATGGGGCTGATCTCCGAACCGCCCAAGTTCACGATCATGCGGCAGGCTTCGGAGAAATGCCGCTGGTAGAGATGCACGTCACAAGCATAGACAGGTTCGCTGCCCAGTTCGATCAGGCGCATGGCCGGGAACCGGTCGTCCGGAGTGAGCAGGCCGCAGAGGTGCCTGAATGTAGTGGCCACGGCGAAGAATACCGTAATCTGTTTTTGCCGCAGCCAGGCGGGCAGGGTTGTGAGACCTTCACGCTGCACGTCGAAGGTAAGCAGCGCGGCGCCGTTGAGCAGGGCGCAATAGATATCCCGCACGGCGCCGGCAAAGCTCGGCGGATAGAGCAGCGCCAAACGGTCCGCTGCCGATATCCGCCCGCTGTTGGTGTAGACCATGGTCAGATGCAGCACGTAGCGATGGTCGTGCATGACTCCCTTGGGCTTTCCGGTGGAACCCGAGGTGAAGACCACGAATGCAAGAGCGGCGGGGGAGATGGTCAGGCTGGGATTCTCTACGGAAAGGCCCGGCTCCAAGGTGTCGAAGTTCACCAGCGGCACGGCCGAAAGCGCCTCGGCTTGTTCCATTCGGGGGTAATCTGCAATCAGCAGGGCCGGCTGGGTTTCCGCAAGGATCGCCGCCATCCTCGCCATGGGCTGCGATGCATCCAGGGCGACATAGAACTTCCCCGCCTTCAGCACACCCAGCATGGCTGCTACAACCGGGACACCATTTCCAAGCAGCAGCGCCACCGGCTCCGGCCCCGCGCCACGCACGGCCAGGACGGCGCGCGCGATGCGGTTCGCCAACCGGTTCAGGTCGCGATAAGTGAGGGCGGTTCCGGAATCCTCGATGGCGATCCGGTCCGGATACATGCGCGCCTGCTGCTCGAACCGCGCTGGGATGGATTGCTCCACGCCGGACCTGGGGAACTGGTCGAAGCGGCTCCGGCTTTTCTCGATAGAGTGTTCCAGAGAAGTTGGCATGATATGGGAATGCAGTGGATCAGGCCCGGCAGAGGGCTTCCTCGAAGGGATCGACGATCCTCACGCGGGAGAGAAAGGCGGCAACGGCGGGGCTGCCGCGGAGCCGCAGGAGATCGATCGTGAGCGGGAGTTCCGTGCAGCCGGCCAGAACGCAATCATAGTCCCGCCCGGCTCGCAGTATGGTTTCGAAGAACTGGTTGCCAAGCTCCACCGCCCGGCGGTCGTCGAGAGCTTTTACGCCTTCGAAGATGGCGCGCATCAAAAGACGGTTCAGCGTGGGCGGCGGCTCTTCGAAAGCTATGCCGGCGTCGCGGAAAGGCGTCGAAAACACCCGACCCATGCGGGCACCCTCCGCTGCCAGCACCAACGTCTTTCGGCAGGACTGGAACTTGAGCGCCTCCATGGTTGCATCCACTAGGGAGATCATCTGCACTTCGCATGGTCGTCCTGGTGCAGCTTGCCGGAGGTCGTCTTCCAGCAGCCGCCAGAAGTAATGGGCGGAATTGCAGGCGATGATGCAACGGGCCGGCTGGCTGGCCGGACCAGCGAGACCCACGGCAAGCCTTACGGCGCCGGCCAGCCGCAAAGCCATTTCGCGGCACAATGGAGTGTCCGGGCCGTCCTCGCCCAAAATGATCGTGGAGCGGTCAGGCATGGAGCAGGCCTGATAGAGCACCACGGCACGCGAATCCCGGAAGCGTGCGCACGCCCGGCGGAAAGCCATGGCGCCGGCCAGCGGCCCCATGCCTCCAATGAGTGCCAGCGGCGGTTGGAGCGGGCGAACCGGAAAGAGGCAAAACACCTCTTCCGGCTGGTCCTGGTCGGTGACGGTCAAGCCGTTCAAACGCCTGCGCAACGCGTTCTCGTGCAACGCCGCTTCATAGCGAGCCATAGCCTGGACCGCGGCCTCGTATTGTTCGAACCGACGCACCGGCGCCTGAAGCTTCTTGGGCGCCATGGCGGGTTGTGAGGCGGGCATTAAGCGTGTGCACCACTGGCGGCCAGGAGCTTGGTTTCCCCGCCGGCTAGCTCGGTCCGCATTATCTCCGTCAATTTCCGCATGACCAGTGCGAGATTTCGCAGATAACCGCGGAAGACGGAACCGGCCCGCTCAGCGTCGAATTGTGTTTTAGCGGCCGCCAGGTACCGATCGAGAGCCTCCACTACTACCAGAAAGTGATCGGCCTCGGTGTCGTCCTCCACATGGGCGGCAATGTAGGTGATGGCTTTGCGGCGCTCTTCCGCGGTGAGCCGGGAGTGTTGCTGGAAATAGGCGTCTGCCGCCGGTAGGGCGATGGTGTACTCGCCATGGTTGTAAATCTCCGAGAACATGTTGGTCAGCAGGCCGTCGGGGATGTCCTCCACCACCATCTTGCGGTAAGTCCATCGGCAGAACTGCTGGGCTTCGGGGAGACGGTATTTCCGCAACTGCCAGAGATCGCCGCCGGTGAGAGCTTCCGCAAAATCGTCGTAGAGCTCCGCGTGTGTGTGGCCGTCGAAGTCCAGGCCGAGATCCTCGTAACTGGTGGCTGCATTTCGCGCGGCGGCGAGATATAGGTTGGACCGGTCCAGATCTTCCGCACGCTCGGCGGTTCTTTGCAGGCGGCAGGAGAGCCCATAGATCGCCAACATCTTCAGATGCGTGGCCTTCCAGGAGCCGGCGAAAGTGCACAGCAGATCCCGCGACCATACCGCTGAGGGGAGCATACGGAAGAACTCTTCGATGTTTTCTACGGCAACCTGCTCCGCGGAGAAGGCTTGCCGTAGCGTGTCCCGGAGTTCCGCGCGAGGGACCAGAGAGATTACAGGGTCGACGATGGAGGTTAGGGAAGTGGACGTATGCATTGGTGAGACTCCTTATTTTGGAAATGGAACGGCGGAAGAATCGCCGCCGATACTTGGCAGCCGAAAGCCCTCAGGGGCCAGGCTAGGGGCTCGGCGCGGTACCGGGAGATCGCCCCACAAAAGCGCCGGAATTATCGCGGAGGTACACCCAAGTTGCCATTCTTTCCGCGTATTCGTGCTTGCACGCGTCGGCCTGCGGGTATGGCTGCATGGCCGCGCCAGATCGCACACTGCTCTTCTTTTATCGATCAGAGCCAGATGCGGGAAGTCTTCCGGATGTTCGTTCCGCGCCATGCCATCCTCCCGTGCGATACAATACCGACCGAATCGTCGGCCAACGTTGAGGGAGAAGTTGAACGACTTGCGTTAAGAGTGGACTCCGGCCGAGGATATTCTCTCTGAATGTTTGCCGCAGTGCGGTGCGGAATTGCAGTCGAGGCGATTTTGGCTGGCGGGTCCGGCTAACCGAGCGAAACGCCGGCATAGCAAATGGACGGGTCGTTGCGGCTCGGATCCTAATGCCCTGGGAATGAACGTCGCCGGTTCGCGCGATTCGGCTGCGGCCAGGCTACAAAAATGTCACACGAAAAACACTTGGGCCGTAAACAAGTGAAATTCGCAACAAAAATCTGGTGCGGAGAGGGGGACTTGAACCCCCACGAGATTGCTCCCGCTAGCACCTCAAGCTAGTGCGTCTGCCAATTCCGCCACCTCCGCAATGGTTGCTACTTCTTCGGCTGGACCGGCGCGGCAGGCGCCTTCTGGGGCGCGGCCGGGATGTTGAGCGGCGCCGTCTTGCCCTGAGCGCTGCCTGGCTTCCCCGGCGTCACCGAAATCGGCCCCGGTTTGGCCGGCGCCGGCGCTGTCTTGGCCGGTGTGGTCTGCTTCGCGCCCGACGAGTCCAGAACCGTCTTGCCCGGGCCCCCGTTGCCGCGCGTGGCCAAGATGGAAAGCGACATCGATGTGATCATAAAGACGATGGCCGACACCGTGGTGGCTTTCGACAGCAGCGTGGCGGAACCGCGCGGTCCGAAAGCAGTCTGCGAACCCATACCGCCAAAAGCTCCCGCCAAGTCGGCCGCCTTCCCGCTTTGCAGCAGCACCACAATGATCAGGAAGACGCAGACGATTACGTGGATAAGTGTGATCAGGATATACATCGCGTCTTTTCAGTATAGAAAACCGGGCAGCCGCCGGTCAAACGCGCGATGCCAGGCAAGCGGGGGTGCGGTGGCCCCCTAAACGGCGCGCGCTTTGCGGACGGCGCGGCCGGCTTCGGATTTGGGCGGCTTCTTGGTGGCTTGCGACAGCCGCCGCACCTGGTCGCTGACGCATACCAGGAACATGGGCTGGCGGGCATTCTTGAGCAGATCGATGATCCGGTCGGGCGCCTCTTCCATATAAATGGATTTGCCATCGGTGAGCAGATGGACTTCCGACTCGCTCTGGAGAGCCTCGCTGAGGCGCTTGCCCATGTCCTTCTGCAGGAAGCGCAGCACGCGCCGGATCTTCTGGAGCGAGAATCCTTTCCGCCGCAGCTCGGCGATGACGGATACCTCCAGCACCTCCTGAGCAAGGTAAACACGCTTGTGACCGTCCTGGCGCGGGGAGACGACATTCCGCTCATCCCACCATTGCAACTGGCGCAGGCTGACGCCGCAGATACGAGCCACGTCCGTGCTGGTGAATTGGTCGCTGTCGGGCAGAACAGCAGGCCGCAGTTTTTTTGTTTTGAACATTTCGCGCCGCCTTCGGTTCGGAAAATTTGCCGCCATTCTGGAT
>JBEKUO010000364.1:0-7430 GCA_049514955.1 Bryobacteraceae bacterium | reverse complement strand
GGATGGCTTGCCGAGCGATTGGGTGAACGCATTGCTCCTGGACCGGTCCGGCCGATTATGGGCCGGCACCCGCTATGGGTTGGCATTGATGCGCTCTGCAGGCGCGGCCGGCACCTGTGGCGTCCAGCGAGTTTACCCAACCGACGGATCGGCGCAACTCAATGTTTCGGCGCTGGCGGAGGGATCGGACGGCGCCATCTGGATTGGAACCGACCATCGAATCAGCCGCTTGCTTCCAGGGAACGGTGAACCGGTCTTCCGAAATCTGACTCGCAGCCATGGACTCAGCGATCGCTCAATTGGCGCGCTCGCCGCGGACAAGGTCGGGAACATGTGGGCCGGAACGGAAGCTGCCGGGGCCATGCGAATTGGGTCCGCCGGATTTGTCACATTTCGCGAACAGGACGGACTCACAGCCGATCGGGTGTTTTCGGTCTTTGGCGATCGCACCGGTAAGGTTTTGGCGGTTTCGATAAATCAACGAGGACAATCGGTAAATGTTTTCGATGGCGTCAAATTCCACACTGTCGTTCCCAAGGTATTTGGGGATCATCCGGGTTGGGGACAGCACCAGATCTTTTTGCAATCGCGTACCGGCGAGTGGTGGGCGGCCACCAACGCCGGGCTTTGCCGCTTCGCGCCGGTAAGTGCGCTAGACCTGGCGGGACGACAGCCAAAATCGCGTTATGCGCAGGACGTTAACGTTTTCCAAATCTTCGAGGATTCCAAGGGCCGCATCTGGGCCTCGGGGCAGTCCGCGCAGGGGGATCGCCTCCTGCGCTGGGATCCCGGGCGCAAGGCCATCTCCTGGCTGGAAGACGGTCCAAATCGACATCAGTTGGTCAGCGCTTTTGCCGAGGACCATACCGGCAACATCTGGATGGCTTTGTGGGGCGGTGGCGAATTATTTCGCTACGACGGACGGCAAATCATCGGATTTAAGCCCGCGGATGGAGCGCCACCGGCCACCATATTCGCGCTGCTCGTGGATCGCGCCGGGCGATTGTGGATCGCTTCCGGCGCCGGGCTTGGCGTGATGGAGAATCCCGGCAGTGTGCCACTCCGCATTCGCACGTACGATACCGCGCACGGGTTGGCTAGCAACGCGGTTCGCTGCATCGTTGAGGACAAGTTGGGGCGCATCTACGCCGGCACGGGGAAAGGCGTGGATCGTTTGGACCCGGCCACCGGACGCATCAAGCATTTCTCATCCGCCGACGGATTGGCGCATGGCGAATTCCGTTCGGCGTTTCGCGACGGCGCCGCCAACCTCTGGTTCGCCACGACACAAGGCTTGTCGAGGCTAACACCCACTCCCGACCCGCCGCCCAAGATCGCCACCGTGCTGATTACGGACCTGAAAATCTTCGGCAAGACCTATCCCGTTTCGCAGGCCGGCGAATCGCGCATCCGGCCACCGGGATTAGGTCCCTCGCGGAATCAGCTTCAGGTCGAGTTCGTGGGCTTCAACGGCGAGCCGGAAGAGAACTTGCGCTACACGTACAAGCTGGAAGGCGCCGGTTCCAATTGGACGAAACCGGAAAGGGACCATTCGGCGAACTATCCCGGGCTGGCGCCGGGTCGCTACCAGTTCCTGGTCAAGGCGGTGAATTCGGAAGACCAACTGAGCGAAGTTCCCGCGGAAATCGATTTCGAGGTTCTACCGCCGTTCTGGAGGCGCTGGTGGTTTGAATCTCTCGCGCTGGCGAGCTTGGCCGGCCTGGTTTTCGCGGCGCACTGCTACCGCGTGGCGCAGGCCGTCCAGATCGAACGTATGCGCACGCGCATCGCCACCGACCTGCACGACGACATCGGCGCCGGCCTTTCTCAGATCGCCATTCTGAGCGAGGTCCTCATCCAGCGTTCCGGTGACGATCGAGGTCTTAGCGGACCGCTCTCCGGTATGGCCGGCTCCGCGCGCGAATTGCTGGCTTCCATGAGCGATATTGTGTGGGCCATCAGTCCCGGCCACGATCACCTGCGCGACTTGCAGCAGCGCATGCGCCGCTTCGCCAGCGATTTGTTCGCCGCCCGCAACATCGACTTCGTCTTCCGTGCCCCGGCCGCCGATCAGGACCTTAAGTTGGGCGCCGACATGCGCCGCGAGATCTACCTCGTGTTCAAGGAGGCCGTCAACAACATCATGCGCCACGCGGACTGCACGCAGGCGGAGATCGACTTCTCCCGCGAGCGCGACTGGCTGGCGCTGCGCGTCAGCGACAACGGCAAGGGTCTGCCCGCGTGCGAAACCGGCGCCGGTCACGGCATTCTGAATATGCAAGCACGGGCCAAGACGCTGGGCGGCGAAGTGCGCATCGCCTCTGCCGCCGGCCAAGGCACGACTATCGCCCTGCGCGTTCCGCTCGGGCACCCGCGCGCATTCGCTTGGCGAACCCCATTCAAATGAATGGTGACAAAACGCACCGCGCGGGTCTAAACTTTTGGATTCGCGGCTTGCATGATTCGGGTGGCCATCGTCGAGGACCAGCGGGAGATCCGGGAAGGCTTGAAAGCGCTGATCTCCGGCACCCCAGGTTACGGTTGCGCGGGCGCTTGGGGCTCCATGGAGGAGGCTCTCGAACACATCGGGCGCGACGTGCCGGACGTGCTGCTCGCGGATATCGGATTGCCGGGTATGCCGGGTACCGAAGGCATCCGGCTCTTGAAGCAGCGTCATCCCGCCCTGCCCGCGCTGATGATCACGGTTTACGAGGATGACGAGCGCATCTTCGCGGCGCTGTGCGCGGGCGCCTGCGGCTACTTGTTGAAGAGCACGCCTCCCGCGCGGCTGCTGGAAAGCCTGCAGGAAGCCGTCGACGGCGGCGCGCCCATGTCGCCTCAGGTGGCCCGCCGGGTCGTCGAGTTGTTCCGCGACTTTCGCCCGCCGGAGAAGTCCGGCCGCAAGCTAACCCCGCACGAAACCCGGCTCCTGGCGCTGTTGGTCGACGGCCATAACCTCAAGACCGCCGCCGCGGAAATCGGTGTCAGCCGCGCCACGGTGGCCTGGCACATGCGCAGCATCTACGAAAAGCTGCAGGTGCACTCCAAATCGGAAGCGGTTGCCAAAGCCTTGCGCGCCCGCATGATCCGCTGAACCCAGCGCGAAAATACCTATTCATTTGGATGGTGACTCGTCCGTTCGGCCGCAGTATAGTCGCTTTAGTACACGCGTTCGGAATTACGGTTGCGTATTGCAATACCGCTTGTGGACGCGCGCGGCTCTGATCGGAGCCACGACCGTCAGGGAGTGGTCTTAGTAACGGAAGCAGAGCAAAGTAACGGAAGCGGAGCAAAACCGCCCGCCAATACCAAACTCAGAGGAGTGAATCTTGGTCCGGCGATTCTCCCCGCAACCAAGCGAAGGATCGGGAGAAACTATGTCGAAATCAATTGCTTTACTAGCCGTAATGGCGCTGGGGTTATGCGGCGCGGCCCAAGGTCAATCCATAACCTGGGTGGAGAAAGGCGGAACAACGGGTAGCAGCCTGTACCTGCCGAGGCTCGCCAGCGACTACTTCGAAAGCTTCCTGGTCGTGGGCCAGCAGAGTACGGCCCTGGGTTCCTTAGGATATTTGGCCGGCACGACTTACGATTGCACCTCCGCGCATGCGATTTGCTGGGGCACCGGCCATGACGATCAGGGCACCAACCCAAGCGTGGGATTGACGGTGATGACGGAGGCGGCAAATGGCAAAATCGACACCGCTGTCGAGGTGCACGAAGGCACTGGCGGAGCGCTCTTCTATCACACAGGCACAGAATCCTACCCCTTGCTTTCCCCGTTCGTCGCTTGGAACGACAGCACACAATACGACAGCGGCTATCTCCCCAGCGTATCGATCGATCCCATTCCGCTGGACCACCTTCCGGGCTTTACGGCAACCGTAGTGGAGGTCCATCAGGCGGGAACGGGGGTATCGAAGCTTTGGTATCACGTGGGCGCACTTAGCCTGAGCTCCACCGGAACGCCCTCGCTGAGCTGGGGACCGTCTCACGAATTCGATACCGGCTACGCGCCCAGCGTGAGTGTATGCAACGGTTTGGCGGTGGAAGTCCATCAGGGCAATCCGGGAACTCTGTGGTACAGCATGGGAACGGTCAGCGGAGACACCATAAGTTGGGGTTCCAGCGTAAAGTACGACAACGGCTACATGCCCTCCGTGTCTCTTTGCGGCGGCGGTGAGTTCGCCAGTTCCTTCTACCTCGTGGAAGTACACCAGGCAACCAGTCCCGCCGCGGGGGATACCACGGCTCTGTGGTATCACGTGTCCCCTTATACGTCGTCGTCGGTTACCTGGAGCCCAGCGACGAAATACGGCACGGGGTGCAGCCCGACCGTGTCGATTTTCAATCCAACCTCAGCTTCGACCGGAATGGTCGCGGAAACGCATACGGGTGCATGTGGAGACCTGTCGACCGTGTACTACGATCTGGGCAAGCTGGTGCTTTGAATACTCGGCTGACATGGATTTTCGGCGTGGCCGCCTGCCCCCAGCAAACGTTGCAATTGTGGTGGTGGGGCAGGCGCTTTCGCCTGCCAACTGACAAGCCAGGTTTCCGCGTTGCTTGTCAGATACTGGCAGCCGGCCAACCAGGTGTCTGGGGCCGTTGGCTTGTAGGAACGTAACTGGTGACTCTCTCACCGAGCCACAGTTAAAAGCGGCCAAAGGCTGGCAACCCTGAGTAACTAAAACGCGGCAAGTGCCGCGCTGGCAACTCATTCAGAGGAGCACAAAATGAGTCATATCCCGCGAGTGTTCCGAATTCTATCGCTGCTCGGCATGCTGGCCGGCTTGGCCCCCGCAAACGCCGCGCAAATCCAACTCAATGGGAACAGCCCCTACAAGTGCATCGCCGTCGAAAACGGCAATACTGCCAACGGGACGCCCGTGATCCTCTACTCCTGCTCCGGGGGGCCCGAAGACCGGTGGAACTATGGTGACGGCCAGTTTCAAGGGATTGGCACGGCAAACGGGGTGACCATGTGCCTCGACGTGAAGGGACAGGGGACTACCGCCGGAACTCTGGTGGACCTGTATCAATGCAATGGCAAGCAAAACCAGCAGTGGGAGCTCTCCGGCAACGGCGAAATCTATGGTGTCCAGAGCGGGATGTGCCTGGATAGCAAAGGAGGGCCCTCAGTCGGTGGCGGCACGCAATTAGTCATCAACCCGTGTAGCAGTACCGCGGCGAGCCAAGTGTGGCTCGTGCGTGGCATGCAGTTCCAATTGAATGGCAACGCGCCCTACAATTGCATAACCGTCAATGGAGGCGATACCGCCAATGGTACAGCCGTGATTTCGTACAATTGCGGCGACGCGCCACCCCAAGTGTGGAACTACATTAAGGACCAGCTCCAAGGTATCGGCACTAATAACGGAAACTCCACGTGTCTCACCGCCAGCGGTCTGACAGCGGGAAGCCTCGTAACTTTGTCCAGCTGTGTCACGTCGGAGGTGACCCAGGAGTGGGTTATGTATAACGGAACGATTTTCGGGCGCCCGTCGAGTAGCGAGATCGTTTTGTCCAGCGGGCTTTGCCTGGACAGTTCCGGGGGGCCGAGCGTTGGGGGCGGCACGCAACTGGTGGTCGAAACGTGTACCGGCGCAGGGAGCCAGAATTGGAACATTCGGTAGCCCGGCCGGTGGAAGAACGTAACAGTAACTGAAGCGCGGCAAACGCACTGGCAACTTGCTTCAGAGGAGCAAAACAATGAGCCACACCTTGCGAGCATTCGGAACTCTGACATCGTTCGGCCTGCTGGCCGCCATTTTGGCCCCGGCGAACGCCGCGCAACTGGTACTCAACACGGGCGCCCCCCACCTGTGCGCGGTGGTCCAGGGCGGCAACACTGCCCCTGGCACGCCGGTGATCGCCTACTCCTGCAAAGGGGGGCCTGAGGACCAGTGGACCTTGGTTGAGGGCCAGCTTCAAGGAATTGGCACGGCAAACGGCAAGTCCATGTGCCTCGACGTGAAGGGAAACAGCAGCGTTCCCGGAACCCTGGTGGACCTATGGCCCTGTAACGGGGGCCTAAACCAGCAGTGGACAATCTTCGCCGGCTCGATCTACACCTCCGAGGCAGAGGCCCAGGGCCAGTTATGCCTGGACAGCAGCGGAGGGCCTGCGGTTGGCGGCGGCACGCAACTGGTTATCAACCCTTGTAACTACAACCCGAGCCAGAATTGGACCCTGCGTGGCATCCAGTTCGAATTGAATGCCAGCGCACCGCACGTCTGCGCAACCGTCTCGGGAGGCCAGACCGCCAATGGGACGCCTGTGATTGCGTACTCCTGTAACGACGACCCTGCGCAGATATTGAACCTTGAGAACGACCAGCTTCAGGGAATTGGCACTGAGAACACGGTATCCAAATGTCTCACCGCCAGCGGGATTTCTCCGGGAAGCCTCGTGACTTTGTCCACCTGCACTTCAACCCTTCTTGAACAGCAGGCCTGGATTGTCGATAACTGCTCGCTGGGTGGCCCCTATTGCATTATTTTGGCGGATGCCTTCCTATGCCTGGATAGCTCCGGTGGACCAAGCGTGGGGGGAGGCACCCAACTCGTCGTCAACACTTGTACCGGGGGGGCCAGCCAAAATTGGGCGATTCGTTAAGCCGGGCCATGAAATGAATGCAGACGAGGGTGCCATGTTTCGAACGAAGACTAAGCGAACGTTATCGCTGGCGAGCATGGCCTCCGATACCGGAGGAAGGGCACTGCCCCTTATGCCACCAACGCAGGGGGGACATCGTGGGATATTATATCGACGCGAGCAATATCTCTAACGGCCTGCTGCGGACGCGATGAGTCATTGCGGGGGTCCATAGTCCGCCACGGAGTCCGCAGTCGATGGCAGCCGAGTTCGCCCTCGCCCAGCCAACGGCCCGAATCGCCGCGTCGCCGTGTCGCCGTGTCGCCGCGTCATAACATCGACGCCGTTTGTCGATGTTCGCGAGCCTCCCGCGCGCTACGATGAAAGCATGCTGCGCCAATTCCTCCTCGGCTGTCTCCTCCCCCTGACAGCCGCAGCGAGCTGGACCCGCTTCACTTCCGGCCCTTTCGAAGTCATGAGCAGCGCCGGTACGAAGGATGGCCGCGACACCCTGGTCCGCTTCGAGGAGTTCCGCCACGCCCTCGGCCTAGTGCTGGGTGACGATAACCTGCAGACTCCGCAGCCGGTGCGCATCCTGCTCTTCAAAACCGGCGCGCCCCAAACTCCCGAGCCGATCGTACACGGCCGCGACCAATACGCCATCGTCCTGACCGCCGGCAAGCCGATTGCCCCGGAAGTGTTCGCCCGCCTAACGCAGTTGTTTCTCGATACCAACTCGGCGCGCATGCCGGAGCGGCTGGAACGCGGTCTGGTGGAGCTGTTCTCGACCATCGAAGTCACCGGCATTCGCATCACCCTCGGCCGGCCTCCTG
>JBEKUO010000363.1:0-7443 GCA_049514955.1 Bryobacteraceae bacterium | reverse complement strand
GCTGTTAGCCAAGGTTGGCTGCGGGCGCCGCCGGGGATCAGGTGCACTTGTAGATCGGCATCGGTTTTGGGATACTCCCGCGCGAGTTGCCGCGCGACCACGTTCATGGCCGCCTCGGCCTGCGCCCGCGTCACGCCGGGCTTCAGCCGGCCGCGCAGGTTGATCCAGCGATTGTCGCGCCCTTCCATGTAGTTGCCGTCATTGGGTGCGATGGTCTGCTGCATGGTGACCGGCACCCATACGTCCGGTATGAAATTAAATAGCTGCGTCCCGATGAAACCGCGCGGGGCCACGCCCACGATCGTGAACTGGTGGCCGTTGATCTTGAGCGTGCGGCCCGCCACATTCGGATCGCCCTGAAATCGCCGCTGCCAGAAGTTGTAATTGAGCACGCAGACGGGGTTCTTGCCCGGCTCGCGCACCTCGTCCGGCAAAAAGCCGCGCCCCACGACCGTATGCACGCCCAAACCCGAGAAGTAATTGCCGGTAACGATTTCGCCCCAGATCAGCTCCGGCTTTTCACCCTCGGTCATGCTGAGTGGGATGCCTGTGTGGCCCATCAGGTCCGACAGGCCGGTTTCCTGCTTGCGGTAATCCAGCAGCTCGGGATAGGAGAACGAGCCGATGCCACTCCAGTGGGGCGAAGTGAAATAGATGGCCACCAGGCGGTCCGGGCTGTCGACCGGCATGGGGCGCAGCAGGTAGGCGTTCACAATCGCAAAAATCGCGGTGTTGGCCCCGATGCCCAAAGCCAGCGAAAGCACGACCACGGCCGTGAATCCGGGAGATTTCGCCAGAACGCGGCACGCATAACGAAGGTCCCGCCAAAGGGTGTGCATCGGGTGCGTGAGTGCAACTGCCGGACCACTCGTACCGCTTATTTCACAAGGCGGCCCTCAGGGAACTGTCCGCAATTGGAATGCGGCGTGTCGATTTCGGGTGGTGGATCAATTTGGAATTGGAATTGGGGGCTTCCCGCTGGGGGACTTTCTTGGGAGGCGGTTCGGCACGGAGAGCGGCAGGGGCTCGAATCAAAAATATGACAAACGAAGCCAATTTCCACATAAGTTTTTTATGTCCCGGTATGCCCCTGCCAGACAGTAAGTAGCTTGTTTTCAAAGGTCTATGCCGATATCCGGCAGAACGCCTCGCAGCGAGTACCGGGAACCCTTGGTATGATCCGGGGGCGGATTGGCGAACTTGCCCGCGACCCTTCTTAACCCGAGCACACTGTAACACGGCAGCGATGGGCGGAGGGTGGGATATTTAACAATTATCTATTGTTTTCAATGAGCTGGCGGTTGTGGGATCGTTGTGACTCCGGCCCGGTCAAACCTTGGCGTGAAGTCAGGCGGGGGCAAATGGCGCATTACCCGATTCCGCAAGGCGATCCCATCGGCAAGCACAAACACAGCCCTGACCTCCGACACCTGCCACGATTTCTTAAATGCGGTCTCGTATGTTGGGAAGACACTCCCTGACGGTCGTGGCTCCGATCAGAGCAAGCGGTGCTCCAATACGCAACTGTAATTCCGGACTCGTCCTGTGCTATGGTCTAGTCTGAATCCCGTTCGGAGGTGACGCTTGCAAGCCACCCTATCCCCGCCGCGGGCGCAGGAATCCATCCGTAGCCCGCAACCGCTCGCCCGCAATATCGCCGTGGACGCCTATCGCGGCTGGGTGATGCTGCTGATGATGGCCGAAGTGCTCGAACTGGCGCGTGTCTCACAAGCTTTTCCCGGCAACTGGTTCTGGGCCTTTCTGGGCTACAACCAGACGCATGTGGATTGGGCTGGCTGCTCGCTGCACGATTTGATTCAGCCGTCGTTCTCCTTCCTGGTCGGTGTAGCGCTGCCTTATTCCATCGCCAGCCGCCTGGCCAAAGGCGGCACGTT
This sequence comes from Bryobacteraceae bacterium, assembly GCA_049514955.1. Taxonomy (GTDB): domain Bacteria; phylum Acidobacteriota; class Terriglobia; order Bryobacterales; family Bryobacteraceae; genus Bog-159. The sequence continues at coordinate 5,548 of JBEKUO010000363.1, read as the reverse complement.
CGGCAAGATGTGGGCGCACGCCATCTGGCGTTCGTTTCTGCTGATCGCGCTCGGAATCTTCCTGCGATCCATGTACAGCGCGCGTACCTACTTCACGTTCGAAGACACCCTTACACAGATCGGCTTGGGATATCCAATCTTATTCCTGCTGGGCTTCCGCCCGCCGCGCTGGGCGTGGATTGCGCTGGGCGTGGTCCTTGGCGGATACTGGCTGGCGTGGGCGCTGTACCCAGTGGCCGGCCCGGGCTTCGACTGGCAGAGCGTGGGAGTCCCGGCGAACTGGGCGCACCACTATACAGGATTCGCCGCGCACTGGAACAAGAACGCCAACCTGGGCAACGCCTTCGATCAGTGGTTTCTGAATCTCTTTCCGCGGTCGCAGCCGTTCGTCTTCAATTCGGGCGGATATCTGACACTCAGCTTCATTCCGACGCTAGGCACCATGATTCTGGGCTTGGTGGCGGGCCGCTGGCTGCGCGCCAGTGCGCCCGCGATTCCCATGAAGCGCCTGCTGATCGCAGGCGCGATCGGCATTACCTCCGGCCTGTTCCTGCATTTTACCGGCATCTGCCCAGTGGTGAAGCGCATCTGGACTCCGAGTTGGACGCTGTTCAGCGGCGGCGCCTGCTTCCTGCTGACGGCGGCCTTCAGTTGGGTGATCGACGTGAAAGGTTACCGCAAGTGGGCCTTCCCGCTGGTGGTGATCGGCGTAAACTCCATCGCGGCTTACCTGATTGCTCACCTGTTCGAGCGTTTCATCTTCAGTTCGTTCCGGATTCACCTGGGTCCGAATGCCTTCAAGATCCTCGGGCCCGGCCTGGAGCCGCTCCTGCTAGGCATGGCGGTGCTGTTGAGTTACTGGCTCATTCTGTTCTGGATGTACCAGCGGAAGCTCTTCCTGAAGATCTGAGCGCACAACCCGGCCGGCGCGAACTCGCATGAGACGTAACCTGCCCATCGCGGTGTTGATCGTAGTTCTGTGTTGCTGGCTGGTGTACCTTGGCGATTACCTCTCGCTTCGCTTCAGGTTTCCGAACCACCGTGAGCAGTTCGCAACCTTTCAGGTAACCACCTATTACGCCGTCCCCATGAAGGACCGCAAGACGGACTACATGTTTAATCCACCCGCTTCGCAGACTTGCGTGAACTCCTTGTTCCCGCATTTCGGCGACACGCCCTGCTGGTATCTCAGCCGGCACACGCGGCAGGAGATCGATGTGGGCGGGGCGCAGCCCGGTCCGTAGGGAGACGGTCGAATCGTTGTAAGAAATAGGCAGTCCCACGTGGGGCGGGCGTTTTCGCCCAACGCCACTTAGTTTGGCCGCCGGCAAGTGGTTAGTGTGCTGCCGTGGGCTTCGGCCCACGGTCAGAATTCGGCGAGCTGAAGCTCGCCGCTCTCCAGAGCACCAATCTGGAGGTTGTTGATCTGGCGCGGGCGAAGTTCCATTTGCGCGATAGGCAAGCAAGGCTCGCCTGCGCTGGCAGGAGTGCCAGCGCGGCAGGCAGGAGTGCCTGCGCCACGCAGCGGTGCAAGGTTTCCGACATTGGTGACGGACCGCCCCGGTCCCCTCGCGCTAAATCACGAACCAAACAGAGGTGCTCTGTTTTGGTTCAAACACCCATGGACTCCAGCACCATGCCGATTGAAGTAATAGCGCCAGTTGGCAGCCCGCCTCCTCCTGTTGTAACGTCAAAGAGACGGGCGTCTTCGATGAAAGACAATCGGAACACCAAAACTCCGGCCGGAATCGCCAACACGCTGGCCGCGCATCGGCAGCAGCGCGGGTTTTCCGCGGCCGATCTGGCCGAACGCACCGGCATCAGCCGCCAGACCATCTACGCCATGGAAGCCGGCAGCTATGTGCCGAATACCGCGGTCGCCCTGCGCCTGGCGCGCATCCTCGAAGTGCGCGTGGAAGACCTTTTCTCCCTCAGCGGCGACGCACCCGCGGCTCCTCTCCATACTGCGCAGGTGACTCTGCTGCCGCACGCCGACCGCGCGCGGGCCGGCGAGCCTGTACAGCTTTGCCGTGTGGACCGGCGCATGGTGGCCTCGGCGGCCTCGCCTGTCCCCTGGTATCTACCCACCGCCGATGCGGTTCTGCTGGACGCCCCCGGACGGCTCGGCAAAGCCACCGTGCAGCTCTTTCATGGCGAATACGATCTCGGCCAGCGGATTCTGGTGGCCGGCTGCGATCCTGGAATTTCGGTGCTGGCGCGCCACATGCTGCGCGCCGGAGTAGAACTGGTCGTCGCGCAGCGCAACAGCTCACAAGCGCTGGCCTTGCTGAAGCAAGGCGCCATCCACGTGGCCGGTACGCATCTGCGCGATGAAGCCACCGGCGAATCCAATCTACCCGCCATCCACCGCATCTTCGCGCGGCGATCCGTAGCGGTGATTTCGCTGGCAGTCTGGGAGGAAGGCATCGTGGTGGCCCACGGCAATCCCAAGTCGATTCGCTCGATTGCGGACTTCGCGCGGCCGGACGTCACCATCGTGAACCGCGAATCCGGCGCGGGCAGCCGGGCCCTGCTCGATGCGCATCTGCACCGCCTGGGGATCGCCGGGCAAAAGGTACGTGGATACCAGAGCCTGGCCGGCGGTCATCTCGCGGCCGCCTGGCAGGTGCGCTCGGGGGATGCGGATTGCTGTATCGCCACGCGCGCGGCTGCCCGCGTCTTCGGGCTCGATTTCATTCCGCTGGTGAGCGAGCGCTACGATCTCGCTATACGCCGACAGCACCTGGACCACCCCCCGGTTCAGACGCTGCTCGACACGCTGAATCGCGCCAGCTTTCGCAGGGAATTGGAAGGGCTGGGCGGATACGATACCAGTTCAGCCGGACGCCGGCTACTCTGAATCGGGCCCCGTTCCCCCGTCGCACGCCCATTTTGGGGCGCTTGCTCACACACCGCGAAAAGAGTGCTGTCCAGCACGGAGTCAACGGAACATTCATGTTTTCAATTGTGCTGCGGCTCCAGGTTTACTTCACCCCCGCGTGCCGTGATCGCGGCCACACTTGCCGCGCGACTCTTTTCGGGGAAACAGGGTTGGGCACTTTAGGGAAAGGAGGGAAGCACACACGATGATGAACTGGATACGAAACTTAGGTTTTGCCTTACTGGCGTTTCTTGTGACCGCGGACGTCGCCCCAGCCGGCATCGGCGGGATGAGAGGTTTTGGCCGCGGCAGTGGCCAGTGGTCTCGCCAGACCACCAAGACGGGACCTAACGGCCGCCAGAGAAATGTCCAAGTCAATGGGTCTTATGGCAACGGTCAGCTCACGAGGAACAAGACCGTCACCGGGGCTAACGGCAAACAGGCTACCGCCAACACGACTGGCACTTACGGCAAGGGCCAATTCACCAAGGACAAGACCATTACCGGACCCAATGGTAAACAAGCGACGGTGGATACGACCGGCACTCGCGGCAACGGTCAGTTCAGCAAAGACACGACCATCACCGGACCGAATGGCAAGCAAGCGACGGTAGATACGACCGGCACTCGCGGCAACGGTCAATTCACCAAGGACACGACCATTACCGGACCGAATGGCAAGCAAGCGACGGTAGATACTACCGGCACTCGCGGCAACGGTCAATTCACCAAGGACAAGACCATAACCGGACCGAACGGTAAACAAGCGACGGTGGACACTACCGGCACTCGCGGCAACGGTCAATTCACCAAGGATAAGACCATCACCGGACCGAATGGCAAGCAAGCGACGGTAGATACTACCGGCACTCGCGGCAACGGTCAGTTCACGAAGGACAAGACCATCACCGGACCGAATGGCAAGCAGGTCACTGTACAGAGCAGCGGATCAGCCACTAAACAGCAGTAAGGTCAGCGGCTCTGGCGGTTTTCAGCATGGGCGCTCTCGCGGGCCGTTTGCGGGGGCGCCTGTTTTTGCAGCCCACGAAGTCACCTCGAGTCGGGTTGGCAGGCGAAAGCGCCTGCCCCACCACCAGTCAGGACGGTGCTCCGGGCTCATTGCCCTTATGCGGCCGCAGCGCGCGCGCGATCAGCCCCAGCCCTCCCACCAGCAGCACCAGCATCACGATGGTGTTGAACAGGCTCGTCGGCTGAAAGTAGATATGCATGTTGGCAATCACGCCCGCCAGTATGAACAACGCGCCAGCAGCCGTCAGCAGCCTCCCGATCACGCTCCGGCCGTTCCAGAACAGCAAGCCGATGCCGAACAACATCGGCACAAGGGTGATGCCGAAGGTGTTTGTGCCGTAGAAGTTCCAGTAGGAGCCTACCACGCTCACCTGATTGGTCAGCAGATATCCGCCCACGCAAGTCATCACGAACCCGATCAGGAATTCGCCGAGCCCGCCGGCCGTCCCACCCACGTCGCTCATATTCCGGTCTGCCATACGTCCGAGGATAACGCCATTCACGCCAGTTTGAAATAATTCGTTCCCTTTTCTTTTCAATCGCTTGCCAACAAGCAGCCAGCCCGCCCGGCGCCATTCCGCGCGCGCCCCTCGTACAATCGAATCAGGAGGAAGGGCACTAGTCCGCAGGCCGCCCGCATAACAGCATGAAAACTTCCGAACAGGACAACCAGCCAGCCCGGCTGCAACGCATCCTCAAACAACTACAGTCGGACGAGGATCGCGCCGAGTTCCTCAGCCTCTACGATGGGTTCAAGGAAGATTTCAATCCCGTCGGGCCCATAGAGGAAGGGCTGGTGACGCACCTGGCGCTCATCTCCCTGCGCATACGCCGGTGTTTCTACCTGCAAACCGATGTCATGCAAAGGGGCATGGACGCCACCCGCACCGAGGGCGACGACCACGATACGGCCGTGGGCCGCGCTTTCATGCATGATCTCCAAGGCGCCAAGGAACTCGACAAAATCAGCCGCCAGGGGAGCCGGCTCCAGGATGACCGATCGCGCAGCCTTAGGCGATTGAGACAGTTCCAGGAGATCCGCCAGCGCCGAAAACCAAAGTCCGCGGCCGACACTCAGTTAGAGTTGCTCAAACCCTACACTTCTGTTGTACAATAAGCTGATGTCCGGCCGGCCCTCCATCTGTCGTCCCGGTTTGTTTGGTTCCGACTAACCTCGCGCGATTCCTCTGTCTTCCGTTGGCACTGGAGATTCTTAAGTTGTAAGGAGGCTTTCGTATGCGCGAGGTTCTAGAAGAAGTCCGGCAGGATCTGCCACACCTTGTAGGGCCGCTGCCCGGCCCGCGCGCGCAGGAAGTGATCGCGCGCGACCAGCGTTTTGTTTCCCCGTCCTACACCCGCGGCTATCCGCTGGTCGCCAGCCATGCGCAGGGCGCCATGGTCGAGGATGTGGACGGCAACCGCTTCCTGGATTTCAATGCGGGCATCGCTGTAGTGGCTACCGGCCACTGCCATCCCCGCGTGGTGGCCGCCATACGCGAGCAGGCCGGCAAGCTCATCCACATGTCGGGCACCGATTTCTACTACGAGTCCCTGGTGGATCTCGCCCAGAAGCTGGCGGAGTTGGCGCCCGGCGGACTGGAACGGCGCGTATCCTTTGGCAACTCCGGCGCCGAAGCC
>JBEKUO010000362.1:0-7444 GCA_049514955.1 Bryobacteraceae bacterium | reverse complement strand
CTGTTGTAACGGGCAAAGCTTCGTTTCCATCTTGCTGGGGAAAGGAAATGCCACCTTCCGTGGTGCGCCCGACATGGCGGTTGGAACTGCCCCGGTCTCAATTGCAGTTGCGGACTTCAATGGCGATGGCCACGCGGACTTGGTGATCGCGAATCAAGGCTCGAATTCCCTCTCCGTTGCACTGGGGACAGGGCAAGGATCTTTTGCTCCCATGACATCCGTGCCGCTCGGCTTCTCTCCCACACAGGTGATTGCCCGCGACTTCAATAAGGACGGAAAGATGGACATAGCAGTCGGGTGTGCGGCCTTGTGTTTTGGCAGTTTTGCGGTGTTGCTGGGAGATGGGACGGGCGGTTTTCAGGCTCCGATCTTCGGACCCCCCGGCGTCCCTCCGATTCTCGCCGCCGGAGATTTTAATAAGGACGGCATACCGGACCTCGCGATCAGCTCTTTCGACGGCGTCTCGCTACAACTCGGGAACGGTGATGGGACGTTCAAGCCGCCGGTAAGCGTGTTCAGCGGAGAAGTGACCAGCCTAGCGGTGGGTGACCTCAATGGAGATGGCAAGCTCGACCTGGCGATTGGCGAATACAGCGGTCTGGCGATTCTTCTGGGAAATGGCGACGGCACTTTCACAACCGACGTGGTTTTCTCGGTGATTACGAGCCCCAACTCCGCCCTCGTCGCAGACGTGAACGGTGATGGCAAAGCGGATGTGGTTGTCGCAGGCGGGCCGGATGTCGCCGTATTCCTGGGCAATGGCAATGGCACGTTCCAACCCGAGCGCGTTTATTCGAACATCTTGGGTGCCTCTGGCGGGCCTCTGCCGGGCGGGTTGGCCGCCGCGGATTTCAATCTCGACGGGAAGACGGATCTCGCCGTGCTCTCCCAGAACAGCGTCTCGATCCTGCCCGGCAACGGGGATGGCTCGTTCCAGGCAGCGCAGATTTTCGGCGTAGACTCCAACCCGATGGCGCTCGCACTGGGGGAATTCAACGCGGATCGAAAGCCCGATTTGGTGGTGGCCAACTGGCTGTCTAACACCGTTTCGGTGCTGCTCAACACTACCCCGTAACGAATCGCGTGGAGCGCGGGCTCGCACAGCCAGAGAAGTGCATTCCGGCAAGGCGACAAGATCACTCGCTCGGCGCTCTTCGCTGGTGGTGGAGTTTCAAATTCAACATGACGTCGTCGTGCGCTTCCCGGCGCAGCCCGCTGCGGGCGTACAGAGCCATCGCCGCCCGATTGGATTGATTGGTCAAGACCCACACCTCGGAGGCCCCCGCAGCGCGCGCTTCCGCGATGAACGCCTCCACCAAAGCCCGGCCGATCCCCCGCTTCCGGCATTCCGGCCGGACGTCGATTTCGTACAGCAGGAATTGCGGCTCGCGCCGCTGCGGAGGCCGCAAAGCGTAACCACTCAGACTGCCGGCCACCCGGCCGCCTTCGACAGCGAGAATCAGATAACGCGCCGGATCGGACAGGAAATCGAGGATGGCGGCCTCATCGCATAGCGCGCGCCCGTGCAATTCCACGATGGCTTGGCGTGCCAGGTTGCGATCCGCTCGCCGGGCGCGCAAGATTGTGAAGGTTCCGCCGGAGTGCTCGGCCATGCTCCATTGTAGGACCGTACAATAGTAAAGAAGACCGCGCAGGTTCGCTATGTTCGAAATCCTCGAACATCCCGCAGATATCGGATTTCGTGCGTTTGGCGGCACGCTGCCGGAGTTGTTCGCGAACGCGGCGAAGGCCATGCTCTCCATCGCGTGTGAGCTGGACGACGTCGCGCCGAAGGTCGAATTTGCCATATCGGCCACGGGCGCCGATTACGAATCGCTGCTGGTGAACTGGCTCAGCGAAGTGCTCTACTGGTTCGATGGAATGCGTATCGCTCTCCGCGAATTTCAAGTGACGCACCTCGAGCCGGATAGCATTCGCGCGACGGCTTGGGGCGAGCGCCGCGATGTGGAGCACCACCGCTCGAAACTCATCGTGAAAGCCGTCACTTGGCACCAATTGAAAATCGCCCGGACCGAAAGCGGCTGGATGGCGGAGGTCTACCTGGATATCTAATGCCTGCCGAAATTCACATCGAAGCCATCGACGCGTTCCGCTATCGCATCCCGCGGGACGCAGGGCGCGGTATGCGCACCGACGTTGTCGTTTATGCCAGCGAGGCGCTGATGGCGCAGATCCGGAAAGATCAGTCGCTGGAACAGGCCATGAACGTGGCGACGCTGCCTGGAATCGCCGGCTCCAGCCTGGCGATGCCGGACATACATCAGGGCTATGGGTTTCCGATTGGCGGGGTAGCGGCCATGGATGCCGCAGACGGCGTGGTGTCGCCCGGCGGTGTGGGATTCGACATCAACTGTGGCGTGCGCCTGGTGCGAACCACGCTATCGGCCGATGAAGTGCGGCCGAAGCTGCGCGAGCTCGTCGATCAGGTTTTCCGGGATGTGCCGTGCGGCGCGGGCGGCGCGGGCTTCATCAAGATCGGTCCCAAGGACCTCGATCGCGTGCTGGCGGAGGGCGCCGGCTGGATGGTTAAGAACGGCTACGGCGAAGAGCGCGACGCGCGGTTCGCCGAGGCCGGTGGCGCACTGGAGGGCGCCGATGCCGCCGTGGTTTCCTCCCGCGCGAAAGAGCGCGGCCTGCCGCAGTTGGGAACCCTCGGCAGCGGGAATCATTTCCTCGAAGTGCAATACGTCGAGGAGATCCACGATGAAGCCGCAGCGCGCGCCTTTGGCATCGTCAAAGGACAGGTGGTGGTGCTGATTCATTCCGGCTCTCGCGGGCTGGGCCACCAGGTCTGCACGGATTACGTGGCCGAAATGAACAAGGTCATGGCGAAGTACAACATCACGCTGCCGGACCGGCAACTGGCCTGCTGCCCGATCCGCGCGCCCGAAGGACAGGCGTACCTGGGCGCCATGTGCGCGGCCGCCAATTTCGCCTGGGCCAACCGTCAAGCGATCATGCACTTCCTGCGCGGGGCTTTTCGGCGGATATTCGGCGAGAGTGCGCATCTGGATTTGATTTACGATGTGTGCCACAACATCGCCAAGCGCGAACGATACGAAGTGGAGGGCCAGAAGCGCGACCTGCTGGTGCATCGCAAAGGCGCCACACGCGCGTTCCCGGCCGGACACCGCGAGGTGCCCGCCGACTACCGGCACGTGGGACAGCCGGTCTTCGTGCCCGGCAGCATGGGGACCGCCTCCTGGGTGCTGGCGGGCGCCGAGGGCGCCATGCGCGAGACGTTCGGCAGCGTCTGCCACGGCGCTGGACGGCTGATGAGCCGCACGGCGGTGCGCAAAGGGAAGGATGCCCGCCAGGAAACCAAGAAGCTGGAAGATGCGGGTATCCTGGTGCGCAGCGAGACGCGCGACGGCATCCTGGAGGAGTTGCCGGAAGCCTACAAGAACGTGGATGAAGTAATCGAAGTGGTCCACAACGCGGGGTTGGCGCGGAAGGTGGCTCGGCTGCGGCCTATGGGAGTAATTAAGGGGTGAATGGCTCGGCGTTGATGGGCGTGTCGTTTGGACTTGCTTGCTGCCTTCGCACTTGCAGGGTGGCCTGGCGCTGGCGGCGAAACTCGGCGATCCCAACCGCATAAGCCCGATCGCCACCGGCGATTTTCTCGGGAGCGAAGAGCGCTCAGCGACGGCGGTGCAAGATCACACGGCACAAGTCATGTCGATATTTCCTACGGAACGTTTCGCGTTGTGGCGGCGTCAGTCGTGATGTAACGCCAAGATAGAAGTGGTGGCCCTACCGTACAGTCAGATCCGCCAGAGGCCGATCCGAAGGCCTCCCATACGATCCGGAAGATCGATAGGGTATACCCTGAAAGAGAGGAGCTGAAATGAAAGACAGGACCTGAAATGCCTACCAACGTTCTGAAGACGAGAGCACAAAGCCACTTGGCCCGTTGTGTTTTCCTGGCCGTATTTGCGCTCTTGGCCCACGCTCAGTCGCCCGCCGCGGCTTCTGACGCCAGCACGAATACTCCTCCAAACACCAAAGACGTGATCCTGAATGTCACCGCGCTCGACGCCAAGGGTCACCCGGTCACGGACCTGACCAGCGCCGATTTCCAGATATTCGACGATGGCAAGCTCCAGCACATCGCTTCCTTCAAGGCGAGCGCCGCGCAATCGGACGCGGAGACCCCGCCAGCCACGACGCTGATTCTCTTCGACCTGCTGAATTCGATTCCCGCCCACCGCGGGTACCTATCCAACCAAATCATTCGCGCGCTGGAGACCGTAGAAACAGGCGACTCCGTTTACTTTTATCTACTGACTAACCATGGCGACCTCTATCCCGTCCATGCTCTTCCAACGCCGCAGGGAAAGACACCTGCGTCACGGGCCAGCGACGCTGAAGAGGATCGAAAGCCGGCCAGCACTCCATGGACCCGGCAGATCCATCCGTTGCTCGATGAGGCGATCCAAAAGGTTTACGGTCTCAGGCCCATGGACGATAAGGACCGAGGCATCCGCTCCGCCGTGACCTTCCGGACACTGAGCGAATTGGGACGGCAATTGACGGAGATTCCCGGCTCAAAAACGATCGTCTGGATTTCGGCCGGAGCGCCGAACTGGCTGCTCTACCCCTACGGGTGCCAGGACATAGTATTCGCGGAGGGATCGAGGCTCTACGCGGCCGGCAAATGCAGCAGTGACTGCGCGAAATGGCAAGGGGGCAGCAAGTGCGTCGACTATATGCCCTTCTTGCAGCACTTCAGCGCTCAACTGGACCGGACCGGCGCCATCATGTACAACGTTGAAGACACGGCCGAGGGTGCGCTTCCACCCGCCGACCGCGGCACGCCAAAGGACACGCTCCAACAATTGGCCGATCTCACCGGCGGACGAATGTACATTGGTGGCGAAGTCGGAAAAGCGATCGCCCAGTCGCTGGAGGATGCCCGCGCGCGTTACCAGCTCGTGTATGACGCGCCGTCCCCGGATGGCAAGTATCACAAACTCCGTGTAGCGTGCGCCCGTAAGGGCGTCCGTATCGAGGCCGCGCGAGGCTATTTCGCGAATCAACCGTAGTAACAGCGCTTCGTGGCGCGGGCTTCAGCCGGCTTCAGCCTGCAGCGGGACTTATTCCCGCCGCCCTGTGTAACCCCGCCACGCAATCTCACCGCTGCAGAATTTTGTCCACCGCCTTGGTCAGTTCGCGAAATTCGTCGTGGGCAGGTGAACCTGGCGCATACTCCGCGACCGTCAGCCCGCGAGCCACCGACTCCGCCACCACCACTCGCTGCCCGATGGGCGGCAAGACCTTCTTGCCCATACCCTTCAGTGAAGATGCCAACCCCCGCCCGAGATTGGTCGTCATGAGAACTTTCGAAGGCACGAACCGTATGCGCGGCTTTTTCGATCGCCGTTCCGCGCGGGCCTTGAGCCCCAGCGATAATGCTTCCTTCAGCGCAAATAAATCGAGCGGCGACGGCCCACACGGCAGCAGCAGAAGATCGGCCGCCAGCGCGGCTTGGTAGGCCACCTCGGGCATGCCCGGCGGCGTGTCAATCAGTACGATGTCCGCGTCTTTTTCAGCCTTGCGCGCCCGCGACCGCAGAGCGTCGGCGCCGCCAGTCGCTTTCTCGACGCAGCTCGCCAGCATCCCTTCGCCTTGCTCCGCCCAGGCTACCAGGCTGTGTTGTGGATCGGCATCGAGCACCGCCACGCTGCGCCCCATGGCGGCAAACTCCCCCGCCAGATTCCCCACAATCGTGGACTTTCCCACCCCGCCCTTGCGTCCCGCCACGGCAACGATGGCCATAGACAGTAATATAAGGCAAATCCGCGTCCACTGCTCTCTTCTCGTGCTCCTCAGCGTTGTCGCTGCCTCCTCCACCTAACGTCGCATGCTGTTGGTGCGCCGTGGTGGGGCAGGCGCTTTCGCCTGCCAACCGCCCTCACGGTGACTTCCGCCACGGGCTAACTGGCCTTCCTCGCTTTCAAGGGCGCCCTTGCGGAAATCAGAACCCTGGCGGCCGCTCGCCCGCCACGCCGAAGGTACGCTCCAGCGCCAATCCGGCACGCCCCAACGTGCCCTCGTCGAAGAGCCGCCCGATCAGGGTTACGCCGTGGGGCACGCGGCGCGGCGGCGAGAACTTGGGGAGCGGATTTCCGGGGTCCGGCGCCCAGTCGCTGCGTGCCTCCGATACCTCGACGAAGCCCGCCCGCATGGTGAGCGAGGGATGCCCGGTGTTGTTGGCAATGGTGAGCATTTCGTCGCGCAACGAAGGCACCAGGAATAGGTCCACCTGGGAGAAGACGCGGGCCATCTCCTCGGCCACTTTGCGCCGGAAGCGGTCGGCCTGGACGAAATCCACCGCTGACAAGAACCGCGCTTGGCGGAAAATGTTCGGCCAGGCGTCGGGGACCTGAACCTTAAGTTGGTCCACACCGCGGCTTAGTGTCAGCTCCTCGAACGCAGCGGAGCCTTCGGCGAAGAGGATGAGGTCCAGCGAGCCATACGGCCAGTCGGGAATCGCCACTTCCACCGGGACCATGCCCAACTTCTTGACTGCCTCCAGGGCCGCGCGGTCCACATCGGTCGCGGGGCTTTCCTTCATCCAGCCGGGAAAGTAGCCGACGCGCAGACCCTGTACCGGCGCGCCGGCGTCGAAGTCCAGCCTGCTGGGCACGCTGGATACGTCGCCGGCGTCGGGTCCCGAGATGGCTTGCAACACCAACATCGCGTCCTCGACACCACGCGTCATGGGGCCGAGCTTGTCGAGCGACCAGCAGAGCGTCATTGCGCCGGTGCGCGGCACGCGGCCGTAGGTCGGCCGCAGTCCGGTAATTCCGCATCGCATGGAGGGGCTCACGATGCTGCCGCCCGTCTCGCTCCCGATGGCGAAGCCCACCAATCCCGCTGCGGTGGCCGCGCCCGGGCCTGCGCTGGATCCCGACGAGCCTTCCTCGATCAGCCAAGGATTCATGGTCTGGCCGCCGAACCAGATATCGTTGAGCGCCAGCGCGCCCAGGCTCAGCTTGGCAACCAGCACCGCGCCCGCGTCGTGTAGACGCTTCACTACCGCGGCATCTTCCCTGGGTACGCGGTTCCGGAAGGGCTCGGCGCCATACGTGGTGGGGATGCCGGAGGTGTCGAGCAGGTCCTTGGCGCCCCAGGGGATGCCGTGCAACGGTCCGCGGTACTTGCCTGCGGCGATCTCCGCATCGGCCTGTCGGGCTTGCGCCAGCGCCAGCTCGCGCGTGAGTGTGATGACGCAGCGCAGCTCGGGATTGAAGCGCTCCATTCGCTCCAGGTAGAGGTGGGTGAGCCGCTCTGAGCTGAGCATGCGCTTCTCGACCCAGCGCGAAAGTTGCGTCAGTGGGGCGAAGGCCAGGTCCGCGTCACTGGCAGGCAGCGGCCCTGGATCGGTTTGGCTGCGCATAAATCGGTCGTGCGCCAGACC
>JBEKUO010000361.1:0-7455 GCA_049514955.1 Bryobacteraceae bacterium | reverse complement strand
CGATCGCGCCGATGGAGCAGAAGCTGCCGATCAATAGCAGCCAGAACGAATAATGCCGCAGCAGATAGCCGAACGTATGTGGTTCGATGCCGTGCTCCGCTGCCGGTTGGCTGTCGCCATCCGGATAGAGCCCTTTGTCGTCGGCGCGGTCGCGGATTACGAAGATCGCCAGCGGCCACGCCAGAAACATCAGCGCGCCCCACACGATCAGCGCGCTATGAAAATTCGTGTTCTCGGTGAGCGGCTTGACGAGGTACGAGCCCAGGAACCCGACCAGCCCCACGCCCACATATAAGACGCCCATGGCCTTGCCGCGATTGCGCCGGAACCAGTGCGAGATCACAAGCTGGTGCGGAATCGGCCCGGAGAGAATGTACCCCATCGTGTAAAGAAACCACATGGCGTAATACACCCACAACGTGCCGTGCATGGTTCCGAAGCCCACAAACGCCGCGCAAGTGAGCGCCGTTCCCACCAGGATCAGCTTGCGCGGGCTGAAGCGCGGCACCAGCACCGGCCCGATCCACAACGTCAGCAGCGCCGCCAACGGGAAGCCGAAAGTGATCTGCTCCTTCGTCCAATGGAATTCGCGCTGGTAGTAGTCGTAGAAGAACGGCATGTTGTAGTACGGCAAACCGACGGCGATGCCGAACGTCAGGAACGCCGCCGCCGTAACCCACCAACCGTAAAACGTCTTGCCGCGCATGAAAGGAACCCTACTTATATCACACGGGTCAATGCTGCATAATGCCGCATAATGCTACATTGACGGCGTGAAACCAGGCTGGTATGAGAGCTTCTTTCACGGGTTGGCGCTGGATTTGTGGCGCAACGCGGTCTCGCCGCAGCAAACGCGCGCCGAAGCGGACTTCATCCAGCAGGCGGTTGCAGTACCCGCGGGCGCACGGCTGCTCGACGTGCCCTGCGGCAACGGCCGCCATTCGCTCGAGATGGCCGCGCGCGGCTACCGCATGACGGGCGTGGATCTCTCCGCCGAATTCATGGAGGAAGCACGCGAGCGTTCCGCCTCCGCGGGTCTGGACATCCAGTGGCTCCATTCGGACATGCGCCGGCTGCCTTGGACCGCCGAATTCGACGGCGCCTTCTGCTTCGGCAATAGCTTTGGCTACCTAGAGCCGGCTGGTATGCAGGAATTCGTGGCTGCTGTAGGACGCGCACTCAAGCCTGGCGCCTGGTTTGTGCTGCAAACGGGCGTGGCGGCGGAATCGATCCTGCCCACATTTCAGGAACGCGAGTGGTATCGGTGCGGTGACGTGGTGATGCTCATCGCCAACGAATACGACGCCTTCCATAGCTGCCTCGACACCACTTACACGTTCCTCCGCGATGGAAAGAGTGAAACCGGGGAATCCACCCACTGGGTATACACGGCCGCCGAAATCCAGCGTATGCTGGCGCAACACGGCCTGGAAACGAAGGCGCTCTATGCCGGGCTGGACCGTGCGCCGTTTCAGCTTGGCGCACCCACGCTTTACCTGGTGGCGCAAGCTTCGTAGCGCAGGCACTCCTGCCTGCCGCGCCGGCACTCCTGCCGGCGCAGGCGAGCTTGCTCGCCTAACTTCCAGCGTGGGTTTCTGGGCAGCATGCCGCGGCGAGCTTCAGCTCGCCGAATCCTGACTGTCGGTTGAAGCCCACAGCAGCACGCTGAAGTGCGCCACAAGTTATAAGAGTTTTTATACCTGAATACCCTTTTAATTCGGGGCCCCTTGAATTATAATGCAATTGCAGTTACCAAGGAGGTTCGTATGCTAACTGTGGTGAGCTTCGCATTTCTCCTGGCGCCCCTGGTCATCGGACCCGGCAGTCTGGAGACCGCATATCAACGTTTGAAAGATGCCGCCGCGCAGAACGATGCCGTCCAGGTGAAGGTCCTGTCGGCGGAAGCCTGCAAGCTGGCACGCGATGTGATCTCGGCGCCAGCTCCCGACAATGAGGAAGCCAAGGAAGCCTGGAACAATCACGTGGCCTTCGCGCGCGACGTCGAGTTGTACACGGAGTACGCCCTGTACGCCACCGCCATTCAATCGCCGCCCGAAACCACGGTGGACCTGATCGCCGCGCTCGAGCAGCAAAACCCCAAAAGCAAGTACCTCGCCGACGCCTATGGCACATACTTCTATGCGTTGCACAAGACGGGCGCCGCGGCGAAGATCCCGGCCATTGCCGAGAAAGCGATTGCCAACTTTCCGGAGAACGACGACGCGCTGCTGGTGCTGACCGAGACGGCCTACAGCCGCAAGCAGATGGATCGTGCGCTGACTTGCGCCAAGCGCCTGACGGTGGTGCTGAACAAGCGCAGCCGGCCGGAAGGCATGCCCGCAGCCGACTGGGAGCGCAAGCGCACTGCCGGGCTGGCGAGCGGCTATTGGGTCGCCGGCATCGTGCAAGCGGAAAAGGGAGTGTATTACGAGGCCGACAAGGATTTGCGCGCAGCTCTGCCCCTGGTGGCTGGCAACGCTGCGCGGAAGGCCAGCGCGCTGTTCTATCTGGGCCTGGCCAATTATCAGCTCGGCAAAACGACTCTAAAGAAGTCGCTGGTGCTCGAAGCCGTCAAGTTCAGCCAGGAAGCCGCTGCCATACAGGGTCCGCTGACGCAGCAAGCCTGGCACAATGCGCAGGTGATGAAGGACGAAGCCGCCAGGATGCGTTAGTCGTGGGGCAGGCGCTTTCGCCTGCCAACCGCGGCTTCAACCCACGTTCGCCAAAGCGTGCGCCACGCCGGCTCACTGAATCGCTGGCGTCACCGCATCGCCATTGTGCAGCGTCAACTCCGTGGGCAGAGCCGCGGCGTCGCCTTCCGCGAGCCCCGACAGAATCTGCACGCGCGTGATGCTCGAGATACCCGTGGTTACCGGCTGCCACGCGACATGGTCCCCGCGCAGCACCCACACTCCCACGCCGCCGGCGTCGCGCCGCAAACACTCCTTCGAAAGGGTCAGGGCGTTGGGAACCGCGGCGGTGCGGATGTGCGCATCCACATGCGTTCCCGGTATCAGCTCGCGGCCCGGATTATCGATGGTGCACAGCACCTCGCCCACTTGCCGGGTTCCCAGCGGAACAATATCGGCTGGCTTGCGCTCGACCGTGCCCTCCCAGGTGCGGCCCGGCAGAGCGTCCCAGGTGATGGCCAGCGATTGGCCCTCCTGCACACGGCCCAATTCCGGCTCATCCACGTACACCCGCACGCGCAGACGGTTGGTTTGGCCGACGTTCGCCACTGGGTCGCCGGCGTTAAGATACATCCCCGGGCGGGCGGTCAGATCGTAGACAGTACCGCTGATCGGCGCGCGAATTACGGTTTGCGAGATGCGGCTCTTGGCCAGTTCCAGGGCCGCTTCCGCGTCACGCAGCCTGGCCTGTGCCACCGTCTGATCCGCTTTGGTGACGAGCGCCGCGCGCCGTTTCTCCAGCGCATCGATCGCCAACTCCGCGGAACGTAGCTTGGTTTCGGCCGCGCGCACCTCCACTTGCGTGGCTGCCTGCTTATCCGCCAGCTTGCGCAGCGAGTTGTACTCGCGCTCGTCCGCCTCTCTCTCCGCACGAACGCGCGCCAGGTCGCCCTCGATGCCTGTCAATTCAAGCGGTTTGCCGCCCCGTTCGATGTTGGCCAAGTCCGCGCGCGCCTGCGCCACGCGCGCTTCGGCCGCGTCCAGATCCGCCTGCAATCCAGTGTCGCGAAGGATCGCCAGCGGAGCACCCTCGCTCACCACCTGTCCTTCCTGAACCGGCACTCCCCGAACCAACCCGGCGCGCTCCACGCGCACTGCCTGCCACCGGATCGGTTCTACTTTTCCGTTCGTGTGCAGAGTGCTGATGAGCGTCTCGCGAACGACTTTGGCGAAAGGGATTCGCGGCGCTTCGCTCTTCTGGTGATAGATCCACCAGCCGAGACCGGCCAGCGGGATCAGCGCCAGCAGCAGGGCTTTCTTCAATACATATCTCCACTCACCATCTTAGAACCCCGGCTCCCGGCGGCGTCTACTCCAGCAGATACCTTCTCACGAATAACACCGTGGCCGCGAACTGGAAATCGCGATTGCTTTTCTTGGCGAACCCGTGGCCCTCGTCGGCGGCCAGCAGGTACCACACGGGCACGCCATGCGCGCGAATAGCCGCCGTCATCTGCTGGCCCTCCGTGTAGGGCACGCGCGGATCGTTCTTGCCGGCCACGATGAACATGGGCTTGCCGATGTTCCCCACGTGGTTCATCGGCGAAATGGATTCGAGAAACGCGCGCATCTCCGGATCGCGCTCGTCGCCGTATTCGACGCGGCGCAGATCGCGCCGGTATGCTTCGGTGTGCTCGAGGAACGTGATCCAGTTGGAGATGCCCACCACGTCCACGGCGCAGCGGAAGCGGTCGTTGAAGTGCGTCATGCTGGCCAGCGTCATGTAGCCGCCGTAGCTGCCGCCGGTGACCATGACGCGTTTGGAATCGAGGTCTGAGCGCGTCTGAATCCAATCGAGCAAAGCGCCGATGTCTTTCACGGAGTCCTCGCGCTTGCGGCCGTTATCGAGATTCAGAAACGCCTTCCCGTAGCCGGTAGACCCGCGCACGTTCGGGAAAATGATGGCGGTCCCCAACTCGTTCAGCAGGTAGTTGAGGGCGCCCAGATAGCCGGGCTGAAACTGGCCTTCGGGACCGCCGTGTATATTGACGATCACCGGACGCGGACCCGTAAACCGCTTGGACGGAAGGTAGAGAAATCCGGAAATGGTAAGGCCATCGAAAGACTTCCACCGAATCAGCTCGGGCTCGGAGAACTGCGAGGCATCCAGGCCGCCGGTTTCGCTTTCCGTCCAGCGTTCGAGCTTGCCGGTCAGTGTATCGATCGAGTAAACATCCGACGGCGTGCGCGCCGATGCGATGGTGAATCCCAAATCGTGGCCATTCGGATGGAAGCGTAAGTCGCCGATGCTGCCGTAGGGGAGCTTGGGCAGCGGCCGCTCCTCCCGTGTTTCCGTATCCATCAAATGCAACGTATCCGAACCGTTTTCGTTCACGATGTAAGCAATGAAACGTCCGTCGCGCTGAAGATCGAACGAAGTCACATCCCAGTGCAAGCCCGGCCGCAGAATGGTCACTCGCTGGGTGCCGGAGTCCATCATAGCGAGCTGGTCGAAATCCGAGTCTTGATTCGTAATCAGGAAGATTCTCCCGTGCTGGTCGAACCGCGCGTGCCTATAAGAAACGCCCGCCTTCTGCGGACTCAGCGGCCGCTTCTCGCCCGTCACCGTATCCACCAGGAACAGCGCCGACTCGCAAGCCGACACCGTGCGCGTCACCGCCAGCATGCGGTCGTCCATCGCGAATTCATCCGGCTCCCATCCACCGCTATCGGCCTCCACCACCCGCCGCGCCTCCTCGGGATGCTCCGGCACGCCAACGTAGATGTCCGTATCGCGGCCATTCCGGCGCGTGGAAGCGTAGGCGAAATGCGAGCCATCCCACGACCACACTGGTCCGGTATTGCGCGACTTGCCGTCGGTCAGGAGCGCCGCGCGGCCGGTGCGCGTGTCGTAATTGTAGAGCTGGAACCACTCGCCGCCGCCAATGTCCTTGGAGAACACGAACGAGCTGCCATCGGGCCGGTAACGTCCGCCCTGCACGCGGTCGGGGTAGAACGTGAGCTTCGTGCGCGCGCCCCCCGGGTGCGTCACACGATGGATTTGCGGCGCCTGGCCGAAGCGCGTGGAGATGAGCATTTCGCGCCGCGTGGGATGCCAGTCGATCAAAGCCGCGGTACGGAATTCGGTGTAGGGCGCGATCTCCTCCATGAGGCTCGCGGGAATGGCGGGAATCTCCTCAGCCGAGAGATTGGCCGGGACGGGCAGTGTGGGCTCGGCGGCCGAAGCCAAGCCGACGAAGCCAAAGGCAACGACGCCGGAAAGCAGAATCCGCGCGATAAGTCGGAACATAGCGACGATTCTAACCTACCTACCGCTCGACTGTGTGGCCCGCCGCCGTCAGCGCCCGCACCGCCGAATCGAGATGCTGTTCCTCGACCAGCACGTAATCCGTGTCATAGGTGGAGATCGCAAAGATGCTGACGCCGGCATCCGCCAGGGGCGAGGCTAAAGAGGCGAGAATTCCGGTCTGCGCGAAATCCAGCGGTCCTTGAACCTCCAGAATCCGCCAGCCCTTGGCGCACTGGATTCCGGGCGGCACGGCGTCCTCCGCACAGACGATCGATAGCTCGTCCCGAGTCCGGCTCACCGAAGTGAACGAATCGGCCGCCGAAACCCAGGAGGGCACGGTCTCCTGAGGTGCGAGCCGGCAGACCGCAAAGCGGCCTTTCCGGATACGAAGGTGCAGCTTGCGAGACATATACTAGGATTCGATGCGCTTCCTGCTATTGTTGCTCTGCTGGGCGCCGCTGCTTGCGGCGCAGACCCTCGATGCCATGCTCCTGAAAGAGGACTTCCGCGTGATGCGCAGCGCTCTCGAGGAAGGGCATCCGGGCATTTACCGCTATACGCCGAAGCCGGAGCTGGATCGCATCTTCGCCGCCGCCGATGACCAGCTAAACCAGCCCATGTCCGTCCTCGCATTCTACCGCGTGCTGGCGCCGGCTGTCGCAGCGCTGAAGTGCGGCCATACAGCGCTGCGCTTGCCCGAACAAGTCGAGAAGGAGATGACCGATTCCGTCCCTTTGATGCCCGTCGAGGTGCGCATTCTGGATCGCAAGACCTACGTCTTCCGCGACTACTCCGAGAGCAACCGGCTGGCCGGCGCCGAAATTGAATCGATCAATGGCGTGGCGGCCGAGAAGATCATGGCCACGATGCTGGCGTCTATTCATGGCGACGGCGATACCCCAACCGCCGGGCCGTGGCGTATCGGCCACGATCTCCGCTTCGCGAAAGCGCTCTACGCGCTGGCCGGCGTGGAGAGCCCGTTCCACATCGATTACAAGCTCGACGGCAAGCCGGGGCATGCTGTGCTCCAAGGTGTGGCAGGGCTTCCCCAAGAGAAGCGGCCAAGCTCGGCAGCCACCTTCAAGCTGCTCGATGAAGGCGGCATAGGTGTGCTCAAGGTGTATGGTTTTGGCGGAAGGTCCGAGGACGGAAAGCCGCTGGGCGCCTTCTTCCAGGAAGTCTATAGCAATCTGCACGAGAAGAAAGTCTCGAACTTGATTATCGATCTGCGCGATAACGGAGGCGGCGCCGATGAGTTGGGAAAGCTGCTGTTCGCCTATCTGACGGCGGAGCCCTTCCAGTATTACAGCGATCTGGTCATCAACAAGCTTACATTCGATTTCTTCCAGTACGCCAACCATCCCAAGCCTATCCCTGAAAACAGTGTCACCAAAATGCCGAATGGCAAGTACCGGCTGACTTCTCACGAGAACTGGGGTACGCAGCAGCCGCGCCAGCCTTACTTTGCGGGAAAAGTCTTTGCCTTGATGAATGGAGGGAGTTTCTCGACTACCT
>JBEKUO010000360.1:0-7492 GCA_049514955.1 Bryobacteraceae bacterium | reverse complement strand
GGTCGCGCTCCCGAGCGTCTGGATCTCGACGAACGCCATGCCCTCACGGGCAAATATGTGGCGCTGGAGATCTACACGCCGGAAGCGCTGCCCCTGCGGCGGATTGAGGCGATCGGCGACACCGTCTCGGAGTGCATGCGGCAACTGGCAGCCCGCGGCCTCGACCCGCTCCTGTTCGAGTTCACACGGCTCGCGCCACCCTATTAGTCCGGGTGCTCGATCCTGGGCTGATTAATCCTCCGTTCACGTGCGTTACGCCACAATAGTATTGGTAGGCGAAAGAGCCTGCCCCACTTTGGTATGAAGGTATTGCTGGCGGAAGACGAGCCGCGGGTCGCGCGATTCATCGCCAAGGGCCTCCGCGAAAATACATACGCCGTGGATATCGCGCGCGACGGCGAAGAAGCATGTTACTACGCCGCCGTGAATGAATACGATCTCGTCATCCTCGACGTGATGCTGCCCGTGAAAGACGGCTACGCCGTCTGCCGCGAGTTGCGCGCCACCGGCTTTCGCACTCCCATTCTGATGCTTACGGCGCGGGCCGGCGTGGAGGACAAGGTCGCCGGCCTCGATTGCGGCGCCGACGATTATCTCATTAAGCCCTTCGATTTTCAGGAGCTGCTGGCGCGGCTGCGAGCGTTGCTGCGCAGGGCGGCGCAGTTTCGTCCGGAGATCCTGCGGGTCGCCGATCTGGAGCTGAACACGGGGACTCACGGCGTGGCGCGAGCCGGAAAAGCCATCGGCCTGACCGCCAAGGAATACGCGCTGATCGAGTACCTGATGCTGAACGAGAACCGCGTGGTGAACCGCGAACAGATTTCACAGCACGTGTGGGACGAAAACTTCGATCCGTTTTCGAATATCATCGATGTTTATGTGAAACGCCTGCGGACGAAAATCGATGCCGGCTTCGCGCGTCCGCTGATCCATACGCGTCGCGGCGAGGGCTATCTGCTGACCGCGCAACCCATCAAATCAGATGATTAAGAGCTTTCGCCTGCAACTCACCGCCTGGTACCTGCTGTTCTTCACGGCGGTTTTCGTGCTGTTCAGCGTCTTCCTCTATGGCCTGCTTTCGAAAGCGCTTTACGAGCGTCTGGACGACAAACTGGATTCTGAAGAGAATACTGCGATCGGCTTTTTCAAGGAAGAACTGGCCGAGGCCCACGGCGACGCACTGGTCGCGGCGCGGGAAACGATTTCCGAGATGCACGTGAGGAGTTTGCTGCTCGCCATTTTTGAGGGGAACCGGCTCCTGGCGTCCAGCGCGCCCGTGGAGCGGCGCGAGTTGCTGGATCTGGCCTCGCAATCCGCACAGCGCGGCCAACCGGGGCTGCTGACGGTGGCCCCCCTATCGGGCGGGAGCGAAGCGCGTTGCATGGCGCATCCCTTTTCCGTGAACGCACACCCATTCGTTTTGCTGGCCGCCGAGAGTGTCGATCCCGTCGCGGACGATTTGAAGCTGGTGCGGCGCGTTCTGGTGCTTACTCTGCCCGTCATCGTGCTCATCGCGGGGGCCGGCGCCTTTCTGTTGGCCACCAGAAGCCTAGCCCCAATGCGCCGGATGGCGGCGCAGGCCAAAACCATTACCGACCGGAATCTTCGCATGGGAATCGATGCCGGAGGCGCCAGCGAAGAGCTAAGGCTGCTGGCGGACTCCTTCAATGCGGTGCTGGCGCGGCTGGACCGGTCCTTCGCCACCATGCGCAGATTTGTCGCGGATGCCTCGCATGAACTGCGTACACCGCTCGCCGTGATCCGCGGGGAAGCCGATGTGGCGCTGGCCGTCGACCGCTCGGGAGCCGAGTATAAGGAGTCGATCGCAATCATACAGGACGAGGCGCGGCGGCTGTCCAGGCTGGTGGACGATCTGCTGAATCTGGCGCGCGTGGATGCCGACGAAGTCAGGCTCGAAGTGGAACCGTTTTATCTGAACGATCTGCTCACGGAATGCTGCCGGTCGGTACAACCTCTGGCCAGCTCGAAAAACGTCGGGCTGGAATGCCGTTGCCGGGAAGACGTGACGTTCCGCGGCGATCAGGAGCTACTGCGCCGGCTGATCTTGAATCTGCTCGACAACGCGATCCGTTACACGCCGGCGGGCGGCAAGGTTGCGGCCAAACTAGAGGCGAACGCGGGGGACCTGCGCATCATTGTGTCCGACACCGGGATCGGCATTCCGCCGGACGCTGCACCGCACGTGTTCGAGCGTTTCTATCGCGCGGATGAAGCGCGCTCGCGCGAGCAGGGGGGCTTCGGACTGGGTCTCTCCATCGTCAAGTGGATTGCAGAATCCCATAAGGGGACGGTGCAATTGAACAGCCAGCCGGGCGTGGGAAGCACTTTCACCGTATTGCTGCACAATTAGGGAGGCTCGCACGCCGTTGACAGACGAAAACGTCTGTCCCACCTCGCCGTTGTAAGAACTTGCAGGCATGTGGGGCGGGCGCTTCCACCTGCCAACGACTTTTTGCGGCTATTGTCTTGAAACAGCGGCCGGTAGTGCCTGAAAGGTGCGTTGATTGCAAATTGCTATAGTCCAGCGGCAAATTTATCAATCAGCAAGCGGCAATCTCCCTGTTGCTCTGCTGACAGCCTGAAACTGATTTGGTCGTGCGGCGCTGGCTCTCCGGGCAGCAGGACGGTTAGATAAACCTCCTTCGCATTTGCCAGCGTAGTCAGTATACCGAGTTCGCTTATGACGGTCTCTGAGGCCGTCGTTCCAGAATCTATCGTCCAGTCAAATCGCGTTGGACCGGCTCTCTGCCCATCAACCACGAAAACGATATCGGCATTGGTAAAGGTCAACGACGAAAGCCTACGTAGACCTTTACGCGGATACCTCCTTTTCGGCCAGTACCGTCAAGATTCTGCACGACGAACGGCGTGAGCCGCATCCCGTACTTCAGCAGTTTTCCTTCGGTGCTCCGAACCACATGCGTCTTTCGGGGTGTGAATGTCGTTATTGCTAAAGGGACGTTGCGCTTCTCTACGATTTCATCGGTTGGCTTCTTTGCTGCGGGCAGCGCCGCCGTTAGAACCATCAGCAAAAGAGCGGGCTTCATCGGGTTCCTTTTCGGGAATCCATCATAGCAGGCGGCGGTCTTAGGTTGAGATGTAGTGGTCCCCCGAGAATGCGTCTACAACACGAATCTTCAGTGAAGCCTTGTTGGCTAGGCCAGATCGCAACCCCCCGAGATTCGTCATTACCTCAAAGGATTCTGCCTCTCCGCGTGCTAGGGATCTTGTTGGTAATGACAGTTTGATCGCTTCCCCCTGAAGCGGGAAAAGTGCTGGCCTGCCGCAATGATAGACCGTTCCATCAGTGTCGGCTATCGTCAGAACAAGCTTGACAATTGCCGATGGGGTAGGGCTGTCATTGTACACGTCCATGATGCAACTGAGTGCCGTACCAACTCTAGCAGTATCGGCGTATTGGGTCGCAGAGATACTGACTTGATGAAGTCTTCCTTTAAATCGCGGTAAAGAGTTCTTGCCCTCTTGCTCTAAAACCTTCAGGTGCTCGGCTCGCCATACTCTGTAGGATGCAAAATATAGACATCCCACCGCCAGGATAGCGCTAAGCGTGCTCGGCACAGACCTCTGCGTGATTAGGGCATACAGAAAGAGTGGTGCGCTGAGGGCTCCGGTCACGCCACTCCCCCATTCGGAAAACATCTGCTTGATGAATTCGCGCATTTCCTGCTAGGATCACTTACGGGCGACATTTGCTTTCCTTTCCGGGGCTCTGATACACTATCCCTCGGAAAAGGAAAGCGCGCCGTCGCTCGCCAAAGTTTCTGGTGCGAGTTCCTAAGTCAAATAGTTTTTCCAGTAATCCGCCCAGCCGATAATATCGCTGGGCGTTGCTGTCTTCACGCCAAGGATAACGCGCCTTGCGGCGCTATTCAAGCTAAAAGCTCGGCTATCTCCCAAACGTGATCGGTGATGTTTGCTTCCATCGCAGGGGTAACGCGCAGCGTCTTGTGAATCCGGCAAAAGTTGTAGAAGGCAAAGTGCAGGCAGTAGGCAGACCACAGATTCTCCCATTTTTTGCTGAATGCATTGGTTAGGCGGGTCATGCGGCGCATCTGCATTCTGATCGTTAGGTTTTGGCGTTCCACATGGGAAGTACAGATCCGCTTCGTATCCGGGTTGCCCATGACTGGGACCTTCTCCGAACTGATGACTTCGGCGGGGCTATACCGGCGCTCGTTGTCGGGATTGGTGCCGTACACTTTGATGTGCATGGCGTAATCGCAACGGTCGCTCAACGTGGTGGTGATGGCCGAAACGTAGGGCTGGAAACCATCGGTCGTGATTTGAAAGCGCTGTCCCCGCGCGGTCGCATGGCGCAATCCTTCGATGAAAATGTCCGTGGTGGCCTGATTACGACGGCCCAAAGCGAAGTTAAGAATCAACTTGGAATGGCGCTCCATTGCCACGTAGCAATAAGCGTCACCCTTAGATTCGTCCCCCTGTTCGGAGGGCAGCTTGTGCGCTTCTTTTTTCCCTACGTACCCCCAGATTTCATCGGCCTGAACGTCCTTTACCGGGATATTCACCACGAGCCGCGCCATGACCTTCTCGCAGCGCTCGCCTGCGAGCACCAGGGCCTTCATGATCGTGTTTTGATCTAGGCCGGTAATGCGCATCGTAGAGCGGATCGAGTTGCCTTCAATCAGGAGTTGAAGGGCAAGCAGAACCTTTTCCTCAGATACGTACATTTCGCCGAGTGTCTGGCGGTGAGGTTCGGTGTACGTCTTTTTGCAGACCGGGCAGCGAAACCGGCGAAGGCCGTTGCGATGCGTGCCAAAGCGTTGACACCGCACGTCACACTCCGCGCAAGTCATTGTGATTTCGGCTTTTATCTCGCTCTTCATGATTATATTATCAACTAGCGATAGTTGTTTTGTCAACAACAAAATCGCGTTGCTCCTGATCTTTATTTCGTTTGCTTTTAATGGTTTACGTGTGCTAGGCTATGAAGTAGCTGGGGGCTGGGTGCGACCCGTAGGCCCCCGAGCTTCTACTGATGGGGCTTTCGCCCTACGGTGGCAGATCGACGGTGATAACCAGATCTCCGATGGCGAGTCGGATTATGGTTCTGCCGTTTTTTCTGCGGACGGTGATAGACATCGTTCGCTCCTTTCTGCGCGGGATGCCCCGCCGTTGTCGCGTTTGGACCGCGATTGGCAACGGCGGGGTTTTCTGCGTTTGGACCGCAGAATTCGATTGTGATCTACACTAGTCTCACTGCGGTGGGATTTTCCGTGGGAAAAGTTGGGAATTTTCGATTGATGGGCGGCAACATTAGGGGATACGTGGGACAAGTTGGGAAAAAGTTGGAATTTCCCAATTCATCCCGACTGCTAATCTCTGGGAATGTCGAGCAAGTCAACTTTAGAATGCTTCTGGGAGAGGGACTCGGCAAGACTCTCTAGGACGCTTTCGCGGACATCCCCGCCATCGAGAATCTTGAGTACCGTTTTTCTATCTGGGCCGCGACGCTTTTGTGGATCGTTATGGTTCCATCCACGCTCTGCAAGGCGTTGACGAAGCCATTCTACGCGCCGTGGAAACCTTGGCGCTCGCTCCTTTTGTGATTTGAGTTCCGCTTTTAGGATATTGACGCTTGGCGCAGGCTCCAATACGCTCGCCATACGCTCTGCTTCAAGGGCTATGGACTCGTAATGCTTGCACAAGGCGAACGAAGCGTGGCAAACTTGCGAAATTGTCCCGAAGTACCGATGCCCAATGATAATGCCGTTTGAATCCGATTCGGCCCCGACACCATGGCTTTCCATATTCATCCCGAATTCCCTGAGTGCTTCCATCCAGCCGATAAACGAATCCATCACTGGATGTACCTTTGGACCAGCGCGTCTCGCCAGTGATTCGAATTCAAATTGTAAAGAGTGTTTCTTGGTAGGGCCGACTAACCGCCATTCAGCCACGGGCGGATATTCTTCTCCAGCCTTGACGAAAAAGTGCCAATCGGCGCGAAGCCACATGTACGGATCAATCGCGCGAAACTCAACCGCTAAGCTCCGCCAGAACTCCGAATCGGCCATGCAGCCAATTCTAACGGTTTGCGATCACGACGGATCATTCGGCTTGCTTACGCGGCCTACCCCCGGCGTGCGTCTTGCGGGCAGCGGCCATCTTGCGATAATGCTCTATGCCATGACGCTGGGATGTGGCGCTTCCGCCCTTGTGGCCCAAGACTACAGCCGGAGCCATGCGGGTCTGCTTCATGATGTCATCCGTTAGCGCCAGGGCAGCACGGGTCAACTCCAGACATCGCGGCGTGCGGTTCTGGGGCATCGGCTGAGGGCTTGTGGAAACGAGAAGGTCTATTTCGGTTAGGATGTTTTTGAGGGCCTGCACGCTGGCTTTATCGACTGGCATACTTCCATCGTGAAGCAGGCCGAAACGAAAAGCAAGCGATAGCTGTTTCCGCTTCAACGCACCTTTCAGGCACTACCCAGCGGCCCTCGCCACCGACCGTGTATCATAACGGAAGATGCCTGGGGCCTCCTCCGCCGCGGAAGCAGACTTGCGCACGGCGCGTCTCCCGTGGTCCGCGTGGGCCTGGTTTGGGGCCCTGCTGCTGGTCTCCTATGCTCCGGTGCTGTGGCGCCTGGTGCAGCAGTGGGACTCAGACCCGGACATGGGCCACGGCTTTTTCGTGCCGTTGGTGGCGGGCTTCATTGGCTGGCAGAAACGGCACGAACTCCTGGCCCTCGAGCCAAAGCCGAACTGGTGGGGTCTGGCCGTGGTGATGTGTGCGGCGCTGCAATTGTACATCGCCGCGTTGGGCGCCGAGTTATTTCTGGCGCGCACCGCGTTCGTGATTTCGGTTATCGGCATCGTCCTGCTGTTGGGAGGAACGGCTTACCTGCGCACGCTGGCGTTCCCGCTATTCCTGTTATTCTTTATGATTCCGATCCCGGCGGTGGTGTACAACAGCATCACTTTCCCTTTACAGCTTCTGGCCAGCAAGGCTTCCACTCAGGCGCTGGACGTACTGCAGATCCCGGTGCTGCGGGAAGGCAATGTCATGGAACTCGCCGAGCAGAAGCTTAACGTAGTGGAAGCATGCAGCGGCATACGGTCGCTGCTTTCGCTCACTTTTCTGTCTCTGGTTTATGGTTACTTTTTCGAAAGCAAGACGTGGATGCGAGTGGTGCTCTTCGCGGCCACCATCCCCATCGCCATCGTCGCCAATGCCAGCCGGGTGACGCTGACCGGCATCTTGACGGAATACAAGCCGGAGCTGGCGGAGGGATTCTTCCATACGGCATCGGGTTGGGTAATTTTCATGGTCGCGCTGGCGATTCTGATGGCGTTGCACCAGATTCTGAACTGGGGATGGCGGCGGCTCGATGCACGGCGATAACGGAGCCGGTTGGATCCGGAGCAAGTACGCGGTTATGCTCACGCTGGTGCTGATCCTGCAGGCACCGCTGTTCTACTCTGCATCCCG
>JBEKUO010000359.1:0-7498 GCA_049514955.1 Bryobacteraceae bacterium | reverse complement strand
GGCCTCGGATCCCATCAATATGTACGAGGAAGTGGTACGGGTGCCTTTGATCTGGTCCTGGCCCAGCCGCCTTCCGCCGCAGACCACGCGGAACGAGGTGGTCAGCTCAAACGATCTGTTGCCGTCGCTGTGTGAACTGACCGGCGCCGCGCCGCCCCCCGGCCGCGCCTCGACCGGACAAAGCTATCTCACGTTCGCATATGGCAGACGCTTGCCCAAGAAGCAATCCTGGCGCGGCATGGCTTTCGCCCGCTTCCGCAACACCGAGATGGCGCGCGACGACCGGTACAAGCTGATTCTGCGAGACCAGGGCAAGGGCCCCAACGAGCTATACGACGAATCCGTGGACGCCACCGAGAAGACCAATCAATACGACAACGCGCAGTACGTGAATGCGCGCGACCGCTTCGCGAGCGCACTGGCGGCGTGGCGCGGGAAATGAGGTGGGACAGGCGCTTTCGCCTGTCAACAGGTGGGGCAGGCGCTTTCGTCTGCCAACTAATTTTTTTCCGTTACAATGGACATCGCGGCCCGAAAGCCGCATAACGGAGGTTCCATGCAGCGTCGTCAATTTCTGAGGACCGCGGGCGGCCTGGCTTTTCTCCGCCCCGATGCCATCGATCGCGCCCGCGCCGCCACCACCGGAAACAATCGCACCGCCGAAGACCTGGCGCGCGACGAGGATTTCTGGCGCGAAATCCAATCCGCGTTCACGCTGGACCGCAACATCATCAACCTGAACAACGGCGGCGTCAGCCCCTCGCCGCGCATTGTGCAGGAGGCCATGCGCCGCTATCTGGAGTTCAGCAATATCGCCCCGGCCCGCACGATGTGGGCGGTGTTGGAGCCGGAAGTGGAATCGGTGCGCCGCGCCCTGGCCGCCGATTTCGGCTGCGATCCCGAAGAGATCGCCATCACGCGCAACGCGTCCGAGAGCCTGGAAAACTGCCAGTTGGGACTCGATCTGAAGGCCGGCGACGAAGTCCTGACCACCGATCAGGACTACCCGCGCATGATCACGACCTGGAAACAGCGTGAGCGTCGCGACGGCATCGTGCTCAAAATGATTTCATTCCCCACGCCGCCGCCTTCGCTCGACGACCTAGCCGACCGCTTCGAGCGCGCCATCACACCGCGCACCCGCGTGATCCACTTCTGCCACATCACCAACCTCACCGGCCAGATCTTTCCAGTCAAGCGCATCTGCCAAATGGCGCGCAGCCGCGGCATCGAGGCCATCGTGGACGGCGCGCATGCCTACGCCCATTTCCCCTTCAAACACGCCGACCTGGACTGCGATTATTACGGCACCAGCCTGCACAAGTGGCTGCTGGCGCCGATCGGTACGGGCTTCCTCTACGTGCGCAAATCCAAAATCGCGAAGCTCTGGCCGATGATGCCCGCGCCCGAGGAGATGACCGACAACATTCGCAAATTCGAAGAAATCGGCACGCATCCAGCGGCCAACCACAACGCCATTTCCGACGCGCTGCAGTTTCATACGGCGATCGGCGTGGAGCGCAGAGCCGCCCGCATGCGCTACCTGCGCACTCTGTGGACCGAGCGCCTGACGCAGTTGCCGCGCGTGTCTACGCCGACCAGTTCGGATCCGCGCCAAAGCTGCGGCATCGGGCTGCTCTCGGTGGGAGGCAAGGACCCTGGGGCCCTGGCCGACCAGCTCTGGGAGAAATATCGCATCCTCACCGTCGGCATCGTGCACCCGCAATTCAAGGGTCTACGGATCACGCCCAACGTTTATACGACCGTGCCGGAGATCGACACGTTCTGCGGCGCGGTAGAGAAGCTGATCGCGTAAGGCTATGGCGTTTCGCACAAGACGCGAGATAATAGGACTATGCCAACGGTCCCATCGGCATCGGTGAGCCAAACTCAGATCGCTTCTGGTGTCAAGAGGGCGGAGACAGTTCTCGCGCCGGACGTTGTTCGGATCCGCTACAGTCTCGGCAGTGATTGGACCGGCGACCACTCAATTTTCTTCCGGATCGTACTGTCGGATGACGCCAGTCGAAAGGCGCAATTGAGTGAAACGGCTCAACGGGTTGCTCTCACGATCCTCAATGAAGTTGACGCGGACCAGTTAGGCCTGCACTCCTATTTTAATTTCCGAAGCTTATCCGAACAGGCTGAGCTCAAAGAACCCGCATGGGCATGAACCGATGCCTTACGCCGACGACCTGCTCGAACAGACGCGCCACCTTGCCAACCGCGAGAGAAAGCATCCACGCCAGGCCAGTCTCCGAAGGGCGGTTTCGACTGCCTACTATGCGCTCTTCCATTTGTTGATTTCAGAAGCGACGCTCAACTGGAAGAGGGTTGATCAGCGCCCTTTGCTCGCAAGATTCTTCGAGCACGGAAAGATGAAGGCAGCCTCGGACAAGCAACGCGGAGAATGCAGCCGATTCATTAACGCGGCGCCTCCGCCGGCGCTTGGACCTGAGTTGGACCGCGTGCGGCATTTGCATCGGGTCGCAGACACATTTTTCCAAGCGCAGCAGCAGCGGCACACGGCAGACTATGACGATGCGACGCAATGGACCCGCACGGAAGTCCTCACGTTAATCTCCCAAGTCGATTCGGCTTTCGTTAGCTGGCGCGCCATCCGAGATGAACCGGCAGCCCAAGCCTACTTGATTTCGCTGTTGGGCAATCCAAAGGGTGGCTAGAGACATAGACCAGAATTGCGCCGCCTTTGAAGCTTTTCGGCGTTCGCTGAGGTGGAGCTGGGTCGTCCCCTCCGGAGCAGCTACCCAGGTTTCGGCGGCGTGGTCGTGAATGGCCCGATAGACGGGGCTGCGGTACAGCACCACCAGATGAGCGCCGAGCCAGATGAGAGAGGCGGCGGCCGCCCGGGACGAACGCCAGCACGATGAATGGGCCGTCCTTCACGAGACTGCGGCCCGCGGCCCGGAGCGGCGTCAGCCGGCCTGCCCCCGAGTCGTATACGCGCAATCTCATAAACCGCTTGCCCAGGGTGGCCTGCCAGGGCGAGGATTCAAGCGCCGGGCCGTAACCGATCCAGACGATCAGGACGAGGGCCACACTGAGAAGACTGAATTGATCGCTCGGCGCGCCGGCCAGTCGCAGAACCGCGAGGATCAAAAGACTGAGAAACATGGAATCGATGAAACGAGCCATGTAGCCGTGGCCTAGCAGGCCGTCTGTGGTCAAACCGGCAGGCACCCTGGCCGCTTCATCGGGCACGCCCCCAGTATGCCAAACTAGAAAAAGCGCATGAGTTTCCTGGACAATCTCGAAAGCAACCTGAAGAGCATGGAATCGCGGGAGGAGCGCGGCGGGCAGAACGGCCGCAACGCGAAATCGCGCGAGTCCGAACGCGCCCGGGTGCAGGCCTCCGCCGCGCATGCGGCGCAACTCAAGAACAGCCCGTATACCGCGGAACTGATCCGGCAGGCCACCAGGCTCGGGTATGCCTCGCGCACCAAGATTCACCTCGCGTGGCTTGGCACAACCCTGCGGCTGGAAGCGCGCGGCTACAAGCTCGAGCTGCGGCCCACGCCGGAGGGCATCGTGGCCGCCTTCATTGAAAACAACGCTGAGGTTCGCACCGCGCGCGTGGATCTATCCGGCAACCCGGAGAGCTTGGCCCGCGAGTGGCTCGCGTCCCTGCCGCCGATTCCAGCGGTTACGGTAGAAGAGGAATTGGAATAGCCCCTACAAATTCGCGTTTGACTCCAGGCTGCGCCACAGATACCAGGCCGCCACGGTGCAGTAGGGATGCCACCGCAGCCCCAGCGCTTCGATTTCGGCCGGCTTCGGCAGCTCCGGCAAACCGTATGCCTTGCGAATCGCCGCACGGATCCCCAGGTCGCCACTCGGCAGCACGTTAGTGCGCCGCAGCGCGAAGATCAGGAACATGTGGGCCGTCCAAACTCCCACGCCCTTCACTTGCGTGAGCCGCTCGATCACCACCGCATCCGGGAGCCCGGGCAGTTCCTCGAAACGGATCGTGCCGGCGCGCGTGAGCCGGGCCAGGTCGCGAATATAAGCGGTCTTCTGTTTGGATAGGCCCAGCTTCCGCATCTTCGCTGGGCGAAGGGCCAGCACGCTTTCCGGGGTCAGCGTCCCCTCCGGAACGGCAGCCACCAAGCGGTCGAAGATCACGTGCGCTACCCGTCCGCTAAGCTGTTGGTAGACGATGGATTTAACCAACGTTTCGAACCCCGGCTCGCGAAAACGTATGCGATAAGCGCCGACCCGCTCGATAATTCCGCCCATCACCGGATCGGCCGCTTGCAGATGACGTATCGCTTTGCGCATTATTGAAACAGGGGTACGGCGAGTTACGTCCCCCATTGTAACCCTATGGAACTTTCGAACGCCGCGCTGGGCCGCGTCCTGGCATCTTTGATCCTGCTGGCTCCGCCGATGTGGCCGCAGGAGAAGCCCGCCGGAGACAAGACGGCCGAAGACAAGCCTCCTACCATTTCAGTCGAAGTATCCCTCGTCAACCTTTTGGCTTCGGTCCACGACAAGCACGGCGGCTTGATCGGCAACCTGACGAAGGACGACTTCACCGTTCTGGAAGACGGCAAGCCGCAAACGATCAAGTATTTCACCCGCGAAACCGACCTGCCCCTGACCATAGGGCTGCTGATAGACGTCAGCGCCAGCCAGCGAAACCTGCTCGATATCGAGCGGCGCGCCGCCCACCAGTTCTTCGAGCAGGTGCTGCGCAAAAAGGATGAAGCCTTCCTCATTAGCTTCGGCGAGGATTCCGAACTGCTGCAGGACTACACGAATTCTCCCCGCCTGCTACAGGCCGGCCTGAAGGAGTTGCAGATCAATTCCGGGGCGTCCGGACTGGGCGCCGGACCCGTTCCCACCATCAGCCAACCGCGCGGCACGGTGCTGTACGATGCAGTCTATCTGGCCGCTAATGAAAAACTGAAGGGCGAAGTTGGCCGCAAAGCCATCATCCTGATTACCGACGGTATCGATCAGGGGAGCAAGCTCAAGATCCAGGAGGCCATTGAAGCCGCGCAGAAGTCCGACGCCGTGATCTACAGCATCGATTATGCCGATCCCAGCGCCTACGGCAATGGCCCGCTCACTTTCGGCCACGTCAGCGATTCCGCTTTGCAGAGAATGTCCGGCGAGACCGGCGGGCGCGTCTACCACGTGGATCGCAAGCATACCCTCGATGACGCTTTCAAGGAGCTTCAGGACGAGATGCGCAGCCAGTACTCCATCGCTTACACCTCGACGAATCCGGAGCAGGATGGCGGTTTCCGCCGCCTCGAAGTCCGGGTGTCGGACAAGAACCTGAAGGTCCAAGTGCGCAAGGGATACTACGCCATCAAGCCTGAACGGAGCTGAGCATCTGCTCGCGCGCCGCGAAATAGAGGCGCAGCGCATCCTCCAGCGCAGGCATCGGCGGCAATCCCAGACTCTCCATTTTGGCGTTCGATAAAGCCGAATACTTGGGCCGCCGCGCGGCTGTGCGGTACTCGCGATCGTCGGCCGGATGCAGTTCCACGGCTTGTCCCGGCAACCCCGCGGCGAAGATCAACTGCGCATAGTGAAACCAGGAGATGGGTGCGCCCCCACCGATATGGAATACGCCGGCCTGGTCGCGCTCCACCAGGTCGATCGTGCGGGCGGCCAGCAGGGGCGCATAGGTGGGGGACGCCACGTGGTCCTTCACCACTCGGATCGGCTGCGGTGACTGCGCCAGCCGCAGCATCAGCTCCACGAAATTGCCGCGGGCCGTTTTCAATCCGCCTGGCCCGAACAGGCCTGAGGTGCGCACGATCAGCGGCGCATCCAGGTAAGCCTGCGCGTAATGCTCGCCGGCCAGCTTCGATACTCCGTAGGCCCCCAGCGGATGCGTGGGATCGGTCTCGGCATAAGGCCGCCCCGCCGTACCGTCGAAGACGTAATCGGTCGAGAAATGCACAAAGCGGGCATCCAGTTGGCGGCATGCCAGCGCGAGATTGCGCACCGCCAGCGCGTTCACCAGAAAGGATGCGTGCGGCTCGCTTTCCGCCACATCTACCTGGTTGTAGGCCACGGCGTTGAACACGATGTCCGGATACCAGGGCGCCAGTACGCTTTCAACCTGGGCGTTGTCCGTGATGTCCAGCTTGTCGCGGTCCCAGCCAATCGTTTGGTAGCCGCGCTGGTTCAGCTCCCGGACCAACTCCACGCCGAGTTGCCCGGCACTCCCGATCACTGCCGCTTTTCGCGCCATAGAAAGTACGAGGATAACATCGTGCCGTGGCGCAGGCACTCATGCCTGCCCGCCGGCACTCTTGCCGGCGTTGTATCCACAAGAGGATACGGGGTTTCATCTCGATTCGTGCCTCGCAGAGAAATGCGGCCAGCATCGCTCGTCCCTGGAGTTTCTACATTTGCTGGCCCGAGGGCGCAGGGCGGTGGGCAGGCGCTTTCGCCTGCCAACCGGCGAACTGAAGTTCGCCGTCGGCGAGCATTGCTCGCCTGCGCCACGCACTATGGTTTCATTCCCGCCAGAATCGCCGGCCGCAAAACGGCGCGGCGGCGGAAGTCTTCGGTGCTGGCAAACGGCGCTTTCGCGCGCTCGGCAATCCAGCGCGCGACCTCGTCCTCGGCAATGCCGGGAATCAACCGCACGATCCCTTCCTGCACCGTATTCAAGTCGAAAAGCAGCGGAGCATCTTCGCCAAACGCCACCAGCCGGACGGTGACCGCAGGCACGGTACACGGAATCTCCGGCCCGATGCGCGAGAACAGGACGCGCGGATCCGCCAGAACCTGCTCCCGCCAGCGCTTGCGCGCCGCATTGATGGTGTCGCGATTGAGGTGTTCCAGGTCGAGGCGCAGGCTGGCGAGATAATGCTCCCGCCACATGGCGGCCGCGCCGGGGTCCACAAAAACGCCGTGGCTCAAATCGTTCAGCGCGTCCACCACTGCCGTTCGTTCCTCGGGAAACAGGCGCATGTACTGCGTCACCAATTCCAACAGCCACGGCGTAGACGTGTCCGTCCTCACCTCGGCGAACATCGCGGCCATAGCGCGCATCACTTGCTCCTCGCGGTGGGCGATGGTCTCCTCGTCCGGCATCCGCGCGCCGCGCATTACGAACAGAAAAAAGAAGCTGGCGTAGAAGCCTTCCGCCTGAAGCAATTGGTTAGCGTCGCGTAGCGTCGCGAAGTCGCGGGATTTCTCCAACTGCACGCGCAGATAGTCCGGCCCGCGGAAGGCGCTCTCGAACGAGAAACAGTTCTCGCGCACCTCGAAGTAGCGCGCCAGGCTTTGCGAATAAGTGGTCAGATCGGCCGCCGCGCGGTAATACTCGTTCTCGCGATAAGGCGCATCGCCGAAGCCGGCCGACTCGTGGCCGTAAAGCCGCCGCAGGTCCGCGCCGCGCGCCAGGTGCGCCGCCAGCGTTTCCAGGTGAATCGCGTAGCCCTCGCTGAACGCGCTAGTCCGATCGGAGAGCGCCGCCGTACTGTGCGGGATCGAGGCCATTTCCGCG
>JBEKUO010000358.1:0-7515 GCA_049514955.1 Bryobacteraceae bacterium | reverse complement strand
GCCGATGATCAGCCGGTGGCCGATCGGATTTTCGTCCTTTTTCCAGTAC
Organism: Bryobacteraceae bacterium; assembly: GCA_049514955.1. GTDB lineage: Bacteria > Acidobacteriota > Terriglobia > Bryobacterales > Bryobacteraceae > Bog-159. The sequence continues at coordinate 7,466 of JBEKUO010000358.1, read as the reverse complement.
TTCCTCGCGAGAGCTTGGTTGATCACCACTACCGGCTGCCCGGCCGCATCGTCCCGTTCCGTGAAAGCGCGGCCGCGCTCGATCGGAATCTTGAAGACGTCGAAGAAGCGCGCGGTCACGTAGTTCCAGCCGGCCCCGCCGTGATCCTGTCCTTCGGTCAGCGGGCGCCCTTCGATCCTGAATCCCAATCCGAGGCCGCCCTCCAGCGGCAGATAGGAAGTAGCGGCCGCGGCCTCCACTCCGGGGATAGCGTGAATGCGGTCGAGCGCCTGGCGCGTCATCGTGGCGATGGCGGCCGTGCGGTCGAAATGGCTCCCCGTTAGCGCGGTATCCATGGTCAGAACGTTATGCGCATCGAAACCGGGCGCCACATGATGCAACGCCGAGAACGTCCGGATCAGCAGGCCCGCGCCGATCAGCAGGACAATGGCGAGCGCCATCTCCGCCGTCACCAGCGCGCCGCGCATCTTGTTCTGGCGCATGCCGGAGCCGCCTCGCGCGCCTGTTTCTTTCAGGGTGATGTTGAGGTCGGCGCGCGCGGCTTGCATCGCGGGGACCAGTCCGAAGAGGACGCCGGTGGCCAGCGACAGCAGCAGAGTGAATCCCATCACGGTCCAATCGAGGGCCACGGCGGAGCCGTCCGGACCGATACGCGGAATGTTGCCCGGGTTCACGGCCAGCAGTGCCCGCACACCCAGCGCGCCGATGGCGAGGCCAACCACTCCACCAACCATCGACAGCAGCACGCTTTCCGTCAGCAGTTGGCGGACGATGCGGCCGCGGCCCGCGCCGATTGCCGCGCGGATGGCGATCTCGCGCGAGCGGCCCGTGGCGCGCGCCAGCAGGAGGCTGGCCACGTTCGCGCAGGCGATTAACAACACACATCCGACCGCCCCCAGTAGCACGAAGAGCGCGGTCCGCACGTCTTTCACCAGAAGCTGCTGCATGGGCTCGGCCGTGAAGCTCATCTTGGGATCGATGCTGCCCGGGTAGCGGCGTTTGAAGTCCTCGCCGGTCAGCTTGAGGGCGGCTTTGGCGGCGCTCAGCGAAACGCCCGGCTTCAGCCGCGCGGCAGCCTGGAAGAAATGGCCCTGGTTCGTGCTGTTGGGGTCCGCCTGGAATGGCATGTAGACGTCCGGGAGCGGATCGAAGGTGAAGCCGGAGGCCAGTACGCCGATCACGGTGTAGGACTCGCCGCCGAGGGTCAGCGACTTGCCCACGACTCTGGGATCGGAGCCGAATCGGCGCTGCCACAAGCCGTTCGAGAGCACGATGACGTTGCCTCCTCGCGGACGGTCTTCGCCGGCGGTGAACGTACGCCCGATGGCGGCTTGTGCGCCGAACAGATGGAAGAATTCGTACGAAACGTGGATGCCTTTAAGCTGCTCGGGGCGATCGCCTCCGCTGAGATTGAGTCCCGGCCCGCCGGTGTCATAGGCGCTGACGTCTTCGAGCACCTGGGTTGTCCGCCGCCAAGCGTTGTACTTGGGCACCGAAGCGCCCGGAAAACCGCCTTGCGGAGTGCTCGTCATCAGGGTGACGATGCGCTCCGGCTCGGGGAAGGCCAGGGGCTTGAGCAGCACCGTGTTGACGACCGAGAAAATGGCCGTGTTAGCGCCAATACCCAGCGCCAGCGCCGATATCGCGGTAGCCGTAAAACCGGGGCTCTGGCGCAGTATACGGAAGGCGTGCTTAAGGTCCATCCAAAACGTTTCCATAAGGGACTTAGACGGCGCATCCGCGCGGATGTGCCATCAATCCTGTGATCTAATGCAACATATGCGATCGCAAATCCGAATCCTGGCCGCTCTGACGCTTGCTTCCCTCGGCTTCGCCGGCGACACCAAGCGACTCATCACCGAGACTGATCTCTACGCCTTCCGCTGGATCGCCTCTCCCCAGATCTCGCCCGACGGCGCCAAGATCGTCTACACGCTCGTCACCGTCAATTCCAAGCACGATAACTACGAAACCTCGCTTTGGATCGTCCCCTCCAGCGGCGGACCTGCGCGCCAACTCACTTCCGGGCCGCGCGACTCCGGCCCGCGCTGGTCGCCGGATGGCAAAGCGCTCGCCTTCCTGCGCGCGCCCGAGCCCAAAGATCCGAAGGATACCACGCGGCCGCATGCCCAAATCTATCTGCTCTCCATGGACGGCGGCGAAGCGCGGGCGTTGACGGACATCCCCAAAGGCGCCGCCGGATTGGCCTGGGCACCCGACGGCCGCTCCATCGCGTTCTCCTCCACTACCATCGCCAAGGACTTCGAAAAAAAGAAAGACGATAAAGAGGAGCCGCCGGAAAGCGATGTCCGGGTGATCGTCAAAGCGTTGTACCGCATGAACGGCGAAGGATACATCGAGCCGGACCGGCCCAGCCACATATGGACCGTGGCCGTGCCAGAAGTCCTGAGCAAGCCGGAGAAGGCAAAGCAGGTCACCACCGGCGAATTCAGCGAGTCGGAAATCGTCTGGTCGCGCGATGGCTCGCGGATCTACTTCACCTCGAATCGCGTGCGCGAGCCTTATTACGAGCCTCCTCACGACGAGATTTATGCGGCGAACGCGGCAGGCGGTGAGATCGCCAAGATCGCCGCAATCGATGGCTCCCTGCATGCGCTCGCGCTTAGTCCCGACGGCAGCCATATCGCTTTCGTCGGCGCGATCAATCACGGCGCGGACATGCCTGAGCGCTCGTACAGTCAACCGGATCTGTTCATCACCGGCGTGGAGCCCGGTGCGGCGCCCAAGAATCTGACCGCCGGATACGACTTCGACATCGGCGGCGGCGTGGGCGGAGACCAGGCTCCCCCTCGCGGCGCCGGCCCTTCGCTGCCCTACTGGAGCGCCGACGGACGTAGCATATTCGTCGATTCCGCCGAAGAGGGCCGCGCCAACCTCCAGCGCATCGACGTCGAAACGGGCAAGGTCGAAGCCCTCACCAGCGGCGATCACAGCCTGTTCGCCTGGAGTGCTACGCCCGATGGATCGAAAGCCGCCGTGCTAATCTCGACCCCTACCCGCATCGGCGATTTGTTCCTGATGGATGGCAAAACCGGCCGACTCGAACAGCTCACCCATATCAATGACGATTTGTTCGGCAAACTGAACCTCACGCCACCCGAGACCATCTGGTACAAGAGCTTCGATGGCCGACGCATAGAGGCCTGGGTCGAGCGCCCGCCCGATTTTACGGAGGGCAAGAAGTATCCGCTGATCCTCGACATTCACGGCGGCCCGCATTCCGCCTACGGCTACACCTTCGACCACGAATTCCAGTGGATGGCAGCCAAGGGCTACGTGGTGCTCTATCCCAACCCGCGTGGCAGCACCAGCTACGGCCAGGAGTTCGGCAACGTCATCCAGTACCACTATCCTGGCGACGACTTCAAAGATCTCATGGCCGGCGTCGACGATCTCATCGCGCGCGGATGGGTGGATCCCAACAAGCTCGGCGTCACCGGCGGCAGCGGCGGCGGTGTGCTGACCAATTGGACCGTAGGCCACACGACTCGCTTCAAGGCCGCGGTCTCGCAGAGATCCATCGCCGATTGGCGCGACTTCTGGTACACCGCCGATTTCACGCTGTTCACCCCCTTCTGGTTTCGCGGCGCTCCCTGGGAGCAGGAGGCGGATTTCAAGGAGCGGTCGCCCATCACCTACATTGACAAGATCACCACGCCCCTGATGCTGATCGAGGGCGAGTCCGACTTCCGGACGCCGCCCGGCGCGGGCGGCGAGCAGATGTTCCGCGCCCTGAAGTATCTAAAGAAGCCGGTGGTGATGGTGCGCTTCCCCGGCGAGACGCACGAGCTGTCGCGCTCCGGCAAGCCGATTCATCGCGTCGAGCGCTTGCAGCACATCGTGGCTTGGTTCGACAAATATCTGGAGGGGCAGGATATCCACACGTACGATATCAATTAGCCGCTTGACCTAACCAAACCTATCTGGCATAGTCTAACTATGTCAGAGATGTGGCGGCGCTTGCAATACCTCATTAATCGGAAGCAGCGCGAACAGGATCTCGCCGATGAGATGCGCCTGCATCAGGATTTGGTCGGGCAGGCTTCTGGCCGGTCGTTCGGGAATGTTACGCAGATCCAAGAAGCAAGCCGGGCTGTTTGGATCTGGCCCTTCCTCGAAACGCTCGCCCAGGACGCCCGCTACGCCCTGCGGACGCTGGGCGCCAATCCGGGCTTCGCCGCCACAGCCGTTCTCTCCCTGGCGCTCGGCATCGGCGCGAACACGGCCATTTTCAGCATCCTGAACGCCGTGATGCTGCGCTCGCTGCCGGTGGAAGATCCGCAGCGGCTCGTGCAAGTCGGCTCTCCAAATTCCAACGCTACCAGTCCGTTGTCTGTGGCTTTCACCAACCCGATCTGGGAACAAATACGCGACCACCAGAAGGCTTTCTCGGGGACCTTGGCCTTCGGCACGGACCGTTTCGATCTCGCCGCGGGAGGCGAGAGCCACTTCTCAAACGGCCTTTGGGTCAGCGGCGATTTCTTCCGCGTGCTCGGCGTGCCGGCCATGCGCGGGCGCGTCTTCAGCGCCGATGACGATCTCCACGGCGGCGGGCATGCGGGACCGGTAGCGGTGATCAGCCACGCCTTCTGGAAGCGGCACTTCGCCAGCGATCCCGATATCGTCGGCAAAACCATCCGGCTGAACCGGCATCCCTTCACAATTATCGGCGTGACGCCGCCCTGGTTCACAGGCCTCGATGTAGATACATCCTATGAAGTCGCCATCCCCATCGGATGCGAACCGATCCTGCACACCGACCGCAGCGCGTTGGCCGCGCGAAGCTGGTGGTGGTTGCGCGTTCTTGGCAGGCTCCTTCCAGGAGAGACTCGACAGCAGGCGGACGCCATGATGAAAGCGCTGGCGCCGGAAGTTAATCGCGCCACGCTTCCACCCGATTGGGACGCGGACGGCAAGCGGGAATACCTGCAACGATCGTTCGGCCTTCGCCCGGCCGCCACGGGTTTCTCGGAAACAGGCAAGCACTACCGCACGGCGCTCTTCACTCTAATGGCGGTGGTCGGCCTGGTGCTCCTGATCGCCTGCGCCAATATCGCCAACCTGCTGCTGGCCCGGGCCGCCGCTCGCCAGCGGGAGATCTCCATACGCATGGCCATCGGTGCGGCCCGCCGCCGGGTCATGCGACAGCTCATGTCGGAAAGCTTGCTGCTCTCCGTGTTGGGCGCGGCCGGAGGCGTGCTCTTTGCCGTCTGGGGAAGCCGTCTGCTGGTCCGCTTCCTGTCGAAGACCGGAAGTGAGCTCCAGCTCGATACGGCGCCGGATCTGCGGGTGCTCGCCTTTACTATGGGCATAGCTCTTCTCACGGGGCTGTTGTTTGGCCTGGCCCCGGCTTTGCGCGCGACCAGTGTCTCGCCCAACAACGTTCTGAAGGAGCACGCGCGCGGCATGGTGGAAGGCCGCTTCGGTCTCGGCCGAGCGCTGGTCACCGGACAAGTCGCGCTTTCGTTGATGCTGCTGGTAGGTGCGGGCTTATTCCTAGGGACGCTCCACAATCTGCTGAGTGCCGACCTCGGCTTCAGCCGCCACAATGTCCTTCTGGTCCGGGTCGGCTTGTTGCAGACCAACGTTCCAAAGGCGCAGCGCCCACGTGTGTACGGTGAGATTCTAGAGCGCTTGCGGGCCATCCCCGGCGTAGTATCGGCTTCCAGCTCCGCATTAACACCCATCGGCAATTCGATGTGGAACAACGTGGTGTCGCCGGAAGGCTACTCTTCGAAAGGGAAATTCGACACGTTGGTGTACTTCAACAGCGTGTCGCCCGGATACTTCGCGACGATGCGTACGCCGCTGTTGTTGGGCCGCGATTTCTCCGTGCACGACGATGGCGGCGCGCCCAAAGTGATGCTGATCGACGAATCGACGGCCCGCAAGTTCTTCGGGCACACGAATCCCATCGGCAAAACCATCGGTGCGGAGTCCGACGAGCGGCCCGGCAAGCAGGATGTTTACCAGGTGATCGGTATGGTCAAAGATGCCAAGTATGCAGCCGTTGACGAGGCTCTGACGTTGACCGTTTACGTCGCCTCTACGCAGGTTACCGATCCGGGGCCGGAAGTGAACTTCGAGATTCGTTCCCAGCGTCCGGTCGAGACGTTCGTTCCGGCCGTGCGTGCGGCCATCGGCGAATTGAATCGGGGCATTTCCCTGGAGTTCCGCAACTTCGAAACGCAAGTGAACGAGTCGCTGCTGCAGGCCCGGATGGTGGCCCTGCTGTCGGCGTTCTTCGGCTCCCTGGCGCTGCTGCTGGCCATGATCGGGCTGTACGGCGTGACCGCTTATGGAGTCGCACGGCGGCAAGGCGAGATCGGCATACGCATGGCGCTCGGCGCGCAACCGGGATCGGTGATCTGGCTGGTGCTGCGCGAAGTGATCGCGATGCTGGCGATCGGCACGCTGCTGGGCCTGGGCGCATCGCTAGCCGCCGGGCGGCTGGTGGCGAGTCTGCTGTACGGCGTTCAGCCGCACGATGCCGCCGCGCTCGCCCTGGCTGCGATGGTATTGGGAATCGCAACCGGAATCGCGGCTTATCTGCCCGCGCACCGCGCCGCGCGCCTGGACCCAATGGCCGCGCTGCGAGAGGAGTGATCATGAGCGAAATGTGGCGGCGGTTGCAATACGTCATTAAGCGGAAGCAACGCGAACAGGATCTCGCCGATGAGATGCGCCTGCATCGGGATTTGGCCGGGCAGGCCTCTGGCCGGTCGTTCGGGAATGCTACGCAGATCCAAGAAGCCAGCCGTGCCGTCTGGATCTGGCCCTTCCTGGAAACCCTGGCCCAGGACACCCGCTATGCCCTGCGCACCCTCCGCGCTAATCCGGGCTTCGCCGCTACCGCGGTTCTGTCGCTGGCGCTCGGCATAGGCGCAAACACAGCTATTTTCAGCATCCTCAACGCCGTGATGCTGCGCTCGCTGCCGGTGGAAGATCCACATCGTCTGGTGCAGCTCGGATCTCCCCGTTCTGACCCGACCCATCGGTTGTCCGTCTATTTCACCAATCCCATCTGGGAGCAAGTGCGCGACCACCAACAGGCCTTTTCCGGAAGCCTGGCCTTCAGCGAGGATCGCTTCGACTTGGCCGCCGGCGGCGAGAGCCATTTCGCGGAGGGCCTGTGGGCCAGCGGCGATTTCTTTCGTGTGCTCGGCGTGCCCGCCATGCGCGGCCGCGTCTTCACCGCCGCCGACGATCTCCACGGCGCCGGGCATGCGGGACCGGTCGCGGTGATCAGCCACGGCTTCTGGAAGCGCCATTTCGCGGGCGATCCCGATATCGTCGGCAAAACCATCCGGCTGAACCGGCACTTGTTCACGATTATCGGCGTGACGCCGCCCTGGTTCACCGGCCTCGATGCGGATACGCCGTACGACGTCGCCATCCCCATCGGATGCGAGCCGATCTTGCACACCGATCGCAGCGCGCTGTCC
>JBEKUO010000357.1:0-7546 GCA_049514955.1 Bryobacteraceae bacterium | reverse complement strand
GAGCAATCCATGCGGATGGTTTCCACATATTCCCTTTCGGAGGCCTGGCGCGGGCAGCCGCGCATCCTCGAATATAAGGTGATCCCGGGCGAAGAGGGTCACGGAGTGCGCCTGGTCGAAAACGAAATCCCCTACACCGGCCCGCTGGGCGCAGGGCAACTGTGTATGGGCATGGCGCTCGATCAGACGCTCGGCATCAACGTGCCGCGATTCCGGCCGATCCAAGTGGGTCCGCAGTCGTTCGTGCTCGGCGATAAGCTGGCCTTTTGCCGCTTTTCGTATTTGGAGCCGGCCGAGCCTCCCAAAATCGAGCGCTGGCGGCCGGATTGGGTCCTGCACAAATGGCCGTTGGGCGTGCGCGTAGACATGGCGCCGCTGGTGGACAACCCCGCCCGCCTGCGCCCTCTGACCATTACGGCGGCCATTCGCATCCACCGCTCACCCGAGATAAACTATGACGATTTCTAGTGTGTCCCTCGGATTGACAGACGAAAGCGTTTGTCCCACTTCGCTGCTGGAGGCTTTGCAGACACGTGGGGCACGCGCTTTCGCCTGCCAACCGAGGGGCACCCGAGGCAGCGCCCTGCTCGCCATCCTCTGGCTTTCCGCTGCCCTGGCTGCCATTGCCTTCTCGCTCGCCAACACCGTGCGCGGCGAGACCGAGCGCGCCGCCACGGCCGTGGACAGCCTACGCAGCCACTATCTCGCCGAAGGCGCCCTGCGCCGCGCCATCCTCTACATGGACTGGGGCCGGGTACACGCGGATAATCCTCGTTTCAAGCCTGCCGGGCCCAGCTATCCTTTCGAGTTCCCAGAAGGCCAAGCGCACGTGGACGTCATCCCGGAAACGGCCAAATTCAACATCAACACCTCCAATCCCAATGACCTGACGCGTCTGCTCCTCAATCTGGGCGTGCCGGACGGGCAAGCCCAGGAGATTGTCGCCGCCATCGTCGACTGGCGCAGTGGTTCCGTCGGGCCCGGGAGCCCGTTTGACGGTTTCTACCTGTCGTTGCGCCAGCCTTTCGTCGCGCCGCATGCGCCGTTACAGGAGGTCGAGGAACTGCTGGCGGTCAAGGGTGTGACTCCGGATCTGTTCTATGGCGCCTGGCAACGGGCGCCCGAAGGCGCGCCGCAACGCCTCTACCCGCGCACCGGGCTGCGCGACTGCGTCTCAGTCTTTGGCGCTACGGATCAATTCGACGTCAACACCGCGCCGCCGGCCGTGCTCGCCGCCGTGGGTGTTCCGCCGGACGGTGTCGCGGCCCTGGTCGCGCAGCGCCGCCTGCAGGCCTTTCAAACGCACGAGCAACTGCAGGCTTTCCAGCAAATTGCCGGTCCCGGTTATGGGCGCCTGCGCATCGGCGGCAATTCCATTTTCACGCTGCGCGCGACGGCTCGCCTGCGCCTCCCCAACGGCAAGTTATCGGACCTGCGGCGCACCCTGGGCGCGCTCCTCAAACTGATGCCGCCCGGCTACGACGCCTCGTACCATATCCTGCGCTGGTACGACTACGAGCGGGAGAACCAGTAGGCGGCCGAGCGGGCGACTCCTCTTGATTACCGAGAGACACAAAGCGCCAGATCATTCCACGAGGGGGGACTTCACGGGAGGTAACCGAAAGCAAACCGCACTAATCGCTCGAGCCTCCCCGATGCACCCACGACTCCGGACTCAAACGGATTCATATTTTGGTCCCCAACAAGGATCGCCCGATCGTGGCCGACGCTCTTCTCCGCCTCCGCAATGGCTCGTGCCAAAGCCACGCAGTCGAATGCTTGACTGTCATCGCTCCAGTGCTTACTCGGAAAATGAACGGCTGCCAGAGTGACCTCGGTGTGGCCGCCGAGGGGCATTCCCCGAATTGTAAATCTCTGGCCATGCTGCAAGGGGCGAAGGAGGCCGGGAGAAAACCTTGTAAAGATCCAAACAGTCTCGCTGGCGGCCGCTGCGGGGCTGGCCGCATAATAAAACATCCTCCCTGCTCCCTGGTTGAGACTGTCGACGACGTCACCAGGATCAATGTCGCACTCGAGTAGGATCACGACCACAATTGGCAGCAGTATCTTGTCGAGATTCCCGACGGATCTTCGCTTGCTCCCAACACTTCGGTGATTGTCAGGCTGCAATTCAGGGATCCCTCGGGAGTTGCAATTTCGTAGAAGCCGCCGCGCGGCTCCACGACCGTGCAAAACCCACGGGATCGTCCGCCGCCGCCGAACATAGCGGAAAGCCGCCTCAGTGCCTTCGGCCCAGCTTGGCGCCGAGCGCGCCGCCCGCCGTGCAGAACAGAGTGATGATCGCGAAAAAGAACAGCAGCGACGAGAGGATGCCGGTGGCGAGCCCCGCGGGGCTGTTGAGCATCTTCATGGCTTGCTGAAGATTCGCCTCGTTCCACTTCATGTCGCGAAGCTGCTGTTGGTAGAAGGCCCCCAGCCCGCCACTGTTCATGGCCAGCGGCACCAGGGTCGCCGTGAACAGGACGGTCATGATCGCGAAGGTCAGCACACCCGTGACCCATCCCATACGGATGCCGCCGCTTACCGTCAGCAAATGGCCGGTACGACGGTGGTAGAGGTATACGGAGAAGAAGCCGGCCGCGATCCACCAGATAGCGAAGCCCAAACTGATCAGCGGCAGCCAGGTCAGAAGAGCCGCCGCGCTGGCCATGGTCAGTCCGATTCGTACGGCGACCGGGTTGTGAAAGCTGACGCCGGGCAGGCTGGCCGGAGCGGGCACGACTGGCGGAAGCACGGGGGGCGGGGCAACCGTTTCCGGAATGACTTCGTCGCGCTGCGGTTTGCCGCAGCGATGACAGAAGCGGGCATCGGGCGGCAGCTCTGTACCGCAGGAACAGAATTCAGGCATGATCGTGGGGCACAGCGCCCTACAAGATCAGTTTGACGCAGGCTCTCCCACCGAAGCAAGCGCGATACGCGTTTCGCCGTCGTCTTCGTAGATGGCGATGAACTTCTTGTAGCCGCCTTCTTTGAGCGAAAGGCGCATTCCGCGGCAGGCGCCGTGCCGGTCTTCGCTCACCATCCAGTGCGGGAGTTTGTCGCGATAGAAATCCACAACCTTCTCCGGCCGGTCATAGGTGCGGTACTCGGCCGCCGCCACGGCGAACTCCTTGTGCTTGCCGCCGAAATCGAAATGGAAGTCGGCGAGTTTGTGGCTGTCCTCGTTTCGCACGGCGCCGGGATAGACCGGCACCCCTAGCGCGGTGGGATCGAGCCTGGTTTCGCGCACCCGGACGCTGCCGAAGGGCGTTTCGACGGTGGTTTCGCCGTGCGAGGTCCTTTCGGTGACTCGCACGTTCTGGGCGATGTAGAGGCCAGTGGCCACGACTGCCGCGATGGCCAGCGCGCCCAGGATGAGGATGGTGAACAGGATACCGGCTATGACTCCGCCGCGGCGATGGTTTGGAAGCATGGCAACTCCGTTCGTCAACAGATACGCACAGGGGAGCGGAAAAGTTCCCGGCGGAGGCACACAAGCCACAGGCCTGTTGTTTAAGGGCTTGTTTTTTGGCTTCACTGAGATTCTCCTTCTCGTTCTGCCCTTCCGGGGACGCCCCACCGCGCCTTCCGCATGCCGCCTCCGCCCGGAATGCTTCGCGTCGAGCAGTTTTTGCCGCTTCACGCTGATAGCGCGGGAGCAGGAATAAGCGGCGTATTCCGATTGTACTGCGGCAATGCCGCAGTCGCAGTTTAGCGCGCATTTCTCACGTGTGGCCAAATGACGTGGCGCCTGCACCCCTGCGTGCCGTGAGGAGACTCTTCCCGGCGCCCGCAAGCGTGTGGACAGGCCGTCGAGGGCGGGCGCCGGCAGGAGTGCCGACGCGGCACGCAAGAGTGCGTGCGCCACGCCCTGACCACGGAAGTCTGTGAGAAATGCGGGTTAGCGCGCAACCAGCCCGGCGAACTGAAGTTCGCCCGGCCCAAAGGGCACCCCGCGCTAAAGCTTGCGCCACGGATCATCTTCCGGCGGCTAGGCGATCGGCCAGGATGGGTGGCAAACCGGCGCGCCGGATCTTCTCCTGCGCCTTCCCTACGTCGTAGGGCAGCCGGTAGTAGATCAGAAACCGCTCTTCGGGGTTGTACAGGACATAGGCCGCGCGTGGGTCGCCATCGCGCGGCTGGCCCACCGAGCCAGGATTGATCATGTAGGCGCACTCCGGATCCAGCTCCAGCGTCAGGCGCTCCTCGGCGCGCGGCGTCTGCTCGATGGTCTCGATGCGCGCGTGGTTCCAGATGAAGCCGCCCTGCAAGTGCGTGTGCCCGAAAAATGTGAGCGGCGTCTCCAGGTAGGAGAATACCTGCCCGGCGTCGGCCGCGGCCAGCATGTACTCGTCTTCGTCCAGGGGCGAGCCGTGCACTACCTGAAACCCGTCGAACATCAGCGGCCCTTTGGGCAGGTTGCGGATATACTCTGTGTGGTCCGGCGTCAGTTCCTGCTGGGTCCACACAGCCGCGGCGCGCGCCACGGGATTGAACCACTCGAGATCGTCGAGCCCTACGGAAGCGCGATCGTGATTGCCGCGGACCACTGCCGCCGCGTGCTCGCGCGCCCACTCGGTGACCGCGTTGGGGTCCGCGCCGTAGCCGATCAGGTCGCCGCAACAAAGCGCCTGATCGTACTTGCCCGCGGCATGCGCGAGCACCGCCTCCAAGCCTTCCAAGTTGCCATGAATGTCGCTGACGATGAGATATCGCACGGCGGCGCTTACGCCTTTCTCAAGCGCAAGAGCGCTATCTCGGGAGGCGCTCCGACGCGGGCGGGGATGCCGATGGTTCCTATGCCGCGCGTAACATAGGCCGAAGCGTTGCCCTGCCGATACAAGCCGTACACGAAGGGTGTATAAAATCGCGCCGGATTCACAAACTGATTCAGAATCTCGACCGTCACCTGCCCGCCGTGAGTATGCCCCGACACGGTCAAATCATATCCTTTTTGAACGGCTACCGGAAAGACGTCGGGATTATGCGATAACAGTACATTGCACGCGCCAGGGAGTACCATGCGTTCGGCGCCTGGCAGATAGCGGTCGCGATGGCCGCCGCGCTGGTGGTCCACGCCCGCGACGTTCAGCACGGCTTGGCCAAAGCGAAGCGGCTGCGCCCGTTTGCGCAGGAATCGAATGCCCAGGCGCGCGCCTTCCCTTTCCGTATAGTCCGCCACTTGCGCGTAGGTTTCGTGATTCCCCATGCATCCCAAAATGCCGGCGTCCGCGCGCAGGCGGGCGAGCTGTCGCAGGCATGTATCCAAGGGGTCGCCGGCCATCGTAATCAGATCGCCAGTGACCAGCGTGAGATGCGGGCGCAATTCGTTGGCGCTATCGATCACACGGGCCAGATCCTTTTCGCTCAGGAAGGCGCTCAAGTGGATGTCGCTCACCTGCGCCAGACGCAGGCCGTCGAGATCGTCGGGCAGGCCGGGAATCGGAATGTCGACTTCGCGTACGCGGAAATCCAGGCGCTCGACGAGCGCGCCGTAACCCACCATGGCGAACGGCGCGGCGATCAACGCGCCGCCCGTCGCATTGAGCATCCGGCGCCGCCTGGGATCGAAGGTGCGTCCCGTTGTTCGATCCAATGATAGCCATAAGCCGCGGTAGAGCAAGTAGCCGGCGGTGGAACCGAAGAACCACGTCTGCCCCACCGCTCCGGCAATCTCGGTAGGTCCCGCTGGCAGGTTGAGGCGGTTCTCAAGGAAGGAGAAGCTCACCGCGAACGCCAAGGCCATGAGGGCTTGAAAGGCGGCCACGGGCCAGCGCGCGGCACGCATCGCGCCCTGCGGCAGGCGGCGGGCAGCCCAGGCGAGAAACTGCCGGCTCATGTGCCACTGCGTAAGAAATATGATGAATATCGCTAGAAAATCGAACAGAGTTCGCAAGAATAGTTGCCTACATATTCATTCTAGCTGAGATGCCCACCATGCATGGATGAGCGTGCCCGCGGCGGTGACGGCGGCTGTTTCGGCGCGCAAAATGAAGGGTCCGAGCGAGGCCGGCGCCCATCCGGCGGCGAGCGCGCTGGTCCGTTCCGGCTCCGTCCAACCGCCTTCCGGGCCGGTCAGCAATGCGACGGAATCCGACACGCGGCGTTCCGCGGGCAGTGGAATGGCGGACAGCAGCGGCGGGGCTCCGGGCTTCTCATCCAGGAAGTATCGACGGGCGAACGGGAGGGCGATGGAGGCGGCCAGTGGTTGCGGCGCGGCGATTTCGGGTGGACTGAGGCGTCGCGCCTGTTGGCTGCTTTCGTGCACGATGCGCCGCCAGCGTTCGGCGCGCTTGCGGGCGGCTTCCAGCAGACCTTTGTCGCTGCGTGCGGCGTTCACGGGCATGATGGCGGCGACGCCCAGTTCGGTGGCCTTTTCGATGAGCCACTCGAAGTGATCGAACTTGATGAGCGCGGCCAGCAGCGTGATGCGCACGGGCGTTGGCGGCGAGTCGAGAGCTGTGAGCGCGTGGAAGACGATCCGGTCCCTTTCGATGGCGGAGATCTCGGCCAGGTAGACGCTGGCGCCGTCGGAGATTTCGTATTGTTGCCCAAGTTCGGCGCGCAGCACGCGGGCCAGGTGGCGGGCATCTTCGCCGCGCAGCTCGGCGGTGTTGTCGCGGATATGGTCGACCAGGAAGCGGCGACGGGCCATGTGACGATGTTCGCACGGGGGAGGAGAAAACGTGTCATTCTGATGTGCAGCATGACAGATCAAGTGCCAACGCGTACCCCTCCCCGCACGGTGTCCGCCTTCCGGCGGGCGGTGGCGGAAATGGCCTCCGACCCGGCGATTCGATCGGAAAATGCCGCGATCGCTCGCGAATTCGCCGCCGCCGAGAGTGACGGATTGCCCCGAACGGCGGAGCCGGGTAGCACATCGCGAGGCGCTGGCAGGAGTGCCAGCGGGCAGGCACGAGTGCCTGCGCCACGCCTGTACAATACAGGGTTATGATTGCTTTGCTGCGCGGCGTGCTGATCGAAAAGCATCCGAACCAGGCGGTGGTGGATGTGGGCGGGGTGGGCTACGACGTCACCATTCCGGTATCGACGTATGCGCACCTGCCGGACGCGGGTTCCGAAGTGCGGCTGCGCATCCATACACACGTGCGCGAAGACGCCCTGGCGCTCTACGGCTTTCTGACGCAGGATGAGAAGGCCCTGTTCGAGAAGCTGATCGCGGTGAGCGGCATCGGTCCGAAAATGGCGATGGCGGTGCTCTCCGGCATTCCCGCGCTGGACCTGATCAACAGCATACGGCGCGGCGAAGTGGACCGGCTGGTGCGCATCCCGGGGGTCGGCAAGAAGACCGCCGAGCGCATGGTGCTGGAACTGCGCGACAAGATGCCCGCGCCATCCGGCCAGGAAGCCGCAGCGGCGACCGGCGCGCCCTCCGCGGCGTTGACGGCCGTAGAGCAGGATGTGCTTTCCGCGCTGCTGAACCTGGGGTGCGCGCGTCCCGCCGCCGAAGCCGCCGTGCGCAAGTCGCGCGTGGGTGGCGCGCCGCCTTCGCCCGACGCCGACTTCGAACCGCTGTTCCGGCGCG
>JBEKUO010000356.1:0-7554 GCA_049514955.1 Bryobacteraceae bacterium | reverse complement strand
ACCATTTTTGGACAGCACCCAGGGGGCTAGAATCAGGCCGCCGCGGACTTCGGCGTCGAGAACACCTGCGCGCGAAAGACGCTCAATCGCGCGCCCGGACTCCGATACCCGTGCGGTCCCAGACCGGCCTTCGACGAGAGCGCCGCCAGGAACTCTTCGCCGCTCCAATCGCGGCCTGCCGCCACCTGCGGCAACAACAGGCCTTGGCGGCCCCCGCATTCGAGCGATGCGCCGTGCACATTTACACGAAACGCGCTCGCCTCGCGAACCGGCTTCAGCGGAGACAAAATCGAAATCTCGATATCGATTTCGCCTTCCACTCCGAGCACGGTGGGAAAACGCGGATCATCTAGCGCCGCCCGCAGGGTCATCTCCGGCACAGTTTCCGCGAGGCTCTCATCGCTCATCCGGTTGCCCACACAGCCCAGCAGACGCTGCCCCTGGTGCAGGCCGACAAAAACGCCTGCCTTCCGTGAAAGAGCCGGCGTAACTTCGCATGGCGGGATTGCCTTGGCGTCACGCGTGGCGCGAAGCTGCCGTAGCGTCTCCTGGGCGCTTTCGAGCAGCAGAGCCTGCTCTCGGGCCCGCAAGCAAAACGATCGCGCCGGGAAATAGCCCAGCGCGCCGTAACTCACGGTGTGATGGTAATCGCCGGTGATGTCGCCCGACGTTTGGTAGTCCAGCATCTCCTGGAAAAGCTCGTCTCCCTGCACGCACGCCAGCGTGGCTAGCCACAACTCGATCGGCGCGACTCCGCACACCGTCGCCCGGCTCTCCGCCACCGCCTCGCGAAACAGAACCGGATCCAAGCTCGCCGCAGCTTCCATCACACTGTAATCCAGCCGGCGCAACCGCCCGCTAATCGCCGAATCCTCCGGAAACGGTTCATAGCCGAAGGCGCGGCCGTAGTGGGTCAGATCGGAACTGACCAGGAATACCGTTTCCGGCCCGCACAAGCTGCCCAGCATGTCGGCCGCACAATGCCGCTCGGCGGCCTCCAGAGAACCCACGAACAGCGGGACAACCTGCGTATTAGACGCCGCCCTTTGCAGCAACGGCAACTGGATTTCCACCGAGTGGTCGCAGATGCGGTCCTCCGCCACGAACTGGAACGGCTGGCGGCTGGCGAGCCGCTCCATCGCCTGCCGGTCGACACGCACCTCGCCCAGCGGCGTCCGATACGCGTCGACATTCGGAATGGAAATCCCAGCCGGCCCACCCCGGTGGGTGAAGCCCAGGATCACGGCGCGCCGGGACTTGTGCTGGCAGATGTGGCGATACGCGGCTGCCGCTACCACGCCGGAATACTGCAAGCCCGCGTGCGGCACCACAAAACCCACGGGGTTCTCGCAGAGATACGGCCCCGTCCTTTGGCTGGAAGCCTCGAATAATTCATCGAGCAGGCGCTCGAGCTCTGGGCGGCGGCCCGGATACCACGTGCCGCCGTAGGGCGTAACGTGCACTGCAGACATAATTCACCCGCGCCGGCCATTCAGGAGCAAGTGCAATTCCCGGGATTCGCGCGGCAGCCCGCGCCACACGCCCGGCACCGGCGTGCCGCAATCCGGACAACGCCCTTCCTCCGTCAGCCGGTTCCGCAATACCTGAAATCCCCTGCGTTCCACTACGGCCGCGCGGCATTGGGGGCAATGCGTATCTTCCAACGTGCGCAATTGCCCCGGCAGGTTGCCGGCGTACACGTAGCGTAAGCCCGCGGCCCGGCCGATCTCCGCTGCCCGCTCCAGCGCGGCCGCTCGGGTATCGCCCTGACCGAACATTTTGTAGTCCTCGTGAAACGCTGTCACGTGCCACGGGATGTCCGGCGAGATCTCCGCGAGAAATTGCGCGACGGCCCGCAGCTCCGCTTCAGAATCGTTGAAGCCGGGCACCACCAGGGTCACGACTTCCAGCCAAAAGCCCATCTCGTGAATGCGGCGTATGGAGTCCAGGATGGGCGCCAGCCTGCCGCCCAGCTCGTGATAATGCAAGTCGTCGAAGCTCTTCAAGTCCACTTTGTACAGGTCGACCCACGGACGCAAATACTCGAGCACCTGCGGCGTGGCGTTGCCATTGGACACGTATCCGGTGACCAGGCCGGCGGCGCGCGCTTCGCGGAACACCGCCACCGCCCATTCGCTCGTAATCAGGGGCTCGTTGTAAGTGCTCACGACGCTGCGGGCGCCGGTAGCAAGCGCGGCTTCTACGATCTCGCGCGGCGTGATGCGGCGGAAATCCAGCGAAGAACGGTAGTCGCGCAGAGCTTGCGAGGTTACCCAGTTCTGGCAGTATCCGCAGTGCAGGTCGCAGCCCAACATGCCGAAGCTGAGCGCGCGGGTTCCCGGCAGCGCGTGAAAGAACGGCTTCTTCTCGATGGGATCCGCGTGCAGCGCGCTTACATACCCGTACGGCACGTAAAGCGCGCCGGCCCGGTTGTAGCGCACCTTGCACACGCCCGCAAAGCCATCTGGAATGGGACAGCAGTGCCCGCAGGCGTAACAGCGCACCCGGTTGCGATCCAGCTTTTCGTAGAGTTCCCCTTCGCGGACCTGCTCGGAGAGTTGTTCAGCCACGGTCTTCATAATCAGACCTTCGACTGCTAAACAACATTTTAGCGCGTGGCGGGTGAGGCAGGCGCAACGCCGCAGGAGGGGGCTTCCGCCTGCCTCGAAGATTTGCGATTTTGCCACTCAACATGAGGCGGCCCGAAAACGGATCGCCGTGTCGCCGCGTCGCCCACTCGCCCGCTCGTAACATCGACGCTCTTTGTCGATGTTGGCGAGCCATGCTCGCCTCCGCCTGCCAACCCTCAATATCCCGGTCCCCGCCGGTCTCCGTCGGGGTGTACCCGCAAGCCGGGATTGGCGGAAGCCACTCGGCTGGCCCAGCCAAGTTGTGCGGCCCGTTGCATGTCTTGCCTTCCGCCCGGTTCGTCTTTCGAGAGACGGCGCGCGACACCTCTGTTCCAATACGCATTGGCGTATGCGGAGTTCAAGCTGATGGCCATCGAGAAATCCCGAATAGCCGCCTCGTAGTCGCGCGTTCTCAGATAGGCATAGCCCCGCGTGTTGAAGATGAGCGCCGACTTTGGATCGAGTTCAGCCGCCTTGGCCAGCGTCTCAATGGCGTCTCCAAAAGCCCCTTGTTGGACGTAAGCCCGGCCGAGCCGCAGCAATGCGAGGGTCTGCCGGCCATTCGAGCCCGCCGCCGGTGCCGGAGTGGAGCGTGCCGCGCGTTCCGCCCTGACCGCGGACTTTGCTTCCACCGCTTTCTGTGTTTGGGCGGGTGGTGCAGGCGGGGTATTCACAGCCGGAGCCGTGTTCGCCGCTACGCTCGTGGCGGGAGCCGCATGCACCAGGCGCGCCGCCGTTTCGTTGAGGTCGAGCAGTTGCCGTACCGACGAAAGCAAGTTGCCGAAACCCGGATAATCCGGCTTATACCGCACCACCTGGTTCAAATCCGCCAGTGCGCTCGAAAGTTGGCCCGCCCGCACGTAAGAGTCGGCCCGGCAAGCGTAACCTGCCGCATCGTCCGGCTGTACTGCGATGGCCGCCGCGCATTGCGCCAGCGCTTGATCCAACTCACCCACTTCCTTGAGCGCGGTAGCGCGCTTCACATGGATGGAGCTGGACTGCGGCGCCACCACCGACGCCTTCCCGTACAGCTCGGACGCCCTTCTGAAGTCGCCGCGATCTTCTTCGAGAGCGGCCTCGGAAAGCAGATACTCCGCATTTGCCGGATCTCGCTGCAACGCTTCTTCGAGATCGCTGAACGCGCGATCGTAGTCTCGCTGTTGTCGATAAATCGTGGAACGCAACGCATAGGCGCGCGCATTCCAGGGTTGTATCGCAAGCGACCGGTTGACGTCCGCTACCGCCTGGTCCAGCCGACCCAGCCGTTCGTTCACAATAGCCCGGTGCAAGAAAGCCGAATCGTTCCCCGGATCCAGTTCGATTGCGGTGGTGTAGAGTTGCAACGCCTTGTCAAACTGCTGCCGTTCCTCTTGAACTGTTCCCAGGCGGTACGCATTCTGCCCATCGGCAATCTTGGAGCCGGCGTCGTTGGGCGCGGGGGCGCTCTCCGGCCCGGTCCCGACAGCGGCGCCGCTCGCTGTTTTGGAGGAGTGTTTGGCCGGGCGCGAAACTTCTTTGACACGTTTTTCCAACTGGTGCAGGCGCTCGTCGAGATCCTTGATCGTCTTGCGCAGCTCGCGCACAACGGAAGCGAGATCGGAGGAGGTTTCCTGAGGGCGCACGACAAATACGGCGCCAAACCCCGCAGCGAGCAGGGCTAAGGCCAAAATGCGCCTACGCCTCGACATGACCTGTCCGCGATCTCCATTCCCGAGACGCCACGTTCTTCGTGCCGGGAGCCGCGACACCGACAGCTTCGGACACCACTTGCATTCTCAACTTAAGTCTCGGGGGAGGTGTCACGATTATACACCGTGTCAGTGCCACATGAAAACAAAATAAGCCAGCAGGTACCCTCTAAGGATTATCCTAATGGATATAGCTTAAACATTCAGTGACATCCTACGGCTATGTAGGCCAATCCCTATTTAGGCAAACTAATCCTCTAGGATATGTTATCTAACTGACAGACTCTGTTGACCTGCTCTAGATTTCGACGGGCCGCTGCGATCGAGACGTGGCGTGCTAAGGCCAGCGCCTAACTCCTCAATGGCTCAAGCACTCGCTATTGCCGTCCACTTGGGCTTCTTTCTCCACCCTTACGGCTACGTCGTCCGCCTTAGCGCCGGTCCGTATTCAAGCGATGGTCAACTTCCTGCGACGGTGCTTGGATCGAGCAGGCGCTCGTATACTTCGCGCGCGGCTTTTTGCGCGGCGCTTTTTTTGGTGTGGCCGTCGGCTTGGCTCGCCCACTCACGCCCGACTCGGACCTCCACCGTGAAGGTCTTGGAGTGCTCGGGCCCGCGTTCCCGCACGATGATGTACCGGGGTTGCGGCAACCGCCGCGCCTGGGCTAGTTCCTGAAGCGCGCTCTTGTAGTCGGTGAGGTTCTGGGCCATCTGCTCCTCCGCAGGGCTGGCCGTGGCGACCGGCGCCACCACGAAGCGAGAGACGAACTGGCGGGCCGCCTCTATGCCACCATCCAGGAAAATGGCGGCGATCAACGCCTCCAGCGCGTCCACCAGCAGGGTCTTCTTCGTGCGTCCGCCGCTCATCTCCTCACCGCGGCCCAGTTGCAGATAGTCTCCGATCCCCAGCCGTTGGGCAGCCTCGTGCAGCCAGGCCGCGCTTACCAGATGCGCTTTCATCTTCGACAAGCGCCCTTCGGGAGCTTCCGGATGGCGCTTCACCAGATCGTCGCTGATCAGGAAACCCAACACGGCGTCGCCCAGAAACTCGAGTTGCTCGTTGTCGCGCGACGTATCCGGGCCGCTTGTTAATGTCTGTTCGTGGACGTGGGAACTATGCGTCAGCGCGCGGCGTAAGATCTCCCGGTCGGAGAACGGGCGGCCGATAGCGGCCTCCAGGGCGTCCAGGTCCGCGCGCATGACGTGGATCTACGGCTTCTTGACTTCGACTTGCGGCGGCGCCGGATTGGCCGGGGCTGCGGGGCTGTCCGGTTTGGACGCGGCGCCCTTCTTCTGGATCGCGCGCACCCGCTCGGCCTGTGCAATCTGCTTGATCTGGGCATTGATATCCGCCATGGCCATCACCTTGTCGAACTGCGCAATCGCATCGTCGTACTTGCCATCCAAGGTATAGGCCGAACCCAGCCGCACCATGGTGGCCGGGTCCGCTTTGTTCTCTATGGCGCTTTTGAACTCGGCTTCCGCCACGTCATACTTCTTGCGTGCCATGGCGGCTACCCCCAACGCGACGTGTGCCTGGGCCGTGAAGTCCTTCTTGGCCCCGCCCCACTGATCGTCGGTGAGAGTCGGATTCGGCTTGGGGGCGTTTGGGATCAAAATCAGGGCGCCCTTGGCGTACTTTTCCACTTTCGCCAGCTTCTCCTCGCGATCCAGATCGAATTCCTTGGTGTGTTGCGCGATGTTCTGCGCCAGCATCAACATGGCTTGGTAGTGGTTCGGGTCCGCCTCGATAGTCCGCTCGCAGAACACCACGGTCTGTTCATAGTCTCCTTTTTGTTCATAAGAGGCGGCTTCGAAATAGAGGGCTACCGCCTTGAAGTCCGTGTCCGCGTACTTGGTCAGCACATTCTCGGCTGCCGCGATGCGCGCATCCGCAGTCGTTGCGGCAAACATGGCCTTGAGTGCGTCCACTTCCGCCTGAGATTTGGGCTTTGGCTGCGCCATTAGACCCGGTGCGGCGAGCGCCAGCGTTAGCACGCCGTTCAAGATAGTTTGCTTCATAAAGAACTCCTTTAATTTGATTTCCGAAAACTCCGCCGCACGCCCTGCTCGGCCGCCTCGTGCGCCGCCGGTGATGCGCCTTCCACCGCCAAGGCTTGCTGATAATGCCGCGTGGCCTGTTCGCGATCGCCGGCCGCGTCCGAGAGCCGGCCGAGGTATACCAGCGTCCACGCCCGTACCGGAGGCTCCGGTCCGCATTCCAGCGTTTTTTGAAACATCCGCTCGGCCAGTTCTGGATTCTTTTCGTGCAGCGCGATGCGCGCCAGCCCGTAATAGGCTTTGGCGTGCGCCGGCTTGTCCCCGGTTTCCTCCAGAGCCTTCAAGAAAAGTTGACGGGCCGCCTCCAGCTCGTGATCGGTATAGAGCTGCTCCGCCTGCTGCAACGTCTTGTCGGCGCCTCTCAACTCCGGCAGCTTCTGCGGCGGAGCAGCCTTAGCCTGCCGTTCCGGCGCCTGCGATACAAACTCGATTTGCGAGAGCCGCGCTTCTTCCCGCTTGAGATCGAGGGCCGTGATCATCTCCGGATAGTAGAACCGCATGGCCTGTTCCTGTTTCTCGTAGGCCTGCAATTGCTCGGTGAAGTACGCCGTCAGAATGTAGCCTTCCCGCATCGCTTCCTGCGCCATGGCCGGCTTCTTGTCGAGCCGGCTCTCGATGGCCTTGATGAGCGATTCGGTGGTCAGCAGCAGGTAATCCGACTTGAAGGATTGGTCGAGTGCCGGGGCGCGTTGCGCG
Organism: Bryobacteraceae bacterium; assembly: GCA_049514955.1. GTDB lineage: Bacteria > Acidobacteriota > Terriglobia > Bryobacterales > Bryobacteraceae > Bog-159. The sequence continues at coordinate 479 of JBEKUO010000356.1, read as the reverse complement.
TGGTCCGCCAGTCCGCGCTTGCGCATGATGATCTCCTCGTGGCGGGTCGCCAACGGATCCAGCAGAAAGTGCAAATATGCGTGCCGCAGATCGTGGATGCGCGGCTCGGCCGAGGGTGTCACCACCACATAGTAATCGTTGCTATAGCTGCGCGTCTGGATCTGATTGGGGCTGCCCAGCAGGTCGATGTAGATCTGGAACCATCGGCCCGCCATTCCGGACGTCTCGTTGCGCAGATAGCCGTTCACTTGCAACACCGCACCAGCCACCGGCTCGTGGTAACGTTCCAGAGCCTGCTCGAAGACCGGCTGCGAACGATTCCAGAGATCCTCGATGTGGGCTTCCTCATAGAACTTCGCCAGTAGCGGGCTGAGGCCATCCAGCGACTCTACATCTGGAGGCGTTTCCGCCGGGCGGTGCTTCAGCGTGAATGCGGGAGGGCCGTCCACCGAGAGCGCGAACGAGATGTACTGGCTGAG
>JBEKUO010000355.1:0-8182 GCA_049514955.1 Bryobacteraceae bacterium | reverse complement strand
GCGGCAAACGCCACTCCGGCGGCACACCGAAGAAGACGATCTGGACGCCGCGGCCCGCATCCGCACGGAAGACGCGCGCGGCGTCCGGATGCGTGAATCCGTATAATTCGCGATAGCGCATCGCGGAGGTGTCGAGGATCAGATCGAGCATCTTCCGGCTTTCCGTCCGCGAGAGGCTCGTCACGGGCAGCGGCGGGCCGGCCATTTCCCGCACAAGCGAGATGTCGCTGCGGCGCAGCAATGGCTCGGTGTGGTAAAACGGCTTGCGGACGGGCAAGCGCAGACGCGAGCGGCTGGTGCGCGCGTTGCCGATGCGCCAGACCAGCAACAGGTCCAGCGATTCGTACAGATCCGCGCGCGCTCGCGCCGTCGACGCCAGGCGGCTGAACTGCTCCAGCAGCCAGCCCAGATGGCTCGAATTCCGGGGCCTCGCGGCATCCATCCATTCGCGGTACGGCACGTGCGCTTCCACGGGCCAGTCCTCCCCGAGCAACGGCAGAAAGCGCCGCAGCACGGGGCCCAGTTTCTCGGGATGCTCGTAGTTCTCCCAATCGATCTCTATACTGCGCGGATAGCGGCTGGCGAGTTGACGCGCCACTTCGTAACTGAAGACGGCGGCGAGCGATGTGCCCGAGATGCCCGATACCGTGGGATCTTCGAAAGCCGAGGGATCGGTCGCGGCGGCGGTGCGGCGCGCGAACGAGGAGAGCATGCCGTCGGCCAGCCGCATCACTTCCTCGCTGGGTGGATACGCCCGCAGAAATAACAGGCACTCGTGCAGCCGGATCAGGGACGCAGCATCGCGGAACCGCCGGGTGGATGCCGCGGACAACAGCCGACGGAGTGCGCCCGTGTCGGGGGCTCCATAGCGGGTTTTCCATTCCTCCAGGCGGGTGAGCAGATCCAGTGGCATTCGTTTGAGCTTACCGCCTTTTGACTTTGGCGCTGGTCTGTTTTACTCTCGGCGTCATGCGAAACGTACTTGCCATGGCTGTGACTCTGGGCTGTCTTCCGCTGGCGCATGCGCAGTTGAAATCCGGACCGCCGCTGCCACACCGACTCGTGCGGGACTGGCCGCACCTTCCGAAAGGCTGGAACTTCGGGGAATGCTCGGGCGTGGCCGTGGATCGGCACGACAATGTCTGGGTGTTCAACCGCGGCGCACACCCGATCATCCAGTTCGATTCGAATGGCAACATGCTCCAGGTGTGGCCAGCGGAGATGATCAAATCGGCGCACGGCATTCGCGTGGACCGCGATGGCAATATCTGGGCGGTGGACGTCAAAGGCCACACCGTGCTGAAGTTCAATCCGGAGGGGCGACTGCTGATGGTAATCGGCGGTGTGCGCGGAGCGCCGGGCAATAACGACAGCAAGGACGCTTTCAACGAGCCCACCAACGTGGCCTTTGCGCCCAACGGCGATTTCTACGTTACCGACGGGTACGTGAACTCGCGCGTGGTCAAGTACAACCAGGACGGCGAATACCTGTTCCATTGGGGCGTGCACGGCGCGGGCGATGGCGAATTCAACCTGGTGCACGACGTGGTGCTGGATTTGGCGGGCCGCGTGTATGTCGCCGACCGCAACAACCAGCGCGTGCAGATCTTCGACGGGAACGGCAAGTTCCTGGGCAAGTGGACCGATGTGGGCGCGCCCTGGGGGCTCGATTATGTCGCGCGGGAGAATGCCATTTACATGTGCGACGGCCTCAACGACCGGGTGGCGAAGCTCAACCTGCAGGGCCAGATCGTGGGCGTGCTGGGGTCTCACGGCAAGGCGCCGGGCAGGTTGGACTTCCCACACCAGATCGCGGTGGACAGCACGGGTGCGATCTATGTGGCGGAGATTAAGAACTGGCGGGTGCAGAAGTTTGCGCGGCCGTGAGAGAGAGCCGGCGCTCCTCGCCCTTGGAGGCCAGGCCCCATAGCCCGTTGAGGCATAATGAAGGTGCAAGCGTCACTGGGATGACGACTGAAGAACGGTTTGAGAGAATCGAGCACGCTACCTTCAGACTCGCGGAGGAACGCCTGAGGGACCACGAGGAATTCCGCCGGTTGTGGCGCGATACGCAAGGGCAGATCAACGAAGGGGCCACCCGCCTGAACGAACTGACGATCATGGTCGCCGATATGGACCACCGGCTCGGCAAGCGGATCGAGGCGCTGGCGGAAGAGTCCCGCGCGGCGGATCGGCGCCTGGGCGAACGCATCGAGTCGATGTTATCGGCTACTGGCGAGTTTATCCGTGTGCAAGGGAGAAAGGCTGAGCGCCCGGCACGATCCGGGATCCGGGAACGGACTGAAAAGGGGGGCGTGAGACGCGCATCGACAATCGCCGTCCTTACCAAGCCGGGCAGGCGAAACGGTCGTTCCAGCATTTGACTACCCGCCCCCACCGCCCTACACTGAAAGCGAAATCAAATTTTGAGCGCAGTACCTGTCATGACCGTCACCGTCAAAGACAAAACGCCGCTTGTGGTCCCAACGTCCGTACGCCGGCAGGCCGGCCTTAAGAGCGGCCAAGAGATCGAATTCAAGGTAGTGGGCGGCGTCATCAGCATCCGTCCGAAGCTCCCGGATGCAGACGCCGAATACACGCCCGAGCAGCGCCGCATCGTCGATGCCCAACTCGCCGAAGGCCTCGCCGACGTCAAGGCCGGCCGGGTCCATGGTCCTTTTTCCACCCACAAGGAATTCATCGCTTCACTCCACAAGGAAGCAAAGAGGCTGAACCGCAAGAAAACCAAGCGCTCGGCGTGATGCAGCTCCTCCGCACTCCCCACTTCGAAAGGAACTACGCGAAGGCTCCCCAACAGGTCCAGCGTGCCTTCGACAAGCAGTCGTCGCTGTTGCTTCAGAACCTCCACCACCCTTCGCTCCGCGCCAAGAAATATGATGAGAGCCAGGGCCTCTGGCAGGCACGCGTCAATAAAGATTGGCGGTTTTATTTCTTCATCCAGGACGGCGCATACCTGATCGTGAACATCATCCCTCATCCGAAATAACCGGCAAGCTGGCCGGTGCCGAGCTGGTCGATCGGACCAGTCGCTCCGTAAACGGAATAGAACCGGATTCTCGACCAATTTGCTGCTGCGAGCCACGCTGTCAGCCCTTCCCACACAGCGCCTTGCGCGTTGCCTTGAGCGTATTGACCAACGCTTCCTTCGGCAGGCTTCGCACCATCGGATCGATGATCCACTTCAGCACTGTGGGGATATCGCGCGTCAGAGAAATGGCCCGGCATTCCATGGTTACGCCACCATCCCGCTCGTAAAATCGCCAGTAGGTATTGAGCCGCCAAAGGAAGCCGTAGCCTGCGTCGGGGGGCTCTACTTTCTCGTTCGGCTTGCCGGCATCGTCGACTTCGGCGGTGCGCGTGGTGTGGGAGAGGCAGCCACAGCGTGCGCTGTCCAACCAAAAGTAGTGCACATCATGATCGGTATCCATGACCACGGTGATGATTTTCTTCTTCACGATCCGCAGGTAGATATTGAAATTGTTGCCGTTGTGGCTGATCAACTTCGAATCGATCACCTCCGGCTTGTAGATGTTCTTGTGATTGTTGTAGTCCTGGATGAGCGCGAGGGTGCTTTGAATGGTGGCGCCCGGGGCCGTCAGGGCGCCGATCCAATCGTGGATCAGGCCCGCGGGCACTTTGACGGGACCCTTGCCCGACCAAAACTCCGCGACGATCTTGCCCTGGCCCACCTGCTTGGCCCGCTTGGGATCGGCGTCGGACCACAGGAACGCTCCTGTGTTGAGCGTGTGTTCCATAGCGGCTTCCGCGTCGCGTATATACGCCTCGAAAGCCTGCAACGTCTCCGGCTGCAACTTTACCGGCTGGACCTCTTCCGCCATTGGCTCACCGCCGCCGCTATTCAGCATAACAAGATTCAGGACCCTTGACTCTGAATCAGGCGCGCGTCATAATCTGGTTAGCCGCGCGAAGGAGGTCATTGTATGCCGGTCGCAGATGACATCGAGTTGGAGGCGCCGCCTCCCGAAGAAGCCGTCGATCGCGAGGAACTCGCCCGCCTGGTCTACTGGCATTGGGAAATGCGGAGCCAACCCGAGAACCGTCCCGAAGAGGATTGGTTCTGGGCGGAAGAGGAAGAACTCCGGAGGCATCGGTTGAGCGCCGGAGACGAGACCGACGTGGCATGGTGATCCCCGCCAGGTTCGAGACCGGCGAAGAGCCGCCGAAACACGAGGCCACCAAATGCCCGCGGTGCGGCGCGTGGTCGTGCTTCGCGCGGTGTCCGCAGTGCGGCGCGCACAAGGTGAGCCTGGTCGATCACGTGGACGAGACGCCGCCGCCCGAGGAGCCTTGAAGGCGCCGAGTTAACGCAAGTAGGGCGCGCGTCTCTCCCGCAGTGCGGCGGGATCGAAGGGCGCATCCGCGTAAATCCCGGAACGGACCTGGAGAATTCGCCGATTCCGAAGACGCGCCGCGGATCATCGCCCGGCAGCAGGAACGGCCACAGGAAGCCGCGCCATCCATCGTGCAGCGTCGCCACGTTCCTTCTTAGGGCATTTTGGCGGAGTCGTCGAAGGGCAGGTCGATTTCGGCAGTCTTTCCTTCGTCGATATTCACGGGTGCAGGCGTCGGCGGCGCCTTGGTGTACATTCCCAGGGAGGAACCCGACGGAGGTGGACCGGATTGGCCGTCGTAACCCCCCGTTGGGTCATAAACAGCGACGACGTAGACCGGCGATTTGGCGATCTCCGAAAATGTCACCGTTTCGTCTTTGGAGGTCGCGCTTTGCGATGCGAAAGGCATCACGCTACCCTGGGTAAACTCCGGCGAATCGAAGGCGAAGACGAGAATTTTGTGCTTCTCATCCACGGTTCCGGATCCGGTGTACTTCAGCTTCACTTTGAGCGTTCGGGTGGCAGCTTTCTCCTGCGCTCCTCCGAACTGGAACCCGGAGGCGAGGATGAACATCCCGAGTGCGAGATAAAGGCTCTTCTTCATAGCGCTGGCTTCCTTTCAGGCGTATCGAGCTATTCGTTCAGGATCTCATAAATGCTGGGAGAATGGCTCGTCCTTTTTCACGGGTGGGGCCGCGCACCCGGCTACTCGGGCGAACTGAAGTTCGCCGAGGGCGAGCAGAGCTTGCCTGCGCCGGCAGGAGTGCCGGCGCGGCAGGCAGGAGTGCCCGCGCCACGTCATTCGTAGCGCAGGGCCACCATTGGATCTACGCGGGCGGCGCGGTGCGCCGGGAAGTAACAGGCCAGCAGCGCGACTGCGGCGAATGCCGCGACGGCGGCGAGATACACGAGCGGATCGGTGGCTTGCACGCCGAACAGCAGGGTGGCAAGCAGTCGCGATAGAGCCAGCGTGCCGACGAGTCCCGCCGCGATGCCCAGCCCCACCAGCGCCATGCCTTGCCCGGCCACCGTCCGGAAAACATCGGCCGCATTCGCGCCCAGTGCCACGCGGACACCAATCTCCTGTGTGCGCTGCGTGACCAGGTACGAGAGCACTCCATATATACCCACGCACGCCAGGATCAACGCGAGCGCGGCGAATCCCCCGAGCAGCGTCGCTTGCACGCGCCGCTGGGCGACTTCCTGGTCGAGCAGGCCGTCGAGGGTCGTTATGTCCGAAACGGGCTGGTCCTTGTCGATCGACCAGACGGCCTGACGCACGGCGCTGACCAGGCTCAGCGGATCGCCGCTGGTGCGAATCGCGAGATCGCGCGGCACCATCCAGTTGTCCTTCGACTGCCAATGCGGGAAGTACATCTCCTGTCGCGGCGGCTCGTTGAGGTGCATCTGCCGGACGTTGGCGACGATGCCGACGATGCGGCACCAGGGCGTCTTATCCGCGGCGTCTCCAAACTTGAGGCGCTTGCCGAGCGGATCCTGGTTCGGCCAGAACTTGCGCGCCATCGTCTCATTCATGATCACCACGGGCGTCGCATCCGGCCCGTCGGCACGATCAAACAGCCGCCCATGGCGCAGCGGAATCCGCATCGCCTCGAAGTAACCGGGCGTCACCACGCGGTCATTTGCGTCGTAAGTCACGTTGGGATCGAGTGCGATGCCTTCGGGCGTGAAGCCATTAGTGCCGCCTGCCCAAGTCAGGGGCAGCGCGCTGGTGAAGCCGGCGGTCTTGACGCCGGGCAGCGCGCGGACGCGTTCCAGCACGCGATCGAAGAATTCCGAGCGTTTCGCAAAATCGCCGTATTTGGAGCGCGGCACTTCCAGGCGCACGCTGAGGACATGGTCCGCGCGGAAGCCCGGATCGAGACCTCGCAGTTTGGCGAAGCTTTGGAGCAGCAATCCCGCCCCCACCAGTAGAATCAGGGAAAGCGCCACCTCGCCGATTACCAGCAGATTGCGCAGTTTCCTACTGCGTGGGCCGACGCTGCCGCGTCCGCCTTCTTTCAGCACGCCGGTCAAATCGATCCGGGAGACTTCGAGCGCCTGCGCCATGCCGAACAGGAAACTGCTGGCGAGCGAAATCGCGACGGCGAAAGCCAGCACGCGCAGGTCGAGCGCGAGCGACGCATTGCGCGCGAGATCCTCGGGGACCAGGTTTTTCAAGAAAATTAAGCACCAGTCCGCCAGCAGTATCCCGAGCAGGCCGCCGCACACCGCCAGCAGCGTGCTTTCGGTCAGCAGTTGGCGCACGATGCGTCCGCGCGCCGCTCCCAGTGCGGTGCGTACGGCGATCTCACGCTGTCTCCCAGTCGCGCGCGAAAGCAGGAGATTGGCGATGTTGGCGCAAGCGATCAGCAGGATGAAACCGACGGCCGCCATCAGCACGATCAATCCAGTGCGCGCGTCGTGCGTGTAGATATCTTGGAGCGGCTCGGCGAAGAACCGGCTGATGCCGGCATTGGTATCCGGATACGCGCGCGCCAGCCGCTTGCAGAGCACCTGCAACTCCGCATTGGCCTGCGCCGGAGTAACGCCCGCCCGGAGTCGCGCCACCACTTGCAAGTAATGCGAACCGCGATCGGAGAGTTGCGCCTGGGTAAAGGCGATCGGCGTCCAGAGGTCGTCGTTGCCGAACGGATACGCAAAACCCGGCGGCATCACGCCAACCACGGTGTACTTTTGGCTATTCAGCAGGATCTCGCGGCCGACTAGGCTCCGGTCGCCTCCGAACCGGCGCATCCACAACCCGTGGCTGATCAGCGCGACGTGCACAGCCCCCGGCCGGTCCTCTTCCGGCAGGAAGACGCGGCCCAAATCCGGTTTCGTGCCGAGGACGGAGAACAGGTTTTGGGTGACGGCGGCGCCGTCCAGTTTCTCCGGATCGCCGCGATCGCCGGTAAGGTTGTAAATCCGGCCAGACGACGCGGCGGCATCTTCGAAGATCTGGGTCTGCGCCTTCCAGTCGGCGTAATTGCCGGGGGCGGGGGTGTTACGCGGAAAGCCGATCTCGCCGGCGTCTTCAAAGACCGAGACCAAACGCACCGCAAATCCTGGATCAGGGTGCGCATAAGAGAGTAGACAGTGCACGCGGCCTTCCGGCTCTAAGCGCAATGCGATCAGCGCCGCGCGGCGCCCCGCTGTCCATTTGCGGGACGCGATTGTTCGCCAGAGGACGCTTTCTCCAGGAAGGTCCCGGCTGCCGTGAGAGCCAGCTTGGCCGGATCCAGATCGGTCCGGTTGCACAACACGACGATCGTCAGCTTGTCTGCCGGGAAGCGCTCGATTACGGTGCGAAATCCCATGGTGCTGCCGGTGTGCCACATGCGCACGTGGCCTTCATACGGATCGAGAAACCATCCGAACCCGTACGCCACGGGTTTGCCGGGATTCAGGTAGTCGTCGCCAGGCGATGTGGGCCACTTTGGCTCGGATCCATCCGCGAGTTTCACGGGAGTCAATGCCGGCCGCATTTGTTCCGCGGGCAGTAGCGAATGCTCCTGTAGGGCATCGTCCCACTTTGCCAGGTCGGCTAGATTGGAATAGACACCGCCATCGCCCAGTGTCGCCGAGGTGGGACTTTGGTCCGTTTCTACGAACTGCGCTCCCTGCCTGGTGTGGCCGTACGCGCGGTTCGGCACGGTGTTCCTGCCGTTCACGTAAGCCAGCGTGTCGCGCATGCGCAGCGGATCGAAAATGCGACGCCGCAGGAATTCGCCAAACGGCTCGCCGGAGACTCTGGCCACCGCCAGCCCGAGTAGCACGTACGCCGAATTGCTGTACGCCCAAACAGT
>JBEKUO010000354.1:0-7581 GCA_049514955.1 Bryobacteraceae bacterium | reverse complement strand
GGGAAGTTCATCTGAAACGTTTGTTGCGGTTCTCCTTCCAGGCAGCCTCCCAGGTTTAATTCCGCGGCGCTCGAGCCAAGCAGCCGTTCGGCCGGCCCCGAGAGCAGGCGCTCTCCCGCGCGGTTCACCAGGCGCAGCACGCGTTGATGGTCGAAGGCGAAGACGGCTACATCGATCTCCGACATAACGGTGCGCAGCAGGTTGGTGGCTTCGAGCGCGCCCAGACGCTGTTCGCGCAGCGTGCCGCCGAGCGTGTTGACCTCGCGCATGACTTCGCCCAGGGCGTCGTCGAAAGCTCCCGCCCGTCCGCGCACGGAGAAGTCGCCTTCGCGCAGGGCGGAAAGCAGGTTGGAGAGGGTTTGCAGCGGGAAGACGACGCGTTCTCGCACCGCCATGGCGAAGCCGAACCACAGCCCCACGATCATGACGGTCAGGGTCCATTGAACTTTTGCGGAAGGGGCGGGATCGCGCAGCCACAGCATGAAGAGGGCTACGAGCGAGCCCGGCATACCGGCCATGATCGCCATCATGACGATGCGGCCTTCGTACTTCATGTGCCGGCGACGGGATTTGCGGGGTGTCATGGAGAGGCCGCCAGAGGGAAGACCGGGTTGACAGACGAAAGCGTCTGTCCCACTGCCGGGTTGACAGACGAAAGCGTCTGTCCCACTGGCTCAAAGGCCATAGCGCTGCAATCGCCGGTACAGGGCGCTGCGGCTCAGCCCCAGCGCGTTGGCCGCGTGACTTACATTGCCATTGAAGCGCTGCAAGGCCTTCTTGATGAGGAGCCCTTCCACTTCTTCGAGGCTCATGTCTTCCAACCGGGGAGAGCCATCGCGAGCCGGCCGCAACCCCAGATCGTTGGCCTTGACGCAGGGGCCCTGAGTCATCAGCACGGCGCGCTCGACCGCGTGGTCCAACTCGCGTATGTTGCCCGGCCAGGGGTGCGCCAGCAGCGCCTTCATGGCGACATCCTCGAAGCCGCTGAGGCTCTTGCGATAATGCTCGGCATGCTGCCGCAGGAAATGCACTGCCAGCAGCGGGATATCCTCGCGCCGTTCCCGCAGCGGCGGCAGCCGGATCTCGATGGTGTTCAGTCGGAACAACAGGTCCTGGCGGAAGCGCCCACCGGTCACTTCGACGTTCAGGTCCGAATTGGTGGCCGAGAGGATGCGCACATCCACCTTGCGCGTTTTGGAAGAGCCTACGCGCTCGAACTCTCCGGTCTCCAGAACGCGCAGGAGCTTGGCTTGCAGGTTAGCCGAGATGTTGGCGATCTCATCCAGGAAGAGCGTGCCGCCGTCCGCCATCTCGAAGCGGCCGACGCGATCCGTCTTGGCGTCCGTGAACGCGCCTTTCACATGCCCGAATAATTCGCTTTCGAATACGCCTTCGGAAAGCCCGCCGGTGTTGACCGTGAGCATGGGCTTGGAAGTCCGTAGGGAGCACGAATGCAGCGATTGCGCCACCAGTCCCTTGCCGGTGCCGTTCTCGCCGGTGATCAGGACGTTGGCGTCGGAGGGGCCCACGCGGGAGATCATCTCCAGGACAGGCTGCATTGCGTTGGACTGGGCGATCAGGCTAGGAAACTGCTCGGAGCGCAACAGGCGGTTCTCGGCTTCCAGAATCTGCCCTTTGCGCAGCGCGCGGCCGAGTTCGATCTGAGTGCCCAGGATGGCGGAAAGGCGGGCATTATCCCAGGGCTTCTGTATGAAGTCGCGGGCTCCGCGGCGCATGGCCTCGACGGCGAGGTCCACGCTGCCCCAGGCAGTCATCACGATCACAGGCAGCGTGCTGTCCAGCGTCATCAGCCGGTTCAGCAGATCGAGCCCTTCCTGGCCTGAAGTGGTGTCGCGCGTGTAGTTGAGGTCCATCACCACCGCGTCGAACTCGCGGGATTCGACGGCTTCGAGGATGCCGGCGGGCGAATTGACGGCCTCCGCTTGATACCCTTCGCCCTTGATGAGGAAGCGCAGGGCTTCGAGCACGTCCGGCTGGTCGTCGGCGATCAGGATACGCGGGACGTAGCTATCGGTCAGTCTCATGCGGCAGTTAACACTATTGTCGCATTTTAGCCGCAATTGCTCTACCACTTCTAAACGACTGAGAAGGGTAGAGATAAGACGTTGAGGTGTCCGATTTTGGGACGAGACCGTTCGCGATTGGAAATACGCGCCCGACTAGCGGCGGCAGAAGTGCCGCCGGGCAGGCAAGAGTGCCTGCGCCACGGGGAAACGGCGGACTAAGGAACCAGCACCCTTACACCGTAGGCGATGGTTCCAGTGGTCGAGTCCGTAAAGGCGAGAGTGACCGTCGCGGTCTGCGAAGTGCCCGTGCCAGTGAAGCTGAAGCTCTTAAACGGGGAGCCATCCGAGGAGGGACAGGTGGCACCGCCTCCGTTGGACAATTTCGCGGAAGAAGTGAGGGTCGTCAGAACCAGACTGGCGTTCGTGGGCAGGTTGGTGCTGGTCTTGTTCTGGATCTTCACTGCCTGAGTGTACAGGTTGCCGGATGCGTGCTCAATTTTACCCTTGGTCACGGTCACCTGTGAGTTGACCTGCTTGCACCCGACAGGTATGGTGACCGGAGGGCTGGTGGCGCTTCCGATAGTCACGATGACATTGGGGTCACCGGTAGGCACGAGCGCAGGCAGAGTGAAGTTGATCTGGTCGGTCGCCAGCGCTCCAGGCGCGAGCCCCGAGAAGCTGATCGTGGCGGCCTTTCCTCCGACAGTAAGCGCCGGCGCGCCCACGGTGACGTAGAGCGGCGGGGGATTGGGAGTGATCTCGCCCGTTGCAATGGCAGGATTCGTGGGGCCAAGCCCGATGCCGTAAGTGAGGAGTACATCGCCACCATTCGCCGGGTTCGAGGTACCGATCAGATTGGGGCCGCTAAAGAACTCGCCGGTGCCCGATCCGCTCCCATTTAAGGAAACCAAGGCGGGGCTATAAGTCGCGAGGCTAACCGAGAAAGGCGCGGAGTGACTGCCGTCCACGGTCACGGTGAGGTGGCCGGCCCCTATGGCGGCTTCCCACGGCACCTGTATGTTCAATTGAGCGGCAGAGGTGAAAGTGACCGGGCAGTCGATTCCGTTCAGAACGACGGTAGTAGGATTAGTGCCCGCGAGATTGGCGCCGAAGACCGAAGCCAACACGCCGGGAGAAAGATGCGGCTGGAAAGAGAAGCCGTTCGCGACGGCGCTGACGGTGGGCTGTGCGAGCGCCGAAACGGTGGCGATCAGGGCGACCAGGGAGTAACGTACAGAGTTCTTCAATGAAGCCTCCGAGCTTAAAAGGTGGGACCATTGTACGGTAGACTCGGCAGTGCGGGCAAGAGGAAGAGGGGTCCTATTAGGCCTACCGGTTACGCCTACCGGATAACGACAAAGCCGGTCTCCACGTGATCGGAAAGCACCCAGTTCCAGACCACGCGAGCGTGGCCGGCCGCTTCCGGATGCCGGAAGGTCACGTCTGTGCCGAGCGCCAGCAGACCGTGGCGATGGCTAATGCGGAAGCCAGATGTGCTGACGTCCAGGAGTTCCGCATCGAGTTCACGGGGCGAAAGGGTTTTGAGGGTCAGACGGACCGGCCCAGATGCGGGACGCCGAGGTTCGCGCCTGCGTTCGGCCCCATTCCCAGCGGCGTTGCTAGTGTTCGGGAGATCCGATGTTTGCATGTTGCTGTTCCTATTCAGTTCATCGTTCGAGGCGAGCCGGTGTGACATAGGGGGAACGGCTTATCTGGCTGCCGAAAATCAGGTAGTGTTGCGGCGAACTGAAGTTTGCCGCGCACGCTCTTCGGAAATCCAACGCTGGAAGTTAGTTAGGCGAGCAAAGCTCGCCGGCGCCGGCAGGAGTGCCGGCGCGGCAGGCATGAGTGCCTGCGCCACGCCACCTATTCATATTCCAGCGCCTCCACCAGGGAGCTGCGCACCGCGCTCTCCGCCGGAAACAAGGCCGAGGCGAACGCCGCACCCAGAATCACGGGCACGAGCAGCAGAACAATGCCATAGGGAAACATGTAGTCCAGCCTTATCCCGGCGAAGCTGCGCCGCGACAGATCGACGTTATAAAACAAGTTCACCGCGCCGGCGGCGACGCCCAGGATAAGCCCGATTGCGCCGATGGCCACCGCCTCCATCCAGATGGTATGGCGGATCTGGTTGCGCAACCCGCCGACCGCGCGCAGCACGCCCAACTCGCGCCGGCGGTCCGCAATTGAAACCGTCAGCGTATTGACGATGCCCAGAATCGCCACCAGCACGGCCACAAAGAGCTGCACGTAGGTCATGCCGAACCATTGGTCGGTGATCTTCATGACCCAGTCGCGGAGTTCCTTGTTGAAGAGCACGAACAAGCGGCGTTCGTGCGTGAAGCGTTCCAGAATCCGGGTCTTGACATCCGCGGCATGGGCGCCTTTTGAAAGGTAGATGCGAAAGATATCCACCGAGTCGTCCTTCCACAGCCGGCGGTAGACCGCGCGGTCGACGAAGATCGTGCCCAACTGGTTCGAGTAATCCTGCAGAATGCCGGCGACCGGCAGCCGCAGCACGCCCGCCGGCGCTGGAATCTCCAGCATGTCGCCCATCTTCAGCTTCTGCAACTCGGCGAGGTTGTCGGAAATGATCAGGCCTTTCTGCTCCGCCGCGGCGCGGTACATTTCGTCGAAATCGCCGGCCGTCACCCGCTGTCCGCGTGTGTGCCGCGCAATGCTCGCCGAATCTATGGCTACCAGCAAGATTGTGCTTCCACGAAAAGCGACGCGCGCTATATGTACCGGCTGCACCTCGCCGACACCCGGAATCCGACGGAGGCCATCCAGCATGCTGTCGGGAAAGTGAAAGGTCCGCGCCGACACGGTTTCCGAAGTCGACACGAAGAGATCGGGATTGAAGGTGCTATCCAGCCATCCGCGGATCTCCGTATAGCTGGCCCGCGCGAGGCCGCCCAAGCCGACCACCAGCGCCAGCGACAGCATCAGCGCCGCCACGGTGGCGGACGTGCGCCGCGGCGATTGAATGAGGCTGTCCGCGGCCAGCGCGCCTTCTACCGGCCGCAGCAATTTCAGGGGTCCGCGCAACAAGCGGGAAAGGTACAGGGAAAGTGCGGGCGTCAGCAGCAGCATCGCCAGCATCGCCAGCGAATATCCGGAATAAAACGCCACGTTGGATTTGCCAAATAGAAGGCAGCCCGCGGCTATGGCAATCGCCCCTAAAGCCGCCGCGCGCCGCCTGCGGTTCTCGCCGGCGGAGAGCACCTGGTAGCGTCCCTTCTGCAGCGCCTTGACCGGGTCCACGCGGGCTGCGTTGCGCGCCGGCAGAAACGCCGCGATCATGCTGGTCGACACGCCCACCACAGCAGCCGTCACGAGCAGCCAGGGTTGCACCAGCACGCGGTCCGCATTCGACGAGAGTCCAAACACGCTGTCCATCATGCTGTTGGCGTTGGCTGCCATGGTGCGCGCCATCAGCAATCCGAAGACGATCCCCACCGCGGAACCGGCCAGGCCTGCGATGGCGCTCTCGCCCAGAAACAGCGCGCGGATCTGGCCGCGGGTGGCCCCCAGCGCGCGCAAAATGCCGATTTCGGCGCGCCGCTGCGTCACGGCAATCGCGAACGAATTATAGATAATGAACATGCCGATGAACAGCGCGAACAGGCTCGCGACGTTCATGGTCGTGGTGTAGACACCCATCAGCGATTCGAAATGCTGGCCGCGGCTGGAGGGCTGCTCGACTTCGAAGCCCGGCCCCAGCACCCTGCGCAGCGAGGCTTGCGCCTGTTGCAGCGTGACGCCCTCTTTCAGGCCGATATCGATGCGGTCGAAGCGTCGACCCATGCCGAAGACTTTTTGTGCGGCGTATATATCCATGATCGCCAGGTTGCCGCCAAATGCCGAAGTCATCCCGCCGGAGCGCAGAATGCCGCGCACGGTGAACTGCTTGGGACCCTCCATGGTCTGCATGGGCAGTTTGCTGCCGCTCGAAAGACCGTTACGCGAGGCGAATTCGCGGGTCAGGATCAGCGAATCCGGCTGCGCCAGAAACACCAGCGGATCGTCGATGATGTCTTCGTCGCCGCCTTCCAGATCGTAGTCGCGCAAGCTGCGGTCGCCAGTCATATCCACGGCCAGGATCAGCAGCTTACCTTGGCCTTTGATGCCGCTATCGACCACCTGCTCGATGACCGGCGCCGCCGCGCGCACCTCCGGAGCGCTCTCCACGCGCTCCAACACCTCTTCCGGAAAACCGCTGTCGCCGGCGGAAACCTGAAGCTGCGTCTTGCCCGCGATGCGGTCCACGGTCTGGTTGAAGGCCTCGAGCACGCTCTGGTTGGCCGTGTACATAGCCACGAGCAGCGCCACGCCCAGCACAATGCCGCCGATGGTGAGCAGCCAGCGCACCAGGTGCTTCCGGGCGTAAGGCCAACTGATCAGCCGCAGCAGGATCACCGCCGCACATCCCCCTCTATTCGCCCGTCGCGCAAAGTCACCATGCGCGGACAGCTCTGCGCGACTCCGGCGTCGTGAGTCACAATCAGAACGGTGGCGCCCAGGCGCTCGTGCAGATCGCGAATCAGATTCAGAATCTCCGCGCCGGTGTGGCTGTCCAGATTTCCGGTAGGCTCATCGGCGAGCAGGATCGGCGGATAGAACGCCAGCGCCCGCGCGATCGCCACGCGCTGCCGCTCGCCGCCGGAAAGCTCGTCGGGCAGATGATCCAGGCGGTGGCCGAGCTGCACCAGGTCCAGCAACTCGCGCGCGCGCTCCGCCGTCTTCTTTTTCGGCATGCCTTTCAAATGCAGCGGCAGCGCCACATTTTCCAGGCAGTTCAGACTCGGCAGCAGGTTGAAGAACTGGAAGATGAAGCCGATCTTATCGCGGCGCAAGCGCGTCAAGTCATCGTCGGAGAGGCTCGCCAGAGCCCGCCCGTCGATCCGGATCTCGCCGGCGCTGGGGCAATCCAGGCCGCCGATCAAGTTTAGCAGCGTGGATTTGCCCGACCCGGAAGGCCCCACCAAGGAGAGCATTTCCCCGCGCGCGACATGCAGGTCGATTCCCTCGAGAGCCGTGACCTTGCGCTTCCCATCAAAGCTTTTGGCGACGCCATTCAGCAGAATCACAACTGGAATCCCGCCGCTTCAACTGCTTCGCGCCTGGAGATTTTCATCGAACTTTTAGAGTACCAAAGGCGGAATATTGTGCCTATCCATCCCTCTGGATCGGCGCTGTTTTTTCTAGATTCTCCATGCTACCGCAGCCCGGGGTTCTGGGGAGCAGTTTCCCCCCATCCAACGGTGCCTTTGGGACAACAACCTGCTGGTGTATGTAGCGCGTCCCGTCGACGCCAGAGACGAGGCGGTTACAGCTAATTCAACGGCCGACCAACTCGTGCTGGACCACTGGGAGCGCTTCGCGAGCCCGTTCCATCTCAAATTCGATCTGATCCTCGGGAACCGGCGTTTCCAGGATTACCGGAATATCTTCGGGAATCATACCCCCGACTTCTTGAAACGCGAGAATCGAAGCGTATGAGAGTGGATCATGTTTGCTCCGGGTGTTCACTTCGCTGACATGGACCTGG
>JBEKUO010000353.1:0-7621 GCA_049514955.1 Bryobacteraceae bacterium | reverse complement strand
TTATACTTTTACTCGCCCTATCATTGATATCCGATGCGACACTACCTGGCTTTCGACCTTGGCGCAGAGAGCGGCCGCGCTTTGCTCGGCACGCTCGAAGCCGACAAGCTGACTGTCGAAGAACTGCACCGTTTCCCGAACACGCCGGTGCGCGTTTTCGACGCGCTTTACTGGGACACGCTGCGGCTTTGGCATGAGATCCAGCGGGGTCTGGCCATCGCCGGCCGGGAGCGCAAGCTGTCGCTCTCAGGCATCGGCATCGACACGTGGGGTGTGGACTTCGCGCTGCTGGGTGCGGATGGCGCGCTGGCCGATAATCCACGCCACTATCGCGATGCCCGCACCAACGGCGTAATGGAGAAGGTCTTCGCCATCGTGCCGCGCGCGGAGGTCTTCGCGCAGACCGGCATCCAGTTCATGCAGCTCAATTCGCTATACCAGCTCTATGCGTTGAAGCTGGCGGGCTCACCGGCGCTGGCCGCCGCGCGCACTCTGCTGTTCATGCCGGACCTGTTGAACTACTGGCTGACCGGTGTGGCACGCGCGGAGGTGACCATCGCCAGCACATCGCAGTTCTACGATCCGCGCAAGAAGACGTGGGCGCGCGATTTGCTGGAGCGGCTCGGGTTGCCCACGCACATTCTGCCCGATATTGTGGCGCCGGGGACGCGTCTGGGACCGCTGATCGATTCGGTGGCCGAGGCGGCTTGTCTGCGGGACGTTCCGGTATATGCGACCGGATGCCACGATACCGCATCCGCCATCGCCGCAGTGCCGGCCGAGGGCGGGAGTTGGTGCTACATCAGCTCCGGCACCTGGTCCCTCATGGGCGCGGAATTGGATGAGCCGATCATCAACGAGCAAGTGCTCGCGCAGAACCTGACCAACGAAATCGGCGCCGCGGGGAAGGTTCGATTTCTGAAAAACATCGCGGGGCTGTGGCTGCTGCAGGAGTGCCGACGCGCGTGGGCGCTGGATGGCACCGAATACACCTATGACGACCTGGTGCGGCTGGCGGCCGGCGCGAGGCCGTTCTCGGCGATCATCAACCCGGACGCATTCCTGGAGCCCGGCGACATGCCGCGCAAGATCGTGGAGCATTGCCGGGCATGCGGCCAGGCGGCGCCCGAGACGGCCGGCGAATTCACGCGAACGATTCTGGAGAGCCTTGCGCTGCGCTACCGGCAGGTGCTGGAGAGTCTAGAATCGCTGGCCGGCCGACGCTTCGAGGTGATTCATATTGTTGGCGGCGGTTCGCGCAATGCGCTGCTGAACCAGTTCGTAGCGGATGCCACGGGGCGCACGGTAATCGCCGGGCCGGGCGAGGCGACGGCGATCGGGAATATTCTGATTCAGGCGATGGGTGCCGGCGAGTTGGCTGCGCTCGGTGAAGCCCGCGCGCTGGTGCGCCGTTCGTTCCCAGTCGAGTCGTACAGGCCTAAGGGTGGGCCGGGTTGGGAAGAGGCGTATGGCAGGTATCGGAGCGAGCTTCGCTCGTCGGGGCCGGGGGCCGGGCGTTAGGACCGTGGTTGTTTCACTCTTCGGGTTCTGTGCTCTCGATCACATCCAGCCCGTCGGCTGGCTCTTCGGCGGCTTCGCCGTGAACCTCGATGACGTCGTCATCATCGGGACCGGGACTGCGCCTGCGCCGCGGCCGCCCACCCGCGGCGAACCTGCCTTCGCGCGGATCCGGCCCTCGCCACTCGACACCTGTGACGTTCATACCGCGTAGATCGGCGGGAATGTCGGCTTGCTTTAGGCTATTTCGGTACGGCCACGGGTACCAAGTCCCGGCTGGCGATGACCCGGTCGATCATGCCGTACTCGACGCCCTGCTCCGGGCCCATGATGTAGTCGCGATCCACGTCGCGCGCGATGCGGTCCACCGGCTGGCCGGTCGCATCGGCCAGGAGGGCGTTCAGCGTCTCGCGCATGCGCAGGATTTCCTTGGCGTAGATGTCGATGTCGGCCGCCTGGCCCGCCAACCCCTGCATGGATGGCTGGTGGATCATGATGCGGGAATTCGGCAGGCTGAAGCGTTTGCCTTTGGTGCCTTTGGCGAGCAGCACCGCCGCCATGGAGGCGGCCTGCCCCACGCAAATTGTGACGATATCCGGCCGTATGAAATCCATGGTGTCCAGGATGGCCAGTCCGGCGGTGATGGAGCCGCCGGGTGAGTTGATATAAATGGAAACGTCTTTCTCCGGATCCTCGGCTTCGAGGAACAGCAGTTGGGCGATCACCAGGTTGGCGACGTTGTCGTCAATCGGCGTGCCCAGGAATATGATGTTCTCCTTCAGCAACCGGGAATAAATATCGTATGCGCGTTCCCCACGGGAAGTCTGCTCGACCACCATGGGGACCAATACAGATTGGCCCATTGGACTCTCCTCGCTCTTGGTTTACAGATTATCTGCGGCCAACGACCACACGCCTGGGTTTGCGCTGCTTGGCGAGCGATTTGCGTTTCTGCTCCAGCGCCTTGACCAGGTCGGCGATCGTATTCCGCTCCAAATAATCTATGATACGCGTACGGAGGGCCACCCAGCTATCGTGCATGGAGCAGGGCATTTCATCGGAGCATTCCGAGAGGCCGCTGGCGCAAGCGGTGTACTGCGACATTCCGTCCAACGCTTCCACGATGTCCCAGAGCTTGACCTCTCCGGGTGGCACCCGGAGCGCAAAGCCGCCGGTCGGGCCTTTGCTAGAGCGCAGCAGTCCTTTTCTGGCGAGCTGTTGCAGGATCTTCGCCAGGAAGTGCGCCGGAATGTCCTCTTGTTCGGCGATGTTCTTGACCATCGCGTATCTGCCTTCCGGGACCTGTGCCAAGTGCACGAAGGCCCGTATGGCATATTCAGCGGACCGGGAATAGATCATCCTTAGACTCCCTCCAATTAGGAGTAATCCACATCGTTATCTTAAAATGTTCCGTAGCCCGAGTGCAAGGGAATTCCGTACCGCCATAAATGCGGTAACGGAATCCCATTATCTCACAATCCGGGCAGTATGGACCATTTCGACTAGTACGCTGCGTACTTCCGCGGCACTGCGGACTTCCCGTGGAAAAGCGATCCGGGCACCGTAGACCCGTTCGCCGCTCTGCAGCCGCAGATGGAACCCCAGCCGGTCGATGGCCGTCATGGTGGCCCGCTCCGCATCCGTTTCTCCGGCGGCCCGCGCCACCAGCGCCATCGCTTCGAGGTGATCCTCATTCATGTGACGCAGGATGCCGGCAGCCGATTCAGCCAGCGGATCGGGCTCGGCGTGGGCATATTCCTCCGCCGAAACCCATCCCATGACGCCGAAGCCGCCGATAAAGTAGACATCCGCAAGATGCATCCTGCAAAAGCCAAAATCGTCGAAATCCACCCAATAATGGGCATTCTTGTGCCGGGCGAGGTACAGGTCGCGGACGGCGGGGGTTTCCACCTCGGGGACCGGCAGAGCATCTCCCAGCAAGGTGACACGCGCGGCGCCAAGCGGGTCATCGGCGCCATCCTGCGTGACCAACAGGCTGGCGCGCGCATCTGCCTTCAGGTTCTGCGTGTGCATGGCCATGCTGCTGATGAGGAACACCGGCCTGCCATCCTGGTCCGGGGCATATGGCATTACGGAGCCGAACGGGAATCCAGGCTGTTTGCGCGAGTGGGTCGCCAGGGCGCCAAGGTGTCCCACGTGCACGAAAGTGCGGGCACGCTCGGCGAGCGACGGCTCTGGAACAGGCGGGCGCTGCGGGGCTGACGGCGCGGCATGCTGGCGGGAAGAGGCCATAAAACCAGAGTATCCTATCCTGTACTATTCAGCCCAGCGCTTCGGCTCCGGAACGCGATTGTGAGGTCAGGGAGGTACGAAAAGGGACAACCAGCGGCCGGTTCTGGGTTCTGTCGGCTTGCCGACTCGCGCGGCTCCGATCAGAGCCACGACTCGTTAAGGGAGTGGTCTTCCTGCCAGACGAGATCTTGCTTATGAAACTGGCGTACTCCGCAAGCTGGAACGCCGCGAGTGAAATCCGAGCGCGCGCGGCCCCACATCCTCAACAGATAGCGCACCTACAAACCGCGCTATGGCCTCAACGCCGGCCAGCAGCTCAGCATGATCGGCGACGCATACGGGCGGATGCGGGCGAACTGATCCCACTCGATCCGTTGGGGGCGCACGTGCGCTCGTCCAGTTCTAACTAAAGATTTGTCACAGCCTGTGCGAGAGCCAAAAAAAGCGGGCCCGTATCACACACCGCGGATACGGACCCGAGGGAAGAAACTGATGATTTACCGATGGCCTCCGCCGTGACCGCCGCCACCGCCGTGGGAGCCGCCACCGCCGCCGCCACTACCGCTGCTGTGGGAAGCGTGGCTGCTGCCACCGCTACCGCTACTGGGAGCGCTGTGCGTCTGACTGCCCGCGGCCGAGCGCTCCCTAACTACTTGAGGCGCGACCCGGATGGATTGCGGACCGCTGTAGTTCGGACCTGCGGGCGCTGCGTATGGGCGGTAGCCACTCGGCGAGCTACCGGGGCGTGGAGTACTCCATCCACTTGTATAGGAGCGCGGAGCGGGCGCGGCTGGCCGCGGCTCGCCAAAGCGTTGCCAGCCGCTCGTTTGCTCCGGCCTGGAACTGCTCCCGCCAGGATTGGAAGATGTGGATTGCGGCGCATTCAGCGGCCGCCAACCGCCTGACGCACCGCCATTGCTCGAAGAAGCCACGCTTGGCGCGGCACTGTGGGCTGGTCCGGCGATGGAACCGGCGCCACTACTTCGCGTCGAGGGCGACGGCGACTGCCTGCTGCTTTGCTGCATGGCCCGTTGCTGTTCGCCAAAGGGCACGCGCTGCACCGGAGGTGGCGCATTATGGCTAAAGAAGTGGACATTCTCCGAACTTCGCGGAGCACCCGCTACGGAGCGGTCGGTATACCGCAGGTTCGCGGCGCTGGGCGCCACCGGTAATTGCCCGCGCACCAAACTCACATCACGCATCTGAGCGGACGTAATATGCGAGATGTTACCGAAACGTCCTTGTTGGAAATCCGCCGCTCGGACGGATGCGACACCATTCGCAATACGGGAGTTACGGTAAGTATTTGTTATATTTCCATTCGCAACATTCACGTAATGATTGAAGTTGCCGACGCGGCCATAGAAACCGCGGCCCCACCACGGGCGCAGAGTTTCAAAGGGGGCCAATGCAACCCAACCGATATTGCCGAACCCAAACCCGAAGCCGATGCCGGGGCCACCGAAACCGAAGAAACCCACTAGCGCGGGTGACCAGTACTGATGCCCGAAGCGGCCCGGATACCAGCACCAGCCGTAGTTGGCAGCATAAAACCAGCGGCCATAATGGAAAGGCGCCCAACCCCAGGGGTCGTAACTGATCCAAGTCCACCCATACCAGTCTTCCCAAACCCAGCGGCCGTACTGATAAGGAGCCCAGTCGGGACCCACCGAGGGGCTCCACACGGACCCGTAGGAAGGCACGTCCACCCACCGGCCATTGGAATCCAGATCTTCGGCGCCGTAAACATCTTGTGGAACGTGCTGGGAACTGGAGGAACCCAACAGTTCGCGGTCGCGCTGCTCATTCCAGCGATCCCACTGGTCCGCGGCGATGGCCGGTACTATGCGGAATTCAGGGTCGGATGGGTTGCCGCGCGCCAGCATGGTCTGTCCAGCTTGCAGTTGTTCGACGCCCTTCGGCGTGTAGATCTCCACGTCCCCTAGTCGGACGGTAATCTCGGTTTGACCATCCTCTTTAACATAGATGCGGTAAGCACCTATGTGCGAAGGCCTTACGGAAACGGTGGGGGTCTCCAATTCCACCTGCGCGTGCGATTCGCGGAGGACCCGGAAGGTGACCGTGCCATGGGCTATCTGGAGCGTATAGCGGCCGTAATCCAATTGCGCGAGCCGGACCTCAGCCTTGGCGCCAATGCGGATCAGATTGGCCGAATCGAACTGAACTTCCGCGCGGGAGCCCGCACCGGTCGAGACGCGATCCTCAACCATCAGCGGCGCATTCAGAGCCGCTGCCACCCAGTCGCCGGAATCCCCGCGGCGAACAGATACCTCGCCGTTGACGACGCTGATGCGCGCCACGCCACGCTCCGGGGTATCGGGCTCTTGAAGCGGGGCATCCTGGGCACGCAGGAGTGCCGGTGTGCTAGCTGCCATCAGCAAGGCGGCTGCCGCGAGAAATCCGCATGAACAGGCTTGGCGTCGCATCGAGCTTTTCCGCACTGCGACATCCCTATGGCAATTAGCAGTCCACAGCCGATGCCTTTATTTTGCAATTACTTGAATCACCTGCGAAACTGCTCTCAAGTGGCTGAAAACCACCAATGTGCTTGGAAAGCAGCAACGCCGAGGCAGCAGTGACTACGGCGATGAGTGATTCGGACCCTGGGGTTATTTCCAAGCCAACCCTATGCGCCGGCACCTGGAACTAGGGGTACGCTTCGGATCCGTACGAGGACTACTCAGTCTGGTCTGATGACGCATCTAAAGCTATAATGTTTGCGGCCGATGGATTCAACAGATCTTCCGGGAAGTAGCCGATGCAGATTCTAGTTGCAGACGACAGCCCGTTGTTTCGGGACATGCTCCACAAGATGCTTTTGGACTGGGGCTACGAGGTGATCCTGGCCCAGAACGGCCAAGAAGCCTGGGAACACCTGCGGCAGGAGAATGGGCCGAGGCTGGCACTGGTCGATTGGATGATGCCCGGCCTGGAAGGCGCCGAGGTCTGTCGGCGGGTACGCGCCGGGATCCACGACCGTTATGTCTACATTCTGCTGCTGAGCGTCCGTTCGGATTTGGAAGACATCGTAGAAGGAATGGAATCGGGCGCCGACGACTACATCGTAAAGCCGTTCCAGGTTGACGAATTGCGTGCGCGCCTGCGTGCGGGACGGCGGGTGGTGGCGCTACAGGAGGAACTGGTAGCGGCGCGGGAGGCGCTCCGCGAACAAGCGACACGCGACGGCTTGACCGGGTTGTGGAATCGCGAGGCCATTTTCGACATCCTGCGGAATGAACTGGCCCGCTCCGGCCGCAGCCAGGAGCCCCTTATCGTCCTGATGGCGGACCTGGACGGGTTCAAGCAGGTCAACGATCACTACGGCCATATGGCCGGCGATGCCGTGCTCCGTCAAGTAGCGGGACGGATGCGAGCATCCGTGCGGCGCTACGATGCGGTGGGCCGGTACGGTGGCGAGGAGTTCCTAATCGTACTGCCCGGCTGCGAGCTGCCGGGAGGGTTGGTGCACGCGGAACGCATACGCCATGCCATCGACGCAGAGGCTTTCCTTGCAGGAGACGCGGAGATCAGGCTGACCTGTAGTCTGGGCGCGGCCTGGTCTGGCACGGCAGAGGCGCCGCAGGCCGACGACCTGATCCACGAGGCCGATGCCGCCCTTTACTATGCCAAGCGGCAAGGGCGCAATCGGGTGGAGGCTGCGCCCGTCCCGGAGATGGCGGGCCGCCCGAAACCTAGATTGGCGATCGAGAGGCCTCCCATTTCGATCAAGAGTTAGAAGCGGCGCAGCGTTGGGTGAGAAGGCGTTAGAGAATCGGTTGACAGGCGAAAGCGCCTGTCCCACGCCTGTAAAGCCTTGCGCAGCGAGGTG
>JBEKUO010000352.1:0-7650 GCA_049514955.1 Bryobacteraceae bacterium | reverse complement strand
CGAATTGTACGTCGAGCTCGGCAAGCCATCCGGGATCGGTGAATCCACCGCCTGAGACCCGTGCCTCAACGGCCTGCGTCACTTCGAGATATAGCCAGTTGAACCATTTCAGGCCATCCACGTCGACACAAGTGGCGTCGATCGTTTGGAGAATTTGCAGAACGTCCGATACAGCTTGCGGAGCGGCCTGAACGTTGGTGAGGAGCGTAGCGTCGTAGGGGAACATGGCTTATTGTAACCCTCGGATCGTGTTACCAGCCTGATTGGCGCTTCCTCGCCAAGGGCGCAGCCTGGGAATCCAACGTGGGACATTGGCGCAGAAGGCTTCGTACTCCGTCCCGAACGTCGCTCTTAAAGTGGGCTCCTCATACGCCAAGACGAACAGATGAAACGCCAGCCAGACAAGCGCCCCATAGCGCAGCACGGAGAGGTTGCCGAGCAGCAATCCTTGACCGAGGATTACGGCCACCACCGCAACATACATCGGGTTTCGGACATGACGATACAGTCCGCTGACAACGAGGTGACGCGTCGGGAAAACAGGCGCGGGCGTGCCCAAGCCTTGAAATGCAAAGCGGGCAAATGAGTCGATCAGCACCGGGAGTCCTGCGCCGATCAGCAGACATCCGACGAACCGCAGAGGGAACAAGCCTAACAAGGGAACTTCTAGACGCCACCGGGAGATCCACCACGGCACCCACCCGGCAACGATCCCGGGGGCGAGCACGAGGAAGAGGGCAGATCCCAAGACGGCGAACCATCGTCTCATGCGGTTTCCTATGCACCTCCCGCCTACCGCTTGCTGACGCGCGCGGCTCCGAAAGTGAGGCGGCGTAAAAAAATCGGTTGGCAGGCGAAAGCGCCTGCCCCACCTGCCTGCACAGCCTTCAGCAGTCCGGTGGAGCGGTTGTCACTAGCAGCACAGAAGCTCAAGCTCACGCCCCGGTGACCTTCGTTAGCCGCATCAGTTCTTCGGCGGTAGAATCGTTGGGGACCGAGCATCCGGGTGTGAGGATGAATTTCTTCCCGGCGGCCTCTCGGGCAGCCTGCCATTGGCTCCGCAGATCCGCTTCGGATAGCTGGCGGAAATTCCGCTCGTCCAGCCCGCTCATCAGCACGCCGTCATACAGAGAACGCATGGCGGCTACCGGCTTTCCCGTGCCGAAATTGGAATAGTTGATGGCGGCCGCCGGCCAGCCCTTCACAAAGCGCTCCAGGTATACCTTGTCGCCGTGGAGGTGCAGGATGTTGAGCGGCGCTTCAGCGACCGCCTGCAGGATCATGCGGTCGAACGGCTCGCTGAACTTCGCGTATTCTTCCGGGGTCAGGATGCCGTCCTGCGCATTGGCGATTGCCAGAAAAATTCCAGCGGCGCCGGCCGCCACGGCTTTCCGTGCATGGCTGACTTCGGATTCGGCGATGGCTTCCAGCGCGGCCTCGAGCGTCTTGGGGTTCTCCGCTTTGAGCCGGAGAATCTCGTCCGGCGAAGACAACTTCTCCGCGACGGTCCACGGGTTGAAGATGGTCTCGACGAAAAAGGCCTCGCCGCGCAGGCCATCGCGGATCAATCCCAGCGCTCGCAATTGCTCGGGAAACGGATTGCTCACCACTTTCAGCTCGTACCAGTTTCCGGCGGGCTTCGGGAACGGGTAGTCGCTCATGACCTTGACCAGGTCGGTGTGGAACTGGCGATGAAAGTCGAGGGTGGCCTGCGCATGGCGTTCCGCGGGCAGCTTCTCCAATCCGAAGTGATGCCAGAAGCTGAACGGCGTACGGTCCACGTCTTGGCCCTTCAGAGCGCGATCCACGCGTTGTTTGGCGGTCATTTTCGTGGCGCCCAGCGCGGCCGCCGCGGCGAGATAGAGAAACTGGCGTCGAGCGAACATACAACAATGAGACCACAGATGCGGGCGGATGAACATCCTGAACACCCTGAAGATGGGCGGGCCTTAACGGAATCCTGACACCCGCTTAACGACTTCCTTACCGCACGCGGCCTATGCTGGTCGGCATGAGCAGCGGCCGCATCCTGGTGGTGGATGACGAACCCCAAATCCGGCGGGTGATGCGCGTGGTCCTGACCGGCGCGGGCTACGTGGTGGCCGATACGCGCAGCGGGGAAGAGGCCCTTGCAAAGCTGCGCGAGGAGAGGTTCGACCTGGTCCTGCTGGACGTCAACCTGCCCGGCATGAGCGGCATCGAAACCTGCCGGGAGATTCGCGCGCGCTCCGACGTGCATGTGGTCATGTTGACCGTCCGCGATTCGGCCCAAGACACGGTGGCGGCTTTGGATGCCGGCGCGGACGACTACGTTACTAAGCCTTTCAGCATGGAAGTCTTGCTGGCGAGGATTCGCGCCACCTTGCGGCGATCGCCGCTGTCGGGGGAGGCTGCAGCCGAGCTCATACGGTTCGGCACAGTCGAGATCCGGATGGGCGCCAGGCGGGTGATGGTGGACGGCAAAGAGGTGCGGCTGACGCCCAAGGAATTCGACCTGCTTCGTTTCCTGATCTCGAACAGCGACGTGGCGCTGCCGCACGACCGAATCCTGCAAGCCGTGTGGGGACCGGACTACGGCAACGAGGTGCAGTACCTGCGCGTCTTCGTCAAGCAATTGCGGAAGAAGCTCGAGCCGGATCCCAGCCGGCCGCGATACATTCTCACCGAGCCATGGCTGGGTTATCGATTTCGCATGCCCGAGGCCGAGACCGTCGCCGGAGCGGACCCCAGCGGCGGTACGTAAAGACGCATTCGCCGGCCTATTCCTCGCTGCCCCACAGCATGTCGACGTGGTCCCGGTCCGCGGTGTTCCGGTCATCGGTATAGACTCGCCCCGTGCCGGTCCACTCGACCGATCCGGGGATCTCCCAGTTGGTCACCAGGAAATTGGTCGTGTCTTCGTCACCCGGCTTGACATCTTTGATCCAGACGCGTCCGAACGCTTTTCGGAAAGATGCCAGAACGTTGGCGGCGAATTCGGATTCGGCCGCGCGATCCAGAATCACGTTGGCCGCTGTGTGCTCCGCCACCGCATGCACGTCGCGAAAAAAATCGAGGGTGAGCAATTCATCCGGAATGCCCTTGCCGCTGTAGGCGTCGAGCAAGGCGAAGCCGTATCGCATCCCCTGTTCCCGGAAGCGCCTGAGGGCATAGCGTGCGGAGAGCGGAAAGAACCGGATTTTGGCCGGCAGGGGCTGTTCCAGAAACTGCCGCTCCGCGATCCTCCGCACAGCCGGGTCGACATCCACCGCATCCACCTGCTGGACGAAAGGCAAGGCGGCCGCATCTCTGGGAAACGTGAATCCCGCGGCTCCGACGGCCAGCACGTATGGGCTGCGGGCGGCGGCCAGCGCCTGGTCCGCCTCGCGGACATATGCGAAAGAGCTCTGGCCGGTATCGGAGAAGATTCCAGAAGCGCGTCCGCCGTTCAGGTACATTACTCTTTCCATACGTCCCGCGGCGGCCCGCTCCGAGACAATGCGAATATTCTGGTGCGCGCTGTCGAAGGAAAACTGCTCGTTGGCCGGTTTGGCCGCCACACTGGCAAGGTGCACCGCGGCGAGGAAGAGGGCGCCTGAGCCGAGGATCTTCCAGCGACCGAAGCGGCGCGCGGCCATCAGAGCGGAGGCGCCAAACAGCAACCCGCAGATCACGTAGGTCGACCCGCGAACGCCGAGATGCGGAAAAAGGAAGATGGGAGTCACGATGCCGCCGGCGACCGAACCGAGCGTGGAGTAGAAGAGTACCTTACCTGAAGCCTTGCCGGCCTTGCCTTCGGTGTTGGTAAGCTCAGCCAACAACGGAACCGTTTGCGCCACCAGATATACCGGCGCGGCAAACAGCGCGGTAGCCGCCACGCCGATCCCCAGCGCCAGGCTCAACCCGGCATCGAGAAGCTTCCCCAGGAGAATCGCTTCGGCCGGAAATGAGACCGCCGCATAGATGGCGCCGGCAAGCAGCAGATTACGGGTGAGAGCAGCCCGGGTCCGCAAGCTATCCCACCTGGCAGACAACTCCCCGCCGTGCCAATAACCGGCGCTTAGGGCGAACAGGACAACGCCGAGCATCACGCCGGTAAGCGTCATGCTCGATCCGACCACGGGTATGGCCAGGCGGATTGCGATGACCTCCACGGCCAGCGTCGAAAAACCTTCTGCAAATGCGACGATCCAGATGGTGAGGAGTTCGTGGTCGAAGGCGTGCATCTCCCGATCATTGTTTCACGTCCGAAACGCGGCCTTCAAACGCATTTCGACTCGCCTTCTCGCAGACAGTCCGCTGAGCAGCCGAGAAGCGACTGGGTATGGGCACCGATTGCTCAGGGCGGAGGGGCTTCTGCCCGACGCTATCCGGGCGCAGACGCTCGCTCGCGGCGGACGCGTTCGCGCCGGCGGCATGGCTGGCCCACGTACTTATTTTGACTTTGGCGATACCACGATGGCCCGTCAACGACTCGGAAGCCGCGAGTATTCCTGAACGACTCGCAGCAACGATTCGCCAAGCTCGGGGGTGAGGTGGTTAAGGACAGGTTGTGGTCGTCAAAATCGCCGTATTTATTCGGACTGTTCGAAAACGGGATGAAGCAAATCGAGTCAGCCGGCGGGCCTACGCTCTCGAGGCCGCCTGGGCTGTCTAGGGAGCGTTACCGTGGCGTCGCGGCACACCACCTGGGCCCCTGGACAATCACGGAGCGCGCGCGCAATACCAGAGGTACTAATCAGAGTACTTGAAACTGCTCAAACTGCTATATCCTTCGGAGTATTGACCCTTTTCCGACCACAATCTTACACTTGCATTTGGTAACACTGAATCGGGAGTGTACCGGTAGTCGGCGGAGAGTAATCATTATGAGGAACAGATTCGCAGCCCAGCGGCTCTTGAGCCTGGCGGCTTTCATATGCCTGGCATCTAGCGGCTTCGCTCAGGGCACCGTGGATATGACGCTTACCAGCGCGGGCAATAACATCCTGGGGCCCGCATATGTCGGTCCGTATTACGCCACGGTCGGCTCTGAGACCAACGTAGCGATCATTTGCGACGATTTCGCCGACGAAAGCTATGTCGGCCAAAACTGGACGGCCGACGTATTCAACGTCGCGAACCTTGGCGCAGGCGGCCAAACATGGATGGAGACAAAGGGGGTCACTTTGCAGGACTACTCCGAGGCAGCTTGGCTGGCGGAACAGTTGGTCGATCCCACCTCCATCACCTGCCTATCGGGCGCGGATTGCGCGGGTGACATTCAATATGCGATCTGGCAGCTTTTCGATCCCCAGGGCAATCCCCTGCAATATCTGAGCGGAAACGATTTAACCACCGCATCCAACGCGCTGACACAGGCCACTACGCTGGCCGCCAATATGCCGCTGAGCGATTTCTCCAACGTTACGGTCTATTCGCCGGTAGGCGGCGGTCCGCCTCAGGAATTCCTGAGTGTAACCACTCCGGAGCCGTCTTTCCTCGCGCTGTTCGGTGTCGATTTACCGGTTTTGCTCATTGCCGTCTTCCTGATTCGCCGGCACCGGGCAGGCGCCACACGTTAGCCGCGGGACCATCGCGGGAGGCTCTGACCAGCCGGACCTCCCGTTCTCCGCAACCCCGGCCTATCGAGGCCGCTGAGCGTTCTTCCATTTGGAGGTCAGAGTGAGTTCTCTCCATTGCGTGTCACCGGCCTTCTTAGCCCGCATTCTGGCATTGGCTATGTTGTTTCAGGCCGCCTGCTCCACCGACCCCAATCAGCAGAAGCGGAAATATCTGAATAGCGCCGAGCGATACTTCAAATCCGGAAAGTACCAGGAAGCGGTAATCGAGTGCCGGAACGCGGTTCGCATCGACCCCAGGTTTGCCGAGGCGCACTATCAACTCGCGCGCGCGTGTCTGAAGTTGCGTCACTTTGAGACGGGCTTGTCCGAGCTGTCGCAAGCAGTGGCGCTCGACCCGCGGAACGCCGGGGCACAACTCGATCTCGCCTCGCTCTACCTCACCCGCCGGGAGTATCCGAAGGCGCAGTCGGCCGCGCAGGAAACGCTCAAGCGGGATCCCAACAATGCGCGGGCGCATGCCCTGCTGGGCCAGGTGTATGCAGCAACGCGCGATCTCCCTGGCGCAATTCGGGAATTCGAGAAAGCCATCGCGCTCGATCCTCAACAAGCCGCGCACTACATCGCCTTGGGGGCTGTTTATCTTTCCGCGGGCCAGCCAGCGGCTGCCGAGGCAGTTTACCAAAAAGCAGTTGCGGCCAGCCCGAAATCCGTCGAGGCTCGTGTAGCACTCGGCGAATTCTATTTCGCGCAGGCGAAACTGGCCGAGGCTGAGAAAGAGCTACGCGCCGCTGCCGAACTGGATCCTCACGCCGTACTGCCGCGGCTGTTTCTGGTGCGAATCTATGTCTCTCGCGGTGAATTCGCGGATGCAGAGAAACTCTGCGCGCAGTTGAAAACCGCCGCTCCTGACGATCCGCAGGCATACCAAGCCTTAGGGCTTTTTTATAGATCCACCGGCCAGAAGGAGAAGGCCGCTGCGGAGTTCAGTTCGCTGCTGGCCGCCCGGCCCAAAGATGCGGGCGTACAAGCGCGCCTCATCGAGACGCTGATGGACCTCGATCGGATCGACGAGGCTGCCGCACTCGACCGGCAGATCCTGAATTCCAATCCGAGAGATCCGCAGGGGCTGCTATGGAACGGCGAAATCCTCATTTCCCAACGCAAGTACAGTGAGGCCGTCGCGGCGCTCGAGAGCGCACTGAAGGCGGATTCCAGGTCCGCCTCCGCTTGCTATTTTCTGGGCATCGCTCAAAAAGTTCTCGGACTTTCCGGCGCGGCTAAATCTTCCTTGACTCGCGCACTCGAACTCGACCCGCACATGACCCAGGCCGCGGCGGCGCTGGCCAGCCTTGCGGTCAAAAGCGGCGATTATGGTGAAACGCTGCGTCTGGCGGACGGCGCTCTCAAGACGAATCCAAATGAAGTGCCGGCCTATGTCGCCGCGGCGCAAGCCTGGATCGAAAAAGGAGACGCGCACAAAGCGGAAGCGTTGCTTCAGGAGGCGCTCAAGCGCGACCCCGCCGATCTGCCCGCATGGGCTGTGCTGGTAAACCTTTACTCCCGGCAGGGACGGTCCAAGGAAGCCGTGGAGCGGATCGCAATCCTGGTCCGGCAGCATCCTCAGAATGCGGGACTGCACTTCTTGTTAGGGGTAGCTTATTTCACGCTGAAAGACTTGGAGAAGTCGGAGGCCAGTGTCCGACAGTCTCTCGCGCTCGATCCGCACACGCCCGACGCATATACCCTGCTTGCCAATATCGATTTCGCCAAGGGTTCGGTGGACCAGGCCAAGCGAGACCTGCGAGCCGCCATCGAAGCCAACCCGCGCAGTGTGGCGAATTACCTGGCTCTGGAGGCTCAATACCGGAAAGAGGGCAACTGGGAGGAAGCCAGGAAGCTCTGTGAAAAGGCCCATCAGGCCGATCCCGCATCGCCCCGGGTGGCCGATGAGCTGGCGTATCTGTACCTGGAGCACGGCGGGGACATCAACGTGGCGGTCTCACTGGCGCGACTGGCCAAGCAGCAAATGCCCGATTCGCCTGGCGCCGCCGATGTGCTCGGCTGGGCATACTACAAATTGGGATCGCCGGAGCTTGCTATTCCAGAA
>JBEKUO010000351.1:0-7654 GCA_049514955.1 Bryobacteraceae bacterium | reverse complement strand
GGCGTGGGCGACAGGCTGGAGTATCGTGAGCGCGGCTGCCAGGCAAATGCCGAAGGCCAGACCTCGCGAAAAGTACTTGCGCAGCATGGAAGACCCCTTTCTTCTTACGAAGCCATTATGGCGGAGACGCGCACAGCGCCGCTCGCCGGGATGACGGTATTTCTTTTCAAGGACTTTCGCAAGGTTCTTTACTGTGCCCTACCGACGCGGGGCAGTGGGATCCATGGCTTGCAAAGCTGGATGCGGGGGGGTACAGTACCTGGTAGGCTTGGGTTGAGGGCAGTCCAAGGATGGGTCAGCACACGAGTTCCGAAGTCATATCGCACGCCGACGCCGTTCGGATTCGGGAAGTGTTGGCCGACGTCCTGCAGAGCGCACCGTTTCGGACCACCCGCCAGTGCCAGAGCCTGCTGAAGTATATGGTCGAGCACACGCTAGCCGGAGAAAACGATCTGCTCCGCGAGCGGGTCATCGGGACCGAGGTATTCGGCCGCAGCCCTGATTACGAGACCAGTGACGACCCCGTGGTTCGGGCGCGGGCGGCTGAGGTGCGGAAACGGCTGGCGCAATACTACCAGGAGCGGGCCGACAGCCTCGTTCGGATCGACATCCCTTCGGGTTCCTACCGGGCGGTTTTCCAGTGGAAGGCGGCCCAGCCCGCCGCACCGGCAATCGCAAGGCGTAATGTGGGAAGGTTCCGGTGGCGTTGGGTGGCCGCCGCAGTTTTAGCGGCGGTGGCCGGCGCTATACTGATCCAAAGTCTGCGGTTGTCGGCGTCTTCTGCGCTGGACAAGTTCTGGGCGCCGGCCTTGACCAGCCTGAAACCGATCTTGGTGCATAACGCCACCACGCCAGTTTTTCAGTCTCCCGACCTTACCAGTTCCGCGCACGACCTCGTCGCCGTCCCCAGCCAGTACACGTGTATCGGTGATGCCTACGCCAGCGTCGTACTTACCTCCCTCTTCTCTAAAAAGGGAAAGCTCTACCAGATGCGTTATGGCGCCGATCTCACCTTCGGCGACTTGAGATACCAGCCCTCGATCCTGATCGGCGCCTTCAACAACGCCTGGACGCTGCAGACGACGAACGATCTGCGGTTCGTCTTTGACAAGCACCCGACCATTCGCGATCGTTCCAATAACCGGATATACACATTGCCGAACCTTGCGCCGGACGGACGCACGCCCGAGGACTACGCAATCGTGTCGCGCGTGTTTGATTCCAAGACGGGTGAGCTTCTCATTGCGGCCGCTGGAATCACTCAGTATGGCACCCGCGCCGCAGGGGAATTCCTGACATCTCCGCACCTGATGACTGTTCTGGCCGCGAAAGCTCCGAGCGACTGGCCGAAAAAGAACTTACAGGTGCTGCTATGGACGAAGATCGTCGATGACACGCCAGGGCCCCCGAGTATCGTCGCTACTTACTTCTGGTAGGTCTCACATCGTGCTCGAAAAGCAGGCGATCGCGTGCAGGCTCCGGCTGCCCTGCCGGCGCCTCGGACTGTAAACCGGCGCGCTCAAACGGCACGCAGCGGAGATTCTCGCGTTTCGGCGGCAACCAGCGCCATGCTCTTGACATCGTGCGTACTTCATCGTTAAAGTCAGCGATGGAAGATGCTGGGCGCAGAGAACGTGAGTACCGTAAGTCAATTCCCCCTCGCTGAGGATGGTGTTGATCCCGATCGAGTGCCAAAGCGCATCCTGTACACGGGAGCGGCGATGCCGGCTATAGGCTTTGGCACCTTTGGCAGCGACCAAGCCTCGGCCGAACAGGTGGCGCAAGCCGTGTGTGGCGCCGCGATGGCCGGATATCGCCATTTCGACTGTGCCGCCGTGTACGGAAATGAGAACCGAATCGGCGGAGCGTTCGCCGATCTATTTGGCGCGGGGCTTCGCCGTGAAAATGTTTGGATCACCTCCAAACTCTGGAACGATAAGCACGGGGATAACGACGTCATTCCCGCGTGCCGGAAATCGATCGCCGATCTGCGGGCTGCGTACCTCGACATGTACCTGGTGCACTGGCCTTTTCCGAACTTCCACCCACCCGGGTGCAACGTGGATTCGCGCAGCCCGGACGCGAAACCTTATATCCACGAGAATTTCCTGAGGACCTGGCGGCAGATGGAACGGCTGGTCGAAATTGGACTCGCCAAACACATCGGCACGTCCAACATGACGGTCGCGAAGCTGAAGCTGCTTCTGCGGGATGCCCGGATCAAGCCCGCCGTGAACGAAATGGAGTTGCACCCGCACTTCCAACAGACCGAACTGCTTGAGTTCGTGCGAGACAACGGCATCGAGCCGATCGGTTATTGTCCTCTTGGCTCGCCTAACCGGCCGGTGCGCGACCGCACTTCCGAAGACAGCTCGCCGATGGACGATCCCGTCATCGTGCGCATTGCCCGGCAACACGGCGTCCATCCTGCCGCCGTGTGTCTGAAATGGGCTGTTGAGAGGGGCCAGACACCCATTCCGTTCTCGACGAGAAGGTGCAACTACGTGGCGAACCTCCAGTCGGTCGTAAGCGAACCGCTGTCAGACGAGGAGATGCGCGAGATTGCCGCGATAGATAGGAACTGCCGGCTTATCAAGGGCCAGGTATTTTTGTGGAAACCCGGACAGAGCTGGCAGGACCTTTGGGATCTTAACGGGGGAATCACGCCTCCCTAGGTAGAGAGGGAACACCATGAACGAGATGTTAGGCGCATATCTGCCGGGGGACAGTACGACCGAACTACGGAAGGTCCTCGTTCCGGCGCCCGGCCACGGAGAAGTCCTGCTGAGGATGAAGGCATCCACCATCTGCGGGTCCGACATCCGTTGCATCTACCACGAGCATTTGGGCAAGGGCCCGGAGGGATATCAAGGCGTGATCGCTGGGCATGAACCCGCGGGGCAGATCCTGGAGACTGGTCCGGGTTGCAGACGATTCAAGGCCGACGATCGGGTGATTGTGTACCACATCTCGGGCTGCGGCGTGTGCAATGACTGCCGGCGCGGCTATATGATCTCGTGCACCAGCGAGAAATACCGCCGAGCCTACGGCTGGCAACGCGACGGCGGTATGGCCGGTTATCTTCTGGCCGAGGAAAAAGACCTGATTCCGCTACCGTACGAACTGTCTTATGCCGATGGGGCGCAGGTGGCCTGCGGCTTCGGAACAGTTTACGAAGGGTTGATGAAGATCGGCATCAGCGGCAGCGACTCCGTGCTGATCACCGGTCTCGGCCCCGTTGGGCTGGCCACCGCGGCGCTGTGCCGCAAGCTGGGAGCCGACAAAATCATCGGCATCGATGTGATCGAAGAGCGAATGAAGCTCGCCTCCAACCTCGGCCTCTGCGATTTCGTCCTGCAATCGGGTCCTGAGAACGTTCAACAAGTTCGCGTGCTGACGGGCGGCGCGGGAGCCGAACGTGCAGTCGATTGTTCGGCCAATCCGGGGGCGCGAGCGACGGCCATTCGGGCGACCCGCAAATGGGGGAAGATCGTGATGCTCGGCGAGGGTGGGACCGTGGAGTACAATCCATCGCCCGATCTCATTCACGATCAGAAAACGATCTACGGCTCCTGGGTCACGTCGACATGGCTCATGGAGGAACTGGTGGAACGGCTGGTGCGCTGGAAACTCCACCCCGCCGATCTCGTCACTCACAGGTTCGCTCTCGAGGACGTAAGCGAGGCGTATTCTCTGATGGCCTCAGGAAAATGCGGCAAGGTAGCCGTATGTTTCGACGAAGAGTTGGCCGGCGCGGGCACCCTTACGCAAACGTGAGCCAAATGACCGCGAGCCGCTGGCAGGCCACGCGGCGACATTCCTGGCGCGAGTCGCTGAAGCAAACACTGCCACTCCTGGGGCATCGAAACTGGATCGTGGTGGCAAACGCTGCTTATCGCGCAGTCGGGCGCCGGCTTACACACCGTTCTCGCCCGCGGCACACACATCGATGTCGTCCGCATCGTCCCGGATGCCATCGCTAGCTCCGGCGACGTAAACGCAACCATCTACACAGACGCTGAACTCGACTTTATCAACGACGCCGGCGCTGGCGGCGTGTCGGAGTACCGCAAGCATCTGGAAGATCTGCTGGCCGGCCTCCGGCGGATCGTCTTGCCGCACGAACAGATCATCGCGCGGATGGATGCGGTGGCCGCTTGTTTCCGCGCGTTGATCGTCAAGACGCAGATGCGCACGCCCTACACCTCGGTGTTCCTCGAGCTCGGGTGCGGATACTGGTCGGCGGATGCGGAGCGCGCCCTGCGGAGCAGGATCGAGACATCTGGGAAATGAACCGCCACTGAACAGGACCAACCTATATGAAGATGCTTTCGTTTGCCGCCGTCGCCGTTTGCCCGCTTGGGGTCTTCCTTAAAGAACTGCCGGAGGTGCATTCCTCGAAGCTTCTTATAATGCGCCGCCAAGTCCACCCACGCAGATTTCTTGCTGATCGATTTGAGCGATCCAGTGTTGCTTGCATCGACTTCTGCTCCTTTGCTCGTTGGTTACCTTCGTTCCGGATGCCTTCCGTGACCCTGAGCGACGGGGGTAATGTCGAGTGTCAGCGCCATCGCCTCAAAACGAGGTAGACTCCAACGTTGCGCTGCCTATCCTTGGCGACTCGAGATCGCTGTTCAAAGGCGATTCGACAATGGTTAAGTTAACGCGTCCCATGGGCCGGGTTCGTACGCTCATATGCGTCGTGCGAGCGAAAGGATGTCCGTCCACGAAGGTTATTTCGCGCAAAACGGTTATTTCGCCCACGACGCTGATCCCGCTCGAGGAGATGGAAGGAGTCTTCACGAACTGTCCGGTCACGAGAACCGGCGCACCTGTTACCGAGTCTATCCACAATTCTCCTCGAATCAGCCCCACGCGCCTCTTCTTGGGGGTGATCCGAAAAACGTAGGCCGCACTAGCTCCCGTGTCGGCTAGGCCCGCACAACGGAATTTATAGTTTTGCGGAGTAATGAGGACCGACGAGAGCGGCAGGTCCTCCGCCTGGCGTTGCGCTGTAAGGTAAGGAACAATCACGCGCGCAAATACGATTGAGTCTCCCCGCTGTTCGGTTATCGCGTACTCGCTGCGCTCGGATTCCCCAACGTCACGGATGGACGAGAGGCTGCCCTGTTTGTTCAGGCCTGGTACGGACGCGGTGATTTTCAGCGCCACAGGACCCGACTCGGTGAACGGGTCGCGTGCGTGGAGCCAGTCAATATACCGGGCAAAAGCAAGGCTCTCACTGCTTATCGTCTGAATAATTGGAGTCGGAATACGCTGCGCCGAAGCGCCTGCGGGCATCAGCAACACGAGCAATCCAATAATCGCAAGCATGCCTCGAAACAACGAATCCGGCCGGTAGAGTCCGCCGGTATAACTCGATGGAGAAGTCATTTAGGTTTCCTTGCAAACAATGTCATCGCGCGTGAGGCGTTAACTGCAATAGCGTACGGCGTTTGCAGTCACCGGAACTGCCGCCAGAGGCGTTGCGGGCGGGGTAGGAACACTGCCGGCCTCTCGCCATGGAACAGGGTACATACGCAAGCAGGCGCGACAGCGATACTGTCCGTGAACTGGCCAGAGAAGTTCCGGATGAAACGTCCGGCACCATCCCATAGACGCACGATTCCAGAGATCTCTCATGGGGTTGTCCTTTGTGTCGATTAAACCGAGCACACCCGAATCAGGGCAATGCGACTGCCATTCGCGCCCTGGGCCTGGAAGCCGGCCCCGCTGACGCGTCGGTCGTCCCAAAGACCTTATCTCCTGCCACGCTTAGAATGAGAGCGCCTGTTGTTTCACCCGCCAACTCTAAAGCGAAGCGATATCGTGCCGAGCGTCGGCACTTGCTTCGGCGGATGACGGGCAGCCGGCATCCTGAACGTGTGGTCGTTGGAACCAGGGCCGGAGTGTGCCTGCTCTTATCGGCGATTGAAAAGCCGCCCTCGAGGCACAGCCTCCGCGTACGAAGGAGAAGGGGAAGTTCCGGCGCTGGTGCGCCACGGCAACTGCCGGGATGTTGGCAGGGTCGGAAGGAAGGGCTTCACACGTCCGAGCATCTTCGGCTGTGGTGCGCGATGGCCGGCTCCGTGGCTGCTCAATTGCAGTGTGCCCTCATACGGAACAAGAGTGGCTTAGAAAGAGCCAGTCAGATAGGTCCAGGTCTATGCTAACGGCGCGTGTTACTGAACTGGAAGAAGTGCTCCGATGCCCTGAACTCCTTGCGGTCGAGCGCGCACCCGTCATTTCGACCGGGACTCTCGGGAGAAGAGCTGAAGAACTCCGCCGTCAGGTCGCCGGATGATACCAACCATACACAGCCTCTGGCGCCGACGGCAGTGCACCGTGGTGAAGCGCAGATGCGGGCGGCCGGCTAAGCCAAACCGCTGCCCGTTGAGGTCAAAGGAAAAGGAAGAGCGCCAATCAGAGGCACGTTCATGCAGAAGAAGGCGCCGCACAACCGGCCATTGTAAACATCGGCAGACGATTTGCAACCAATCGTTTATGGCAGGGAACGTGAAGCACAATCGGCAGCTTAGTTTGTTTATGTCTCAGGAGAGCATCGACGTGTATTGTGCAAGCACTTTGAACAAGTCCCCTTCGGAGGTAACCGGACATATCAAGCCATCGAGTGTCCGCAGCCTGTTGATGAAGAGAACGCTACGGGCGGTCTTGATGTTTGTATGTTGTTTTGTGCCATGGGCGATGGCACAGGACACCGGTTCGATTCAAGGCAACGTTACGGATTCCTCCGATACGCCAGTATATGGTGCGGTAGTCACGGTTGCAGGTGCCGATGGGAACCCGCGCACGACCGTCAGCGATAGCACCGGTGCTTTTAAGATCTCGTCTTTGGCGCCTGGTAATTACAGTGTGAAGGTTTTCGCCAGCGGTATGTCCGAGTGGACGGCACAGAACGTGCCGGCTTCACTTACCCTGGAATCGAAGCCGGTGCTAGCCGTGTTACAGGTGGCCCCCGAGGTAACCACAGTGACCGTAGGGTTGCCGCCGGAGGAGGTGGCACAGGAACAATTGCACCAGGAACTGAAGCAGCGGGGGCTGGGGATAGTTCCAAATTATTACGTCACCTATGAGAAGCATCCGGCTCCGTTATCCCCTAAGCAGAAGTTGCATCTGGGCTTGGCGACGCTCCTGGACCCTGTGACCATCGGTCTGGTGGGGGCTACCGCGGGTATTCAGCAAGCCACGAACAGCTACCACCAGTTTGGTCAGGGTGCGGAGGGTTTTGGGAAGCGCTTTGGAGCGGACTATGGAGCCGCTCTGAATCACATGGTAATCACGTCGGTGGTGGCGGACTCGATTCTGCATCAGGATCCACGGTACTTCTACAGTGGGCAGGGAACCAAGGCCCGACGCGCCTTGTATGCGATTGAGTCCGCCTTCCGCGCCAAGGGCGATAACGGAAAGTGGCAGCCGCCGTACGCCGATCTGATAGGGACGACGGCCTCGGCGGAGATCTCGAACATTTACTACCCGGGTTCCCGGACGCAGTACACTCTGCTGGGTAGAAGCCTGATGTTCCATTTCGCCGGCCTGGTAGCCGTAAACCTGGCCGAGGAGCTGTTCTTGAAAAAGGCGACGAGCAACACACCGGGAGTTCCATCGGCTGCGAACGCGCCCGTATTACGTGAGG
>JBEKUO010000350.1:0-10639 GCA_049514955.1 Bryobacteraceae bacterium | reverse complement strand
TTTGGTCATCGAGGCGTTCAGGTTCAGCATCCCGACCAGGCCGGGCCACTCGCCGCTCCAGTTGGCCACCGTGAGGATGGGGCCGCGATGGCTGTAGAGGCCGTGCAGGATGTGATGGCTATATTGCCACACCGCCTCGACCACCACCAGCGGCGCCTCGGGCGGGATGCCGCGGAACACTTCCATTCCGCGCTTTTGGCTATCGATGAAGCCGTGACCTTTCGCGGTGTCGCAGGCGTGACCGCGTTCGACCGCGCGGCCCAGGCTCCGAATGGCGCCCATGACGGCTTCCTCGGCGCGCGCCTGGGCCGGCCAGCATTTCTGGTTGGCGGCCAGGCGCAGATCGCCGTTCGCAATTAAGATGACAGGATCTGGCATGACCACATTTTTGCATCGTGCACGCCCGGAGTCTACGGGGTGGCGTGGTAAGCTGGATAAAGATTGCGTCCGCGTGAGGGCCGGTAGCTCAGTCGGTAGAGCATTTGCCTTTTAAGCAAAGGGTCGCGGGTTCGAGTCCCGCCCGGCTCACCACAATAACGTATTTAGAATCAATAGCTTACGTTACAGCACTCCGTCTGTATGTACGTGCTTTGTACCGGCCAAGCAGTTAACTACTTCCTTCCACAGATTTGCAGGAAATCGGTTTTTCAGCTGGGGATAACTGGCCCTTGCGGAATCCTGCCAGTGTGCTTTGATGCAAGTACGTTACATGACCATCCAAAAAGTGTTCGCGAAAGCCAAAGCGGGAGGCTGGAACAACCGAAATCTCCGCTTTGATGGAAAGAACTGGAGGCAATGGGATGGCACTGAAGAGGAGCCGTTGGTATTTGAGGACGAATTATTCGGCAAGGTGTTTCTCGACCCTTCATTCTGGCAATCGCTCGGCAAGGCGCTGGGATGGAACGACGACTATCATCCCGTCCGAAGCAAGGAAACGAATCAGTTGAAAAACGAGATTTGGGATTGGAGGTATCACTGGCATCGCTTTATAGACCATCTTGCCGGCGGCGGGACAGCTGGCCAATTCTTTGCCGAGCTGTAATCGTCCTGCACGGACGATTGTCGGAAGTGGCAACTGGCCTGGGCCAAGCTCGATGCCTTCTCAAAGGACTTGCCAACCTCCATACTTGAAAAGCATGCCGCCGGGTTCCACGCGATTCTGGCGCGGCAACATTTGAAGGTCGGGTTGCGCATGGATACTGGCCGAACAAAATAGATCAGAAACTACAATAAAGCACGGCGATGAGTTCAGCCTGTGCGTGAAGGACAGCGCGGAGTTCTCTCTTTGTGTCTCTCTTTTGTTGCGGTTGCCCCCAGGCAGTTAGCATCGGTACCGCGTAGCCACTTCTGGCGGCGCTGGCGTTACGATTGGTATTGAACGAAATCGGGGTGAACATGGACAGGGTCGAGAAAACGGTTTTCATCAGTTATCGACGCAAGGATCTCCCGTGGGCAAAAACAATCTACGATGATTTGACCCACAACGGCTACGATGTGTTTTATGATCTTGAGGGTTTAGGTAGTGGTGGATTCGAACAAGCGATCTTTGACCACATCCAGGCGCGAGCACATTTTCTGGTTTTACTCACCCCTTCGGCTTTGGATCGCTGTACGGACCCTCGGGATATGTTCCGACGGGAAATCGAGTGCGCCCTTTTCTATCAACGAAACATCGTTCCCGTCATGATCGACGGTTTTAGCTTCGGAGCACCTGGATTGGACGACCAACAGTGGGTAAGCCTCGGGGCTCTCAAATCTTATAACGGTGTACAAGTTCACGAACAGATTTCGGAAGCCTTGGTCCGTATCCGTAGATTCATAAATGTTCCTCTGACCTCGGTGGCGCATCCTCCAAGGGCGCAAGGCGGCTTTATTCCTGCCGACCACTCCCTCGTCTTGACCACAAGGTTTAGCCCTATGGCCATGTTAC
This sequence comes from Bryobacteraceae bacterium, assembly GCA_049514955.1. GTDB lineage: Bacteria > Acidobacteriota > Terriglobia > Bryobacterales > Bryobacteraceae > Bog-159. The sequence goes on along the minus strand of JBEKUO010000350.1, from coordinate 8,709 downwards.
CCCTTTCTGTCCCGCCCAACTCTATTGCGTACCTCTTACCTATTTCGCCGGAGCCGAATTCATTTGGGCTAATGGAAATTTCGAACAATTCCAGCACAGATGATCGGGTATGGCCGGACGTTGATAAGGCTCACCCCTCGCCACCTCAAATGTGCCATCGGTATAGCGTTTTCAATACACTCGACAAGACCGTAGTCAACATCCGGCTATTTTTCAAAGTTGATTTTAGAATCCCAAGACCTGGTGGCGGAATTGTAGCCACCGATCCGATCGATTCGACGTCTTTTCGGCAAGTCGTTATACCCCTCATCCGTCCGCAAGGACACTTCGAGTTTGTGGTCGCGAATCGAAGCACGACACACGCTGCTCAGCTTGCATTGTCCACCGATTCCGTTATTCAAATCGCTGGAGAGGTTGGCCCTCGGAAAATAGCACTTGTTATGTCTGAGGCATCCCTATTGGATATGCTCGGCTCCATGGCGCTCTTTCCAGCACTCGTCAAGTGGTGAACAATTGCTGGGATTCACCAGCCACAAGCGTATGTCCGATTTTTGTACGATACAGGAGCGAAACGAGCTACTCGACCGACCCGCGCGAATCGTGCGACCGCCCTGTTTTCAATAAGTTGCGTAGAATCAATAACGGTAGCGAGTCCGAGTCCCGCCCGGCTCACCAGTTCAAACCGCACCCCCTCCCCAACTTCGGGACCCTCGTTCCTTACTCTGCGGATGCCTCGCTACATTCGCCAACGCCCGCTACTGCACCACCTCCCGGCCAACCGCCGTATTCAACTGGCTGGCGGCGCTCAAATATGACCCGACCAAATTAATGTACGCCACCCGCGTAGCGCGGTAGTCTCTTTGCGCGTCCAGATAATCCAGAAGCGACGCCTGGCCCCGCTGGTAGGCGAACGACATCGTCTCGCGAATCCGCAACGCCGTCTCCAGATAACCGTCCGTACCCTTATACGGCCGCAACAAATTCACCGAGCTGACCAGCGTGAAGTAAGCCGAATCGACGTCGCTGAATACGCTCACTCCCATGTAAACCGCGATGGGAGGGTTACGGCCAAAATCCACGCCGAAAGTGGGATCCGTGGAACCGTTCGAAACGGCTAGTTTGTGGTCGGTCTCGGCCTTGCCGATAGTCTCGACGGCCGCCTTCAGATCCGGCCGGGACGCCAAAGCGACGGAGTGGAACTCATCCAAAGCCATGATCTGCTCCTGGAAATCGAACGGCCCCGCCACATCCAATTTGTCGACCGGCGTACGGTCGTTGAGCAGCATCAGCAGCGTGATCTTCGCGGTTCTGGCATTCACCAGCGCGGTCTGATAGTCGGACTCGTACTGCGCCCGCTGCAGCACCAGCCGGTCCAGGTCCACCCGCGCAATGTCCCCGGATTTGAACCGCGCTCGGCTGATGGTCAACTCTTTGTCGAAGTAATCCAGGTTTTCCTTGGCATTCGCCAGCAGCGCCTTGGCCTGCAGGGTTTGTACGAAGGCGCTGCGCAAATTGAAGAGCAGCGTGCGGTCGAGATCCAGTTGCTGCGATTCGGCGATGGCGGTTCCCTGCTGCGCGCTCTCCAGGCGCAGCTCGCGCTTGTGCTGCCGCTCGTGCAGATAATCGAACGCCACCAGCGGGAACACGTAGGCGAAGGGACGATAGGGGCTGCCGGTGAACGGATCCAGTTGGTCGAGGCCCGCGGTGAGGTTCGGGTTAGGCCGCAGATACGCGGTAATCTCCTGCGCCTTGGTTTCCTGGATATTCAGTTGGCCCGCGCGCAGGTTGGGGTTGTCGGCTTCGAACTTGTCTTTCACCTGCTGCCATGTCAAAGTAGTCTGCGCGAATGCCCCGTGGCACAGGCAAGCTCCAACAAGAAACCCGATTTGTAGACGCCAGATTGTTCGCCGCATGATTGCTCCATCAAACCTGCAAGATATCGCCTTCCCGCGCGGCCAGCGCGTAAAGCACCGGCGCCAGGAAAATCGACAGGAAAAGCCGGGAGGCCAGGCCGGCGACGATCACGATGGCAAACGGCTTCTGCGAATCGCTGCCGATGCCCGTGGACATGGCCGCCGGCAGCAGGCCGAAACACGCGACCAGCGCCGTCATCATGATGGGGCGCAGCCGCAGCAGCGAGGCTTGCAGGGTCGCCGTGGGGATGTCGCTGCCTTCCAGACGCAGCTTGTTGATGAACGAATAAAGTATGACGCTGGTCTGCACCGCCACCCCCATCAAGGCCACGAAGCCCAACATCGACGACACGCTGAAACTGGTATGCGTGATCCGCAGCGCCAGCAGCCCGCCGACCGGTTCCGTCACCAACACGCTGAAGAAGATGATGAGCGGGAATTTCAAGTTCCCATATAGCGCGAACAGGATCAGCAGAATCAACAGGACCGTCAACGGCCCAATGATCTTCATCTGCTCCAGCGAGGCCAGGTACTCCTTGTATTCGCCGCCCCAATCGAACCTGTAGCCGATGGGAAGCCTCACGGCAGCGGCGACCTTCCGGCGGGCTTCGCCTACGGCGCTGGCCAGGTCGCGGCCTTCCACGCTGAACTGGACGCCTATGAACCGCGAATTCGACTCGCGATAAATGAAGGATGCACCGCTTTCCACTTTAATTTCGCAGAACTGGCTGAGCGGCAAATATTGGCCGTCGGGAGTGGCGATGAGCAGATTCTTGATGGCGTTCTCGTCGCTGCGGAATGGCTCTTGCATGCGCACGACCAGGTCGAACTGGCGCTCCCCCTGAATCACCTGCGTGGCGGCAGTGCCGCCCATGGCGGTTCCCACCAGCGTGTTGACATCGCTCACGTTCAGGCCAAAGCGGGCCAACTTGGCGCGGTCCGGAGTAATCACCAGGCTGGGTTGGCCAAGCTCCCGGACCACCGTGATTCCGGTGATGCCCGGAACCTTGGCGATAATGTTCTTCACTTGCACGGCCCTGTCTTCGAGGGTAGTCAGATCGGGACCGAAAATCTTCACGGCCAACGAACTCTTCAATCCGGTTTCGGCTTCGTCCACCGCGTCCTCGGCGGGTTGCGTGTAGTTGAAGATGATGCCCGGAAATGCCGCCAGCTTCTGCTGGATGGCTTTCGTCAAGTCGGGCTTGGTACTGATGCGGCCATGCCATGCGCTGTCGTTGTAGGGTTTCAAGCCCACATAGAATTCGTTGTTGAAGAAGCCCGTCGAATCCGTGCCGTCGTCGGGCCGTCCGAGCTCGTTGGCGACGGTGGTTACCTGCGGGAAGCTCAGCAAAATATTCCGGATCTGGGGCGAGAGCTTGGAAGCCTCTTCGAAGGAAATGGTGTAAGGCGTGGTGGCGCGCACCCACAAAGCGCCTTCATCCAGGTGAGGCATGAACTCGCCGCCGATGGATGGAATCAGCAGAAGCGACGCGGCGAAGATCGCCAGAATGACGGCCACGGTGATCAACCGGTTGCGCAGGCACCAGCCCAGCATTCTGCCGTATATGCCGCGGATCGCCTCGTAGAGCCGCGCCCGCGGCTCATGCACGTGCTTCTTCAGAAAGAAGGAGCACAGCACGGGCAACAGTGTGAGGGCGCAGAGCAGCGCGCCCAACAGCGCGAACGACATGGTGTCCGCCATGGGCTGGAAGAGCCGGCCCGAAGGCCCCGTCAGCACGTAAATCGGCAGATACCCGGCGATAATCACCGCAATCGCGTAGAAGATCGGCCGCTCCACGTCGTGCGCCGCCGCCCGGATCACTTCGATAAAGTTAAAGGGCTCCAGGGCGTTGTCCTCCGGATGGCGTGCCGCCAGTTCGCGGAAAATATTCTCCACCATCACCACTGAGCCGTCCACGATGATGCCGAAGTCGATGGCGCCGATGGATAGGAGATTCGCGGGAATATGTCTCCAGTCCAGACAGATGAAAGAAAACATCAGCGCAAATGGAATGGTCACCGCGACGATCAAGGCCGTACGCACACTGAACAGGAACAGGCCCAGAATCACGAGCACCAGCAGCATGCCGCGCAGAAGGTTGCCCTCCACGGTTTTGGTGGTCTCTTCGATCAGGCCCTGGCGGTCGTAATAGGGCACCACCTTAACGTCGGGCGGCAAGACGTGCTCGTTGAGTTCCTTGGTCATGTCTTCCACGCGCCGCAGGATTACTTGCGCCTGCTCGCCGACGCGCATCAGAATGACACCTTCCACCGCCTCTTCCTGCCGCATGTATCCGAACTGGCCGAGCCGCGGGGCGTGGCCGATCTCCACTTTGGCGATGTCTTTTACATAAACCGGAATCCCGTTCTTCTCCTGCAGAATGATATTCCCGATGTCCGCCAAATCGCGCACCAACCCCAAACCCCGGATGTAGTAGAATTGCCCTCCCTGCGAATAGAATCCACCTCCCGCGTTGGAATTGTTGTTGCCCAGTTGTTGGGTCACTTGCGGGACCGTAACGCCATACGCGAACAGTTTGTTGGGATCCAGCAGCACCTGGTACTGCATGGTGGTACCGCCGAAACCCGAATCGTCCGCCACCCCCTGTATGGAGCGGTAATGGCGCTCGAGCACCCAATCTTCGATCACCTTCAGGTCCTGTGGCGAGCGATCCGGGCTCTGCAAGACATAACGGTAAATCAGGCCGCTGGGGCTGAATAACGGCGAGATGGTGGGTTGCAGGCCGGAAGGCACATTCGCGTTGGCCATGCGCTCAAAGGCCTGTTCGCGCACGAAGTACGGATCGGCGCCGTATTCAAAATTCATCTCGATAGCCGAGAGGCCGTAGAGCGAGATGGAGCGAAGCGCCTCCAGCCGCGGGATGCCGTTCATTTCGATTTCAATCGGAATGCTGACCAGCCGTTCCACTTCCTCGGCGGCGTGGCCGGGCCACTGCGTGATGATTTCCACGTGCGGCGGCGAAAGGTCCGGGTAAGCGTCGATCGGCAGCTTCTGGAAAGCGAGCGCACCCCACAGCATCAAAGCGAGCGAGGCGATCACGATCATGAATCGCTGGCGCAGGGCGAAGGAGACTAGTTTCGCGATCATTATATTTGCGCCCTATTGAATCGCATTGGCGAACTGCAGGAAGAGGCTGCCGTCGGAAACTATGTCTTCGCCTTCCCGCAATCCGCTGGCGATCTCGACCAGTCCGTTCTGCTGCGGCCCGATGGTGACCGAACGTTGCGCGAACTTGCCGGGCGCCGCTTGGACGTACACGATCGGCTCGTTTTTGTCATCGCGCAGTACTGCCGCCACAGGCACCACCAGAATGTTGTTCCGCCGGCTCGTTTGGATGACCGCGTCGACGAACATATCCTTCTTCAGCAGGCCGCCAGGGTTGGCCGTGACGATGCGGACGGGCGTGGTACGCGTGTTGGGATCCACGAAGGACCCAATGTAGGAAATGGCGCCGTGGAAGGTGCGGTTGAAGGATGGATTGGTCTCCTCGACTGCATCGCCGTCCCTTATCGTGGGCAGGTCGCGATCGAAAATATGGCCTTGCACCCATACGGTGGAAACGTCGCTGATCTGGAAGCAGACGGTTTGTCCGGCTTCGATCAGCATCCCCGGCGAAATGAGCTTCTGCACAATCACTCCGGAGATGGGAGACCGGACGGCCAACTCAGTGCTGATGGATGTCCCCTGCTTCTCCGCCTGGTCGATCTCCTGCGCGGTGATGCCGAAAATTCTCAGCGGCTGCAGGCTGTTCTGGACATCCGTCGTGGCGTCGTTGTAGTCCGCTACGCTGCTTTCGTAATCCTTAACGGCCACTACCCCGTGGTCCAGCATTTCCTTGGTACGTTCCATGATTCGTTTGTTGAATTGCTCGCGGTTGCGGGCTTTTCGGTACGTCGCAATAGCGTTGGCCACATCGGGGCTGGAGACATAGAGCAGCGGCTCGTCCTTTTTGACAGGCGTGCCTACATCCACCAGAATCCTCGTGATGGGCCCGTTTACCTGCGTGATGGCCTGCGTGGTGTGGTCCTGGTCCCAATCCACCGTACCGGTAGTGTGGATGGCCACTCCCCAGGAGGCCGTGGCCACTTTACCGACTTTCAAATGCGCCAATTGATCCGGTGGCACCGTGAAAAGGCCGGGTTGCACGTTGGCCTCGGACGCCAATTTCTCGGCCTTTTTCGACTCTCCGCAAGCCACCTGGGACAGCCCCAGCGCCGCTAAGAGAGCTGCGGGGGCACATGCGGCGATTGGGAACAGCCGCATGCCAATGCACGACGATGCTGTCTGCATGGCGAAACTCTTCTCCTCTTTTTTAGAAAACACGGACCCGCGCCGCGTACCGGGCGCCGGACCACCAGATGAGCAGTGCGAGGAGCTAGGCGGAGGGAGGTCCCCGCGACGAACTGGGGGCCAGCGGCGCTTGGTGGGCAGGCTCGAGATTAGGGTTCGGGGCCAGCCAGGCTATCCGGAAAACGGGTGTGACCGTGGCCGGGACGGTTGTCTGCAGGAAGGGCAGCGGCCCCACGTGACACAGCAGGCAGCAATGGTCCGGCGCATGGTGCGATTCGTCTTGGGAGGCAAGCGCAAAGGACTGGCTTAAGAGAATCAGACACAGCAGCAAAAAGATCCGCAAGGTTCTCCCGGAGAACTGACCGCCGCGAGCCGTTTTGGCTAGTCTATCGCCGCGAAGTAGGGACACACGAATACTCTGGTGCTTGTTCTAACGTTCTTAGGTTACCAGAAACGTCTCGGGGCGCGGGCAGCGCGATTCGCCACGGCCTAATTTCACGCCTGGGCCTCGCAGGAGTCACGCGTATCAGAATCTCTGCATCCCGATGAAAAAACAAGACAATATTCAACTGTCTCGCCGTCCGTCGACCGTTGCCGTGCTATGGTGTTGTCGGGTTCGGAAATCGTGGGAGCCAGTTGTTTCAACCCACACCCAATTGGCTTTGATCTTCCGGCCGGGTTCCCGGCACTCACAGTGATGTGTTCTGCCGGAAATCTGAATAGATCTTTGAAAACAAGCCACTTACTGGCTGGCAGGGGCATGCCGGAGCATAAAGAAGTTATGTGGAAATTGGCTTCGTTTGTCATATTTTTGATTCGAGCCCCTGCCCCTCCCGGTACCAAAACCGCCGGCCAAGAAAGCTTCCCCCAGCGGGAAGCGCCCAGTTCCAATTCCAAATTGATCCATCACCATCCGCCGCAACAGGTTGTGCCCCATGCGGCAACGGTATACACTTGCCTGTCCGAGCGGTAATCGAGGAGGCGTGTATGTCAGCGGTTATGCAACAGCGCGTTGTTGGAATCGGTCTTGGCGTAGGCATATCCCTTTGGCTGGCGGGTGCGGCCATGGCGCAGAATATCGTGGTGGACGCCACGCCATCCCACGCAGTGAATTCGTTCAGTCCGTTCCGGGCCCTGGGCGGGGCCATTGACCGGTTGCGCGGCGGCGACACCCGGGAGGAGAACGAAAAGCATACCGAGAGGGTGCTGACCGACCCGGTCCTCAAGGAGCTTTTGGGCGCGGGATGGGGAACGGTGACCTATCGCCAGAACACGGAACTGATGATCGAGGCGTGGCACTGGAATTCGCGCGGCGCCTGGAGCAATGCGGCCAAACAAGAGGGCTATTTCACGGGCAGCGCGGAACCCACCAGCGAGAAGATCCAACACTCCTGGGCGTACCCGTTGCCCCATCGTGGCGCCACTCTGGGCGACGGCAACGGCTGGTCCCGCTTGACCGATGGCGATCTGAAATCCTACTGGAAAAGCAATCCCTACCTGACCGAAGCCTACACCGGCGAGGCCGATTCCTTGCACCCCCAGTGGGTCATGATCGATTTGGGCGCCAAGGTGGACGTCAACGCCATCAAGATCGCCTGGGCCGACCCCTACGCGAAGCGTTATTACGTGCAGTTCTGGACGGGAGAACTGGAGCCTTTTTATGAAGGGATTAATAAAGGCGCTTGGCAGACCTTCCCCATGGGTACGGTCATCGATGGCAAGGGTGGAACTCCCATTCTGAAGCTGATGAGTTGGAAAATTCCCGTGCGCTACCTGCGCATCTGGATGACGGAATCGTCAAACACTTGCGATACGCATGGCGCCGACGACAAACGCAATTGCGTGGGATACGCGATCGACGAACTCTATATCGGAACTATGTCGGCCGACGGCCATTTCACCGACATCGTCAAGCACCTGCCGAGCCGTCAGCAGACCATCACCTGGCCTTCCTCGGTGGATCCGTGGCACGCCGCTTCAGACGTCGACTACGGAAGAGGGGACCAGATCGGATTCGATTTCTTCTTCAATTGCGGAGTGACGCGCGGCCTTCCGGCCATGATCCCAATCGCGATTCTCTACGCAATACCGGAGGACGCAGCCAACGAAATCGCGTATCTCTACAAACGGAAGTATCCGATTTCTTGGATCGAAATGGGCGAGGAACCGGACGGGCAGCGCGTGCTTCCGGAAGACTATGCCACGCTGTACATACAGTTCGCCAAGGCCATCCACAAAGTCGTGCCTAACGCTCCCCTGGGCGGGCCGGCTTTCGAGGGAACGCCGGGCGACGTGGATTCCTGGGCGGACGCCAACGGCCGGGTCTCGTTCCTGGGGCGGTTCGTGGACTATCTCAAGGTACGCGGCCACCTGCAGGATTTCACGTTCTTCTCGTTCGAGCACTATCCCTGCATGGGCGGGACGGAGTGCGCCGACTGGCGCTCGCTCTACTGGGAGCCTGCCTACGTGAATCGCGTGGTGCAA
>JBEKUO010000349.1:0-7683 GCA_049514955.1 Bryobacteraceae bacterium | reverse complement strand
GCCGTTGCGCGTTGGGACCACAGCGGCTGGTAACGCAGACCTACCAAGCGGAGAATTACCGGCGCATTCATAAGCCGGACCTTCATCATACTGTATAATGCAGAGTAGACATGAAAGCCAGTGTGGTGGATCTTCGTTACCGAATGAAGGACGTGCTGAAAGCGCTGGATCGCGGCGAGACCGTGACAGTGCTCTACCGGGGCAAAGAAAAGGCGCGCCTCACGCCCATCGCTGGGGAGATAAAGGAGCGTCTCGTGTGCCAGCGGGCGTTCGGCATGTGGAAGGACCGGGCCGATCTGAAGGATGTGCCTGCTTATGTCCGGCAGTTACGGCGCGGGCGATTCGATGATCTTTGATACCGACGTACTGATCTGGTTCCTTCGGGGAGACGTCGCAGCGGCTCGCCTCATCGAGGCGCAATCCGACCGTGCCATTTCCGTCGTTTCCGCTATGGAACTGCTGCAAGGCGCGCGATCGCGAGACGAGATCAGGACCATTCACCAATTCATGCAGCAGAGTGGCATACGGCTGGTTCCGGTTACTGAGTCCATCAGTCACGTGGCGCTCAGCTTAATCGAAGCGTACGCCCTTTCAGCAGGGTTGCGAGTGGCGGATGCGCTGATTGCCGCCACCGCCCACGAAACAGCCGTGCCACTCGCGACCGCCAATGCGCGTCACTTCAAGTCAATTGCGGGGCTGGAAGTAAAGGCGTTCCGGCCACAGGCGGGGTAAATCGCATCTCAGGAATCGGTTCCGCTGCGTTGCCTGAGGCAGGAACCCACCGCAGCACGGCGTAACGCGGGCGGAGATCGGTTCTCCCCCCTGTTATATTGGTTCCGTACTATATGGGCCGCATTCGCGTTCTTCCGGATCAGGTGGCCAACAAGATTGCGGCGGGAGAGGTGGTGGAGCGGCCTGCTTCAGTCGTCAAAGAGCTTCTCGAAAACTCGCTGGATGCAGGCTCCACGGTGCTGCGCGTGGAAGTCGAGAGCGGCGGGCGGCGGCTGATCCGGGTGTCGGACGATGGCTGCGGCATGCTGCGCGACGATGCGCTGCTGGCATTCGAGCGGCACGCCACCAGCAAACTGCGCGACGTGAAGGATCTGCTCTCGATCGCCACGCTGGGATTTCGCGGCGAGGCGCTGCCATCCATCGCGTCGGTATCGCGCCTCGTTCTGGAGACGCGCTCGGGCGACGAGGTCACCGGCACGCGCGTGGAGATCGCGGGCGGCAAGATGCTGCATTGCGACGAGGTGGCGCAGGCGCCGGGCACGGCCATCACGGTGCGCGACCTATTCTTCAACGTGCCGGCGCGCAAGAAATTTCTTCGCTCGGAGCAGACCGAGCTGGCGCACATCGCTTCGCTGGTGACGCACTACAGCCTGGCGCATCCGGACAAGACGTTCCGGCTCACCAGCGGCGCCGGCGAGTTGCTGGCGGTGACGCCGGTGGGCACGCTGCGCGAGCGCGTGTTTCAGGTGTTCGGCGGCCATACGCTGGAGGAACTGGTGGAGCTGGGCACGCGGGAGCAGCAGTTGATGCTGCCGCCGCCGTATGTGCCGCCTTCCGAGGCCATCGCGGAGTTTCGCAGGGAGCCGGAGGAGCCATCCAGCAAGACGTTTCGCCTGTCGGGCTTCGTGTCGCGTCCCCAGGTGCAGAAGGGCAACCGCAACTCGATTTTCATTTTCGTGAACCAACGTTTGATCCGCGACCGGCTGCTGCTGCACGCGATCTCATCGGCGTATCACAACTTGATGCCGGCGGCCGCGTATCCGTTCGCGCTTCTGTTTCTGGAATGCGACTGCGACGAGGTGGACGTGAATGTGCATCCGTCCAAAACGGAGGTGCGCTTCCGGCACCAGTCGTTCGTGCACGATTTCGTGCGGGATGCGATTCGCGAGCGGCTGATCGAGTCGCGGCCCGCGCCGGCGTTTTCTCCGGCGGCCAGCGCGCAGCCGGGAGCGCGGATGCCGTACTCCGAGTTTTCGCAGATGCTGGAGAACGAAGCTGCGCCTGCGGAGTCCGCGGCGCCTGAGGCGGCTGCGGGACCCGGCGCATCCGTAGACGCTGCGCCGGACGCACTGGGTGCCGAGACGTCCCTGCCGGATTTTGCCTTGCGGCCCGCCGCGGGGCCCGCGCTGCGGCTCGATTTCGGCGGCACTCCGCTGGCACTGACGTCCGAACCGGCTGCGGCGCCGCGACTTCGAATGCCGGACACTCACGGCGGCTTCCCGGCGGATGCCCTGCCGGTTTCGGACGCTTCGCTGGGGGCGCTGTCGGATCTGCGGCCATTGGGGCAGATGCACGAGAGCTTCATCATCGCGGCCGGACGGGACGGGCTATGGATCATCGACCAGCATGTAGCTCACGAGCGCATTTTGTTCGAGAGAGTGCTCAAGCAGCGCGCATCCGGCAACGTGGAGACGCAGCGGCTGCTGATGCCGCTGATCGTGCAACTGACTCCGGGGCAGCAGATCGAGTACGCGCGCATCGCGGATGAGTTGAACGCCACCGGGTTTGAGACCGAGCCGTTCGGCAATCGAACGATCGCGGTGAAGGCGGCGCCGGCGGCGGTGGGGCCAGGGGATCTGGAAAGGGTGCTCAACGAGATTCTGGAGACCGCGGAGACGGAGCTGCGCGGCTTGTCGCTGGAGGATGTGCGGCGCGCGATTGCGGCATCCATCGCCTGCCAGGCTGCGATCAAGATCAACACGCGACTCGACCATGCCAAGATGGAGTGGCTGTTGCGGGCTCTGGCGGCGACGGATTGCCCGATGAGTTGCCCGCACGGGAGGCCTATTGCGCTGCGGTACTCCACGCGGGAGATTTTGAAGGCGTTCCACAGGATTTGAAGAAACTTGCGCCGGCAAGAGTGCCCGACCCAGAGGGTACCCCGGCAGGCAGGAGTGCCTGCGCCACGCCTACGGATGGTTGGTCAGGACTACTTTGCCGCCGCTTATCGCGACTTTATTGAGCAGGGCGCTCCCCACCAGTTTCTCCAGGCGCGGCAGCGCAGGCTCGCTGGCGACCAGGTAACACCGCTCCGGACCGAGCCACATGTTCTTCCACTGCTGATCGTCGATGAACACATCCGGTGCGCCAGGTGCGTAGGAACCGTACACGAGGTTGTTGAACCTGCCGTTCAGCAGTAGCGCGGAGCGATTCGTGTAGAAGAACACGGAAGAGAAGGTGTAATAGTGATGATCCACAATCAGCTTGCCTGCGGGGGCTCGCAACAACGCTTCGGCGAGCGGGCGCGACGACATGTAGGGGTCGAAGACCACCAGCGCCAGCCGGGCGGCATGGAAGAACAACACCATCATGCAAGCGGCGGCCAGGAATGCGCGCTGGCCGGTGGCGCGCAAGGTTCCCAGCGCTCCGATCAGAAATGCCGCGGCGGCTACCAGAAGCGGGAGGCGCAGATACGCAAAAGCCTGGATCGTGAGATCGCCCATGTGGCTAAGAGCGAGGGTGTAAGTGCCGGGCTTCTGAGTGAGCGCGTTCGAGATATCGCCGGGCGCCGGCACATTGCGTACCAGAAGGAACAGAACGATCACCGTGACGGCCGCGCATCCGGCAATAGCCGCCAGCACGCGCGTGCCGCGCCGCACCCAGTCGCCACCTAGCGCCATCGCCGATCCGAGCAGCAGCGCCAGCGCGGGGTAACAGGGCATCGTGTAGTATTCCTGGGTCGTCGAAAACGTGAAGAAGAGCAGCATGAAGCCCGTCCAGCAAAGCGCCAGCAGACGGGTTCGTCCCGCGCGATCGGCCGGCTTGAACGAGAGCTGGGCTACGGCCGGAAAATAGACGCTCCAGGGAAACAGCCAAAGGAGATGCAGCAGCCAGAAATATACGCGCGGCACGGTGTTGTAATCGCGCGGATAGCGCAGGTTCAGAAAGCGCAGCACCTGCTCGTTCATGAAATAGAACCAGAGAAATCCGTGGTATTCGCCGGGAACGCTGCGGAATGCGAAAGAGAAATAAGGCGGATTGCGCAGGGTCGCCAGAATGTGCCAGGGCGCCGCGATCAGCAGGGCGATCAGGAATCCGCTGAAAGGGTGCAGGCGCTTCCACACTTTTCGCGAAAACAGTTGGCCCGTGAGGAGAAGATAGATCACGCCGGCCGCTACCGGGAACAGAACGCCGACCGTGCTCTTCAGCAGCAAGCCCGTGCCCAGACTGGCGGCCAGGACGAAAGCCCAGAAACGCGGGTGCGGCTCTTCTTCATCGAGGGCTCGCAGGAATGCCCACATGGCCAAGGCTACGGTGAAAGTCAGCATCACGTCGGGGATCAAAACCCGGGTGAAGAGGAACAGACCTACGCAGGTAGACATGCACAAGCCGGCGTAGAGTCCGGCGCGTTTTCCAAAAGCCCAGACACCGAAAGCTGCGGTGAGCCAGCAGAGCGCCATGGTGGAGAGCGCCACGGAAAGGCGCGCGACCCAGTCGTGGACGCCCAGAATTCGATAGGCGCCGGCGATGGTCCAATAGATGAGCGGCGACTTCTCCAGATATGCGACGCCATCCAGCCGCGCCGTCACAAAATCACCGGACGTGAGCATGGTGCGGGCGATCTGCGCCTGCACGGCATCCACGTCGTCCATCAGCGATGGGGGGGAAACGATGCAGCCGAGATAGACGGCGCCCGCAAACAGCAGGACGGTTAAATAGACGTAGGTATGCCGGCGGCCTGCCGAGCCGGCGTCGCCACCGGCGTCGTTTGAATTCGCCATCGCCTCATCCACATGAACAGGATCATCAATCCCCAAAGATGGTAACCGAGATTGGAGCGCCGTTCCAGGTGGCGGCGCACGCAGGCTTCGACGGCGCCGGCGTGGAACAAGCCGGCATGCTCGGCGGCGCCGCCGGAGAGCGTGTCCAGAAGCAACTGCCGCAGCGGACCGCGCAGCCATTGGTGGGCGGGGATATCGAGCCCGATTTTCTTCCGCCGCAGGATCGAGGGAGGCAGCTTTCCTTTCATCATCTCCTTCAGCAGGATTTTTTGCCGGGAACCGCGCATCTTGAGCGGCGCGGGCAGGCTGGCGGCGAATTCCACGATGCGGTGATCCAGGTAGGGCGGACGCACTTCGAGCGAATGCGCCATACTCATGCGGTCCACCTTCACGAGGAGATCGTCGGGAAGGTAGCAGCCTTGATCGAACCAAAGATACGCGGCCAGGTTGTCTCCCGCCTGCCGCAACGGGTCCAGAATGGCGTCGAGTGCGCCGGGGCTTGGCGCGGCGACGAGCGCCCTCTTTTCGGCGTCGGAAAACGTTCCGTTCCAGTAGACGTGCGCCCGCTCGGGCCGCATTTGGCAGCCCTCGAGGAAGCGCTTCAACATATATTCGAAGCCGATCTTCTGGTCAGAAACGGGCCAGCGCCGCGCGACGCTGAGTGCGAGTTGCAGGAAGCCGGCGGGCAACCTCCGTGCGAGTCGCGCCATGCGATCTGCGCGGTACGTGAGATAGCCGGCAAACAACTCGTCGCCGCCTTCTCCGCTGAGCGCGACGGTCACATGCCGCTTTGTCAGCTTGGATAGGAACCAGACCGGCAAGGCGCCGGCATCCGCATCCGGCTCATCGAAGTAGTATGCGAATTCCTCGATGGCATCGGCCAGGCCGGTTTCGGGGTTCACGTCGAATTCTTCGTGATCGGTGCCATACTGCGCGGCCACTTCGCGGATGTAGGTCCTTTCATCGAAACTGTGCCCGCGGAAGGAGATGGAAAAAGTCTTCAGGCGCGCGCTGGACGCGGCCGCCGCGTAGTGCACAAGAGTGGAAGAATCGACGCCTCCGCTCAGCCAGACACCCAACGGAACGTCGGAGAGCAGGTGCTCGCGCACGGATTGCCGCAGCAGCGAATCGAGCTCCTGCTGGGCGGTGTCGAGAGTCCAGTGCTGTTGCGAGCCTAACGGCAGACGCCAGTATGATTCCGAACGCTGCGCGCCGTTCCGCCATTCCAACCAATGCCCGGGACGCAGCTTTTCGATGCCATCCACTAGCGTCCACGGAGCTGGCACGTAGTTCAGAGACAGGTAGCAATCGAGTCCGTCGAGGCTCAGGCGCCGGTCGATCTCCGGATGGGCGAAAATGGCTTTCAGCTCGGAGCCGAAGATGAGATCCGCACCGTGGCGCGCGATATAGAGCGGTTTAATTCCCATGCGATCGCGGGCCAGCACCAGGCGTTTCTCCGGCTCGCTCCACAGCGCCAACGCGAACATGCCGCGCAGCCGGGAGAAGCAATCGGTATCCCACTCCAGGAACGCCGCAAGGACGGTCTCGGTGTCGGTGCGCGTGCGAAAGCGATGACCGCGCTGCTCCAGTTCGGCGCGCAGCTCCGCGTGATTGTAGATTTCGCCGTTGAAGACGATGACGGTGTCGCCGCTTTCGGAGAGGATTGGCTGGTCGCCGGATTCCAGATCGATGATCTTAAGCCGGGCGGCGCCGAGCGCAACGGAATCCGATTCGAAAACGCCCTGCTGATCGGGCCCGCGGTGAATGAGTGTATGGACCGCGCTCTGGATGCGGCCTGGGGCTGGGCGGAACTTGAGTTTGGTAAAGCCGGCGACTCCACACATTGAGCGACACCTGTATCATACCGCCTGACGCGCCAGGCCCCGCGACAGCGCGTCGTTGCGCGAGTGTCCTAGTATAGGAGAGGCGCAATGACACTGACGGCCGTTTTCCTGGGGGTGGCAGCGATTCCCTTCATCTATTACGTGATTGTTCTCTACAGCACCTGGCGGTTCTTCCGACAGTCGCGCAAAAGCAGCGCGCCGGACCGCGGCTTCACTCCGCCGGTCAGCAACCTGAAACCGATCCGTGGGCTGGACCCGGACGCCTACGAGAATTTTGCCAGCTTCTGCCGGCAAGACTATCCGGATTACGAAATTCTTTTCTGCGTGGGCGACCGGGACGACCCCGTGCTCCCGGTGATCGAGAAGCTGGTCGAGGATTTTCCGGAGCGCCGCATTCGGGTGCTGTTCGGTTCGGGCCGCAACGCCGCCAACGACAAAGTGGCGAAGCTGGCCCGCCTGGCGAGCGAGGCGCAACACGAAGTGGTGGTGGTGAGCGACAGCGATGTGCGCGTGCGGCCCGATTATTTACGCACTGTGGTGGCGCCGCTGGCCGATCCGAAGATCGGCGCCGTCACCTGCTTCTATGTGCCGATCGGGGAGAAGACGTTCGCCGAGAATCTGCAGTCCATGGGGATGTTTTCCGATTTCTACGCCGGCATCCTGGTGGCGTGGCAGTTGGATGGAGTCAAGTTCGCGCTTGGTCCGACGATCGCCACCACGCGCGGACATCTGGCTGGATTCGGCGGCTACGAAGCGTTGGAGAACCGGCCGGCGGACGATCTTCTGGTCGGGCGATTGATTGCGGATCAAGGCTACGAAGTGGCGTTTCTTCCGTACACCGTGGATGCGGTGGCCGATTTTGGATCGCTGCGAGAACTCTTCGACAAGCGTCTGCGGTGGATCGTGGTCATGCGGCACATGCGTCCCTGGGGTCATCTCGGGCTGCTGCTGACGCAGGGCTTGCCCTGGTCTCTGGCTGCCATTGCGGTGCATCCGTCTGTGCCCGTGGCGCTTGGATATCTCGGCACGTATCTGGGTCTGCGTTTCGCGATGACATATCTGATCGGCGTGTGGGGTCTGAAGCAGCCGGGGCTGTGGAAGAAGAT
>JBEKUO010000348.1:0-7691 GCA_049514955.1 Bryobacteraceae bacterium | reverse complement strand
GCGCAGCAATCGAAGGGTGGCAGATCGTTGATCACGCCGGTCTTCAGCTTCGAGCCGAGATCCGCCGTGGCCGAGAACTGCCCCTTGGTCAGACCATACACGCCGTTGTCTTCGATGATGTAGATCATCGGCAGATTGCGGCGCACCAAATGCATGAACTGGCCGATCCCGATGGAGGCTGTGTCGCCGTCTCCCGTGACACCCAGGCCCAGCATGTTGCGGTTCGCCATGATGGCGCCGGTGGCCACCGACGGCATGCGGCCGTGCACGGCGTTAAACCCGTGCGACATGTTCAAGAAGTAGGCCGGCGACTTCGACGAGCAGCCGATGCCCGAGAACTTGCCCACCCTCCAGGGCTCCACGCCCAACTCGTAGAAGCATTCGATGACTCGCTCGGAGATGGAATTGTGGCCGCAGCCGGCGCACAGCGTAGTCTTGGCGCCCTTGTAGTTCAGGACCTCGAGCCCGATGCGGTTCACCTTCTTAGGCGCGGCGGTTGTAATGGTGCTCATTTGCCCTCCTGGCCGATCACTTCGTCGGTGATCGTGCGGGCATCCAACGGCAGCCCGCCGTAATATCGTATGCTCCTCAATTTCGCGATTTCCTCCGGCGCCATTTCCAGGCGCATCAGCGCCAGCAACTGCGCATCGCGGTTCTGGTCCACCACGTAGACGCGCTCGTGGCGCTGGATGAATTCGACCAGCTCCGCGTTGAACGGATACGCCCGCAGGCGGAAATAGCTGGCCGGGATGTCGTATTCGTCGCGCAACTGATCGCAGCTCTCACCTACCGCGTAGTGCGATGTGCCCGCCGCGATGAAACCGATCTCGGCGTCTTCGCGGTACTGGATCACGGGCGCTGGAACATGCTTCCGCATCGTCTCGAACTTGTGCGCCAGCCTGTCCATGTTGTGTATGTAATCGTCTTCGCGCTCGGTGTATTGGGCGCGCTCGTTATGTCCGCTGCCGCGCGTGAAATACGCAGCCGCCGCGTGGTTTGTGGCGGGCAGCGTGCGATAGCCCACGCCATCGCCATCCACGTCTTTATAGCGCGCGAAACTGCCGAGCTTATCCAGATCGTCAGCGCTCAGTACCTTGCCGCGATTGATCGGCTTATCGGGATACGGGAACGGCTCGGACATCCAGTTGTTCATCCCCAGATCGAGGTCGGTCATGACGAACACCGGAGTTTGAAAGCGCTCGGCGAAGTCGAAGGCTTCGATCGACATGGTGAAGCATTCTTCCGGCGAGCACGGGAAAAACATGGGATGCTGCGTGTCGCCATGCGAGAGCAGGGCCGTCGATAAGATGTCGCCCTGCATGGTGCGTGTGGGCAATCCGGTGGAAGGTCCTACGCGCTGTACGTCAAAGATGACCGTGGGAACTTCGGCGTAATATCCCAGCCCCACGAATTCCGACATCAACGAGATGCCGGGGCCGGCGGTGGAAGTCATGGAGCGCGCGCCCGCCCAGCCGGCGCCAAGGGCCATGCCGATGGAGGCCAGCTCGTCTTCCGCCTGCACCACCGCGAAAGTCGCCCTGCCGGTTTCCTTGTCGATCCGGAAACGTTTCAGATAGCCGATCAGAGATTCGACCAGCGAGGAGGATGGCGTGATCGGATACCAGGTAACAACTGTAACTCCCGCGAACATGGCGCCCAGCGCGCAGGCGGAGTTGCCTTCGATGATGATTTTGCCCGTGTTCTCGTGCATGCGCTTGACTTGGTACGGGTCGCTCTTGGTGAAGGTCTTCACGGCGTAATCGTAGCCGGCCTGCGCGGCGCCCCAGTTCAACTCGGCGGCCTTGGCCTTGCGCTTGCCGAACTGCTTCACCAGCGCCTGGCGGATCTCTTCCATATCGATCGACAGCAGCCATGCCACGATGCCGTCGTAGATCATGTTCCGCACCAACTTGCGCAGCTTGGCATCCGGGCAGACCGGCGCCACCAGCTTGTCGAACGGCACGGGATAGAAATGGAGATCGGAGCGCAGCGCATCGAGCTTCATCGGCTCGTCATAAACAACGGCTGCCCCGCCATCCAGCTTCGTCACGTCTTCGCGGGCGGTCTCTGGATTCATGGCCACCAGCAGATCGATCTCTTTCTTGCGGCCGATGTAGCCGTGCTTGCTGGCGCGAATCGTGAACCACGTGGGCAGCCCGGCGATGTTCGACGGGAACATGTTCTTGCCCGACACCGGCACGCCCATCTGAAAGATCGAGCGCATGAGTACGGTGTTCGCAGTCTGGCTGCCGGATCCGTTTACTGTGGCGACTTGTATGGAAAAATCGTTGACTACCGTATGGCCGGGCTCGCTGAAGCGAGGCTCCGCCGGCGATACTTCTAACGTTGACATTTATAGCGGTCCTTGTTTTGGGAAAATGCCCTGTTCACTACTGCTTCCTATTAATTATACGGCAGAAGCGGGCCGTCCGGTTGCTTACCGTCGTTAGCAGGTCTTCAGCCACCGGATTTTTGCAGCGCCATTCTCCGAACCGGAGTGGGTCAGCTAGGGGTGGGGACCAAGGGCGATGGATGCTTCGGTTGGTAGAGACCTACGTTGCCGCCGCCGGGAAGCCGGATCTTGGTGATCGATCCCCATCTGGCTTCCTGCACTTCCGAACACCGGACGATCGCCAGAAGACCAGCGAGACAGACTACGTGCCGATAGAGCATGATCCAGGTTACTCCGATCTCAAGGCTTCCAGCAGTGGGGAGCGCAGAGCCGCAGCCGTGGCGGCCAGCGATGCAGCGATTCCGGTGGCCAGCACCGCTGCCAGCAGCAAACTCAAGGACACAGCCGGAAGGTGGCCGCCGCGCAATGAGACCGCGGGGGCAATCGCCAACAGCGCGCACACGGTGCCGGTGGCCAGGCCGAGCAGCAACAGTAGCGCGTTTTCGGCGAGCACCATGGCGGTCAGATGCGCCGGGCGATATCCGACAGCGCGCAGTAGCGCCAGCTCGCGGCGGCGCTCCAGCACGTTGCGCAGCAGAATCGCCGCTAGCCCCACGGTGCCCAGCACCAAGCCCAGCGCGCCTAGACTGCGGAACGTGGACAGATACGTGTTTTCAACTTTGTGGAAGCTGGCGAGGCGCGCTTCCGCCGGCTGCACATCGAATCCGTAATCGGACAAGGCTTGCTCCAGCACTCCGGTCACCTCCGGCGCTCTTTGGGGTGAGACGTCGATCAGAAAAAAGCGGTAGCCTTCCACGTCCGGAAACAGGCGCAGGAAGTTCTTTTCCGAGATCAGTAGCTCGCTTTGGAAGAGGCTATCCTGCAAAGCTGCGACCATGCGGAAACGTGTGTGATTCAGAAGGAACTCCTCGCCGAGCTTGAGGTGCAGCACGTAGGTCATGGAGTTGGCGTCGGCGATCACTGGGATGGCGCCATCGGCGGGCTGCGACTCGAGCAGCAGCCACGGATTCGGCGTGGGCCGGGACGACTCCTGGAATGCGAAATGCGCGCTGCGAAGAAAAGCCGCGGGCGGCGCCAAGATGCGCGGATTGTGCGGCTGATAGAGATTCAGGCAACTTGCATCGTCGCCCGGCCGCAAGCGGAACGGTACGAACTGGACACCTTCGAGCGGCGGGATGTTCAGGGCCTCGCGGCCGGCGGCAGTATTCGGATCGTGAATCAGCGGCAGGACCGATTCCGCGATGAGCGGAAATCCACCGGCGCCCGCGGAATCACCGGCACGAAAGGCGTCCACGGACACGATGAGAAACGTCGCGAAGGCGATCTGCGCGACGCACAGCATGGTGCGGCCGGGGCGATAGGCGGCGCTGCGCAGGCTCAGGCTGAGCAGACCGCGCAGAAACGCGAAGGATCGCGCGTGGAGCCAGGCGGATTCAAACGAGAGGGCAGCGATCAGCAGCAGCGTGCCGGCTCCGAAGAAGCCAGTGGTTTGGTCCAGTTTGCGCAGCAGCGCGAGCGCCAAAAGCACGAGCGCGAGCGCGGCGGAAATCGCTCCGATGAGCAACGGCCGTTTTGTGGAGTGCGGCTTCTGCGCGCCTGCCAGCAGGCCTCGCGGCGTGACCGGACCGAGCCCGCGTAGCGTCCACGCGATGGTCGCCAGGCCGGTCACCACTCCGGCGAGCGCGCCCGTGGCCAACGACGGAGTGGACGGATGCAGAGTAAGCAGCCGGGTGCCGACCGCGTCCACCCACCAGGTGCGCAATCCGAACAGGATGAATTCGCCATACGCCAGCGCGCCCGCCAATCCTGCTGCGGCGCCGGCTACCGCCAGCACCGCGCCTTCGAGCAGAAACAGAGCCCGGATCTTCGAGAGCGAAAAGCCGAGGGCGCGCAGCACGCCGATTTCGCGCATGCGCTGCTCGACTCCCAGCTTGAAAAAGAGCCCGGTCAGTAGCAGCGCCGAGACCATCAGGAAGAAGCTGAAGTAGACGAAATACTCGCCGAAATCCGTGGCGCCGTGCGCGGCTTCGAGGGCGCGGGCTCTGACAGGCATGACGGCGAGGCCCATCTGGGCGGGGTCGAGCGCGGTGCGCAGAAAGCTGCCGTAGACATCGGACGGCGGCGTGATCCGTATGGACGTCAGGCTGCCGAAGCGCGTGCCCCAGATCTGCCGGCCCCTGGCGAGCGCGATGAAGGCCTTCGGCGTGGTGCGGTACTGCTTCCAGTATTGCTCGTCGATGGGGCGTACACGATGTAGGTCCAGGGGGAACGGCGGATCCCAGTCAGCCAGGCTGTTCGATTCGGTGATGCCGGGATATTCGGGCGCGAAGTCGCGGTCGGCGGCCGCGCCTTCCAGCGGGACGATCTGCGTTACGCGGAATGCCGCGCTCTCGGTGTGCAGCCGGCCATCCGATTTCCAAACGTAGTATTCGAGCGACAAGGCGTCGCCGGGCTTAGCGCCCAGCTCGCGCGCTGCCCACTGGTTCAGCGTAATGCCGTCCGCCTGCGCGGGTCCCGGTGGAGAGGCGAGCGCCGTCACCACGGAATACGGGATCTCGCGGCCGTTGGCGCGTATGCTGTTGGCCAGGTACGTCAGGACCGGTTCTGCGCGCAGGCCAAGCGACTGCGCCGTAGCCGTGGCTTGCTCCGTCAACGCGTCGGGGATTATGGCGCTATCGGTTTCGAGCGACAGGCAATGCTGCTTTGCCAAAACGCGCAGCTTGATGCCGAGGTCTTCGAGGGTGTAGTGATCCTTGAGGTCGGGGGGCGGTCCGGCGCCGGCCAGAATCGTATTGGCCTTGCCCGCTTGATCCAGTTCCTTTTGGAGGCGGGCAAGCGGCACATACGCCGCGCGGATGTCGCCCTGCTGCGCTTCGAGCGAGAACTCGCGGAATGCGGCTCCGCCGAGCGTGAGCCGGATAGTCTTGCCCACATCTTCCTTGCGGCCATGCAGCGACTCGAGCGGAATCGCGGAGGGTTTCTCCACGCGAACCAGCATGGAGTCGCCGGGTTGCGCGCCCAGTTCGTGCGCCAGCGCGGCGCTCAGCAGAACCTGACGGGCGGATGGCGCGGATCCCGGCTCGGCTTGGAATTTCCAGAAGCGCTGGTCGATTCCGTAGATCTGAACATGCAATGCGCGCCGCCCGCTAGGCTCGTGCGCGACCATGCCGTCGATGGCCACGATGGGGCAGGCGGGGCCGAGCGCGCTGGCCAGTTCTTCGCGGAAGAAGCCGTTGCGGTTGACTACGTACTCGGTGTTGCCGAGCCGCGCCAGCACCAGGTCGCGAAGGCTGGCGCGCACCGAATCACCCACCAGCAGCGCGCCGCCCAGTACGCCGGCCGCGGTAGCGACTCCCAGCAGCACTGCCAGGTTCGTGCGCCAATACCATCCGAGGTTACGCGCCAGCAGCGTGGAGGTTCGCATTGCGCAGTTCGTATCGAAGCGGGAAGCGGGCGGCCAGCTCGGCGCTGTGAGTGACCACAACGAGGATGGTTTCCTGCCGCTGATGCAGTTCGAGTAGCAGGGAAGCCACGACATCGGCCGACGCCTGATCGAGGTTGCCGGTGGGCTCGTCGCAGAGTAGCAGGAGCGGGTTGTTGATTAGGGCGCGCGCCAGGGCTACACGCTGCTTTTCACCGCCGGATAGCTCGGCGGGGCGATGATCGAGGCGATCGCTGAGAGCGACTTGGGCCAGCAGATCGCGGGCGCGGTTGTCAGGCGGAAGCGCCTGCCCCACCTTTGCTACCAGCGTCGGGACCAGCACGTTTTCGATCACCGAACATTGCGGCAGCAGGCAGTGATCCTGGAAGATGAAGCCGATCGACTGATTGCGGAAGGCAGCAAGATCTTTTTCGGAGAGCGTGAAGGGATTTCGTCCATCGAGCGTGACCGTGCCGGATGTCGGTTGTTCCAGCCCGCCAAGAATGTAGAGGAGCGTGCTTTTGCCTGCGCCGGATGGACCCATGATGGCGGCGGCATCGCCGCGCTTCAGAGTGAAGGAGACGTTGGAAAGGATGGCGAGCGGTCCGCGGGGGGTTGGGTAGGTTTTGGCGAGTTGGGTGACGGAGAGCATGGGGATGCCGCATGGCACCGCATCGGCGCGCTACGACTATTGTCGCATGGCCGTTCTTGGCCGCTCCTAGGGCGTTTACCGGGTACCTAATAGCTTTTTCAAGTCGTCCTGCGACGTAGGGTAGCGCATCTCGGCAACCTGTATGTCCGGTACCTGCGGGTCTTCCAAGTGCGACCCGTCCGGACTAAGGATGCCGTATGTCATCGTGGCGCCGCTCGGCGTAAAGATGTCGGTGAGTGCGCTTAGGACAGAGGTTGTGATCGAAATCTGCGTGGCAACCTCGGTATGGTGGTGGGCGTGTCCTGCAGCGAACATTGTAAAGGTGCCAATCACCTTTGTCGTGCCGTTTGCGGAGAGAGCGAGGCCGTAACGACACTGCGACGATTGCAGTGCCGGTGCTTTCATTCTGAGATCAAAAGGAAAGGGCGCCAAGGGAAATTGTTTAACAATTTCGAGCAGTAACAGCTTAACTTGGTCGAACGTGTTCAGGTGTGAGGCAGGCTTGGCAGAGTTCAACAATTGAGCGATATCAAACAGCAACGGGAGAATGGCGCCCGGATCGATGGAAACCAGGCTTCCTTTCGGGCCCGCATCAACGGATGTAAAAGCGAACACCGGGATGTCAGGGGGCTTGTATTCATATCCCCAATCCTTCGTGTTTAGAAGTTGGTCCGCATGGACGCACACCAATCCCTGGTCGACATCGTAAAAGACAAACGGATCGGTGGGCCAGCCGGGCTTGTACGCGCCGGAGTCCCCATAATGTTTGGCCCAAGCACACCAATATCGGTCCACGTTTGTGTGATGAACGTAGAATATGGGGTCCATAGCGGCAACACGAAAGTCCGGCATGTAGCCACCCACTTCGCAGTGAACAAGAGAGTGCACGCAGTCCGCGGCGTTGCCAGAGGGGCCATACCGGCCTCCCCCGAAATCTGTGAAGTTTTTGGCCAGCAGCCAGTTGCGCAGAGTGGTTTGATCGATGCCGTCAACGCGCTCCGCCCTGCAATATTTGCAGTCAACTCCTGGTATCTTCAGCCAGTTCCTGTAGATCCACGGAATCTTGGGATCGGTCTCCCAATCCCACACCGGCAACCGGAAACTATCGTCGTGGAGCGCTCGTTGCAGCAAACGTTCATGAAAGTATGTGAACGCCCGATGCCATGGCAAAAAGGCCGATGTGTAATGGATGTTGGCTACCCCGT
>JBEKUO010000347.1:0-7750 GCA_049514955.1 Bryobacteraceae bacterium | reverse complement strand
GCCGCGAGGAAGATCTGCGGCGCGGGCGCGTTCGGGCCGCGGAGCGACAGACGCGCGACATCGCCCGCGACGAGCGGGCTCTACGAAATCAAATGCGCGATATCCACCGCGACCGGCGGGATCTGCGTCACGATTATCGCGGCTGGTAGCTACTTCAGTCCTGCTTGCGCGAGCAATTCTAAGAATTGCTTCTGTGTGCGCATGTCGATCGCCTGCGCGACCAGCTTGCCATCGCGGTCATAAACGAAACTCTTGGGGATGCCTTCGACGCGGAACATCTCGTTCACCTTTCCACCGGGATCGAGAAGGATCGGATAGCTGAATTTGTGCTCGGCGATGAACGGTTCCACCTTGCTCCTTTCTTCGTCCGAGATGGCCAGAATTACGAGCCCTTGCGTCCCGAAGCGCCGATACAGCGCGTCCAGATCGGGCATCTCCTTGCGGCACGGCGGACACCATGTGGCCCAGAAATTGACGAGGACGACTTGGCCACGCAGGTCCTTCAACGTCCAGTTCTTCCCCTTCAGGTCCGTGAGCGTGAAGTCGGCGCTTTGGCGCTGCGTGTCGTCCGCCTCCAGCTTGGACATGGCTGCGGAGAACTGCGGGTCATCGAGCGAGACTTGGATGTGCTCGTATCGCACCAGTTGCGCGAGCGTGAGATACGGCATGGCGGGTTGACCCTAGTCGGCGGCGACGGGCTTTTCGCGAAGTGCCTCGGCCAATGTCGCCGCGACTTCCTGCAAAGTGCCGGGGCCGGGATCGCCTTCGGTTGCGAGGTTGGCGAGAGTTTCGGCCAGCGTCTCCTTTCTCGCGGTGACGGGCAGTTGGCGGATCTGAAGGGCGAGCTGCTTAGTAGCGCGTGGCCGCTCGTCGTCGGACAGGCTGCGCAGCCGGCGCAATTGCTCCATGATCGGCTTCTCCTGATCGCTCCAGACGATCGGATGGTTCTGCGCGCGCAGGGTGGCGCAAAGGAAGGCCAGGCACACGGCCTGCAAGCACACCCGGCGGGGAATTCGAGTCATTACCAAGATGGTACCGCCAGCGCCCTACTTCGTCTGGCTCAGCCCCAAGCGCCCGCCGGGCGCCCGACACGTTCCAGTTCGCCTCTCCTAGCTAGCGCGCGCGGATGGATGTGTTCGGCCGATTTGCGACCTTTCTGGAATGCTAGACCGCGGACCCGCGTCGCGCTGCACGCGTATCTCCACCGGAATCGCCTCGCGCGTCAGCCGCTCGCCCGCCGTCCGAATCGCCATGCGCTCGATCACGTTGCGCAGCTCGCGCACATTGCCCGGCCAGGCATAGCCAATCGGGACGGGCACCACTCATGCCGCATCCTGTACTTCGACTGCCAGCCGCTTCCCTAGTACTGCGAACGCCGCCTCGATCTGATCGAGCCTCGTGCGATTTCCAGGATCGAACAGGCGGTCCACAGTTGTTTTGGGGATCCCGAGCAGCCGGGCGAATTCACTCTTCTTCATCCCGGAGGCGCGAAACGCGCTGTATAACGCGGCCTTCATGCTGTGCGACGCGGGCAGCCGAATCATGCGGTACTTCCGGCCCCGCGGCCTGCCTGGGCGGGGCAGATCCTCCCCCTTTCGAATGTGCTCCTGAATCATCGTGCACAGCGCGGCGGCCGCCATCTCGCGGGCCTCCGTCTCGTTGTCTCCTTGGGTGATTCCCCAATCGAAGTCGGGAAAAGTGATCACGAAGCCGCCTTCCGCGGCCGGTTCGAACAATGCCGGATATTCCATCGCTACTCCTTAATGCCGAGCCGCCTGAGGATGCCATGGTAGGTGCCCGTCTTGATCTCCCGGCTCGGATGACGGGGCATCAACGTGCGCTTCCCTTCGTAAAAGATGATGACGTGCTTCGTGCCTTGCTCAAACGTGCACCCGAGCGCGGTCAACTTCCGCTTCAATTCGCTCGCCGTCATCACCTACATGGTACGCAAAAGTGCTTACCAAATGCGAGGGACTTCGCCCCAGTGAGCGTCAGGGGGGCTGAGCGATCGAACGCGCAGTGCTATGCGGACTACGAACGGGTGGCTATTAAAGGCTATCGAGCCGCGCCCGACCTGTTCCGTCAATCTCACCCACACAGAATGCGGCCCCCGCCCGCCAAGAACCCGTCCCAATCAAACTGGAGGTGATGTTCAGGCGGGACTACAACCTACTTCGTCCGGCTCAACCCCAGCGCCCGTATCCGCTTATGCAAATTGGTCCGCTCCATGCCCAGCGCCCGCGCGGCGCCGGACACGTTCCAGCTCGCCTCTTCCAGTGCGCGCAGGATGTGATCGCGCTCGGCCGATTCCCGCGCTTCCTGAATGCTCGACCGCGGACCCGCGTCGCGCTGCACGCGTATCTCCACCGGAATTGCCTCGCGCGTCAGCCGCTCTCCCGCCGTCAGAATCGCCATGCGCTCGATCACGTTGCGCAGTTCGCGCGCATTGCCGGGCCAGGCATAGCTCTCCAACATCGGATACACCGACTCATCCAGCGTCTTGGGTTTGAAGTTGTTGCGCGCGCAAAAATCGTCGAGGAAATACCCGGCCAGCAGCTTGATATCTTGCGGACGCTCGCGCAGCGCCGGCACGCGTATGGGCACCACGCTCAGCCGGTAATACAGGTCTTCGCGGAATTTTCCCTGCGTCACCAGCGCGCCCAGATCGCGGTTGGTCGCCGACAGCACGCGCACCGCCACGCGAATGGTCTGCTCGCCGCCTACACGCTGGAATTCGCCCTCCTGCAGCACGCGCAGCAGCTTGGCCTGCGATGCGCCGTGCAAGTCGCCCACCTCATCCAGAAAAATGGTGCCGCTATCGGCCAGCTCGAACTTGCCGCGCCGTGTCCCGGCCGCTCCCGTGAAGGCGCCCTTCTCATGGCCGAACAGCTCGCTTTCGAGCAATTCGGTGGGGATGGCCGCGCAATTCACTTTCACGAATGGTCCCGCGGCGAAAGGGCTGTTCTGATGGATGTGGGCCGCCAGCAATTCTTTGCCGGTCCCCGATTCGCCGATCAGCAGCACGCGCGCATCCGAGCGGGCTGCCATGCTGGCCTGTTCCACGGCTCGCTGGAACGCCGGGCTGGCGCCGATCATCTTGGGACCGCCGCCCACCAGCTCGCGCAGGCGCTCGTTCTCGGCGTGCAGACTGGAGTTCTCCAGCGCGTTCTTGATCGCCAGCAGCACCTTGTCGCGGCTGAGCGGCTTCTCCAGGAAATCGAAAGCGCCGGCGCGGGTGGCTTCCACAGCGTCCGCGATGGTGCCATGGCCGGAGATCATCACGGCGGGCGCGGGATTGCCGTTCTGCCGCACCGAGCGCAGCAGGTCGATCCCGCTGCCATCCGGCAGCCGCACGTCGAACAGGAACACATCGGCGCGCTCCGCCTCCGGGTGCTTGCGAAAGTCGGCGGTAGAGCGGCAGATCGCTACGGCGTAGCCTTCCCGCTCCAGGATCAACCGCAGCGAGCGGCCGATGTTTTCTTCGTCATCCACGACCAGGATTCGCTTGGATGCCATTCGACGCTACTGGCAGCAGCACGCGAAACGCGGCCCCGCCCAGTTCTCCTTTCACCTGTACGATGTCGCCGCCCGTGAGCAAGGCGCCCTTGCGGGAAATGGAAAGCCCCAGGCCCATGCCGCCCTTCTTGAACGAGATGGAGGGTTGAAACAGAGACTGGCGGCTCTGTTCGCTCAAGCCCGGCCCGGAATCGTGCACCTCCACCAGCGCGTGGCCGTTGCGCAGGGCCGTGACACCCAGGATGCGCCCCCCCTCGCCGGCGGCTTCCGCGGCGTTCTCGAGCAGATTCGTGAGGATGCCTTTCACCAGGTCCTGGTCGGCCAGCGCGGTGGGATGGGTGCCGTCGAGCCGCAGGTCGTAGTTCACCTCGGGATGGCCGCTCCTCAAAAACGCGATGCGCTCTTCGACCAGCGCGTTCAGATCCAGCGGCTCGGGGCGCACGGGCGGCTCCGCGGAGAACTGCGAGAACGCGCGCACGCGGCGCTCCAGGCTTTCCACCTCTTCCACCACGATCTGGGCGGCCTGCTCCATGAACGCCCGGTCGCGATCGCTATAGCGCGCCAGCATCTCTTCAACAGTGAGGCGAATGGGCGTCAGGGAGTTCTTCACCTCGTGCGCCATCTTGCGCGCCAGCGATTGCCAGCTCGCCAGTTGCGTCAGGTAGATCAGGCGCTCGGTGCTTTGTTCGAGGCGCTCCGCCATGTCGTTGAAGGCCCGCATGGCGCGGCCGATTTCATCGTCGCGGCGGGATTCCACCCGCGTCGCCAGGTCGCCCGCCGCAAGCTTCGAGAGCCCCGCCGTAAGCTGCTGTATGGGACGGCTGATGCGGTGCGCCAGGTACACCAGCAGCACCAGCGAAACCATCCAGACGCACGCGGCCAGCAGGACATACGTGTACGTGAAGCCGCGCAGCAGATCGCGCGACTGGCGCTTCTCGACGATTTCGCGCGCAGTGCGGATTTCGCGCGAAACCAGATCCAGTCCCACGCCGCCGAGGCTAGTGGACCACTGCCACACTTCATCGCCGCGCCGCGCCAGGTATTCGATTTGATCCCCCTCTTTCCCGGAGACCACGAAGCGTTCCGGGTCGCTGCTCTCGAAGAAGCTCTTCACCGGCGCCGGCCACTGCGCGCGCGAGGTCGGCGCATAACGCACGGGCGGCAGACGGCCGGCGAGCGCTTCGGCCTTCAAAGAATCGCAGGCGCGCAGGTAAAGCGCGTGTCCGGTCTTTTGCAGCGAGCGCGAAAGACGGTCCAGCTCTCCGGTGGATGCATAGCTCAGGCTGCGGTCCAGTAGCGACGTCGTGATCCATAGGGTGGCAGCTAGCGGCGCCAGCGTGGCCGCCAGAAAGATCGCGATCAGCCTGTTGCGAAGACGGTTCACAAAATTCGCGCGGTACGGCCCACGATTCTCTTGAGCTCGCCCAGGCGCAGGGGACCGGCATCCGCGGTCCATTGTGGCTGCTGGTCGCGCGGCCGGCGGCTGAAGATCTCGATGAGCCGTGTCAGGCTAAGGCCAGACTGGCTGAACACCGCGGCTTCGTCCTTAGGCTCGGCGGCACGCAGCTCGAAGCGCAGCCAGAAGGGACGATCCTGCGGCAAGCCCGAGGCGCTCATGGCCAGGTTGTCCAAGCACCAGGCCTCCGCCGCCGCTGCGGAAAGGTGCGAGACCATGCGCTGCCCTGGGCCGAGCTTCGTGACTGAGAATTTCTCTTCCCATAAGTCGTAGCTGAATACGAAGCGCTCGGGCGTGCGCCGCAGGATATTGGCGAAGTTGTCCGTGGTCAGGGTCAATTGGGTAAGGAACACGACCGAAGCGCCGTCTTTCAGACGCTCCAGCGGCTTGCCGGTCAGGAAATGCAGTTGTGGCAGGGCCACGCGCAGATCGTCGCCGTCCCAGACAACAGTAAGAGGCGCCGCGGAGAAAGCCCGCGAAGACAAAGATAGAACCACACCGGCCAGCAGCCAGCGCCTACGGTTGATCGGGACCGCTTTCTCACGGGGTGTCCCGTGAGCGCGGGGTTGCTTCCGCGCGGCTCGCGCCATTCAATAGTTCATGCCCACCATGAAAACCGGCACAATGTGGCCTTCCTTGACAGGAAACGCCATGGCTACAAATAAGCCGTTCTGCTGTATGCCCACGCCGACCGAATGCCTCAGCACTGCCGCTTGTCTCTCATCCCAAATCGCGCCGCTGTCATAGAAAACTTTAAGTAGGCGGTACCGGTACTCCACGGAGTTATACACCATGCGGTTTCCGCCCAGCGGATCGAGCTCGAATTTGTTCCATCCGCGGAGCATCGAACTGTCTCCCAGGACGAATTGTTCGAAAAGCGGTGCACGCCCGGTGATCAGGCCTGCCGTCAGGTCGTCCACGATTTCGCTCCGGCCCCAGGAATAGACGTAGCGCACGTCGCCCTGGTGACGGGCATAAGCAAAATCGCTGCCCAGCAAACTGGTGGCCGCGCGCAGGCTGTAACCTGCGTCCCACTCCTGCTGGTTGGCGTCCGAGCCTTCCAGACGACGATGATAGCGCAGAGTAGTAACCATCGCATTGGCGGACTCGGTTCGCGCGGCCGGAAACGATTGCAATCTTTCAAAGCTGGCGCCCACACTCAGGGTTAACGGGCGGAAGAGTTGCACAGTGGCCACCGGTTCCACATTCATACGGGTGCCGTACATCCCGCCGGCCAGGTCTGCGGCGCCCGGCCCATCCAGCGCACTCGTGGTGGCGGGGCTCCATTGCTCGCGATAACTCTCGAACTGGAACCGGAACCGCACGCGGTCGCTAAACACGCTCTTATCCTCGTACCGCGCGAGGATGCCGGAGTAGCGCTCCGCCAGATCGTCTCCGTCGTTCACCACGC
The DNA here is from genome assembly GCA_049514955.1 of Bryobacteraceae bacterium. Classification (GTDB taxonomy): domain Bacteria; phylum Acidobacteriota; class Terriglobia; order Bryobacterales; family Bryobacteraceae; genus Bog-159. Next base: position 1,367 of record JBEKUO010000347.1, on the reverse strand, counting down.
CGAATGTCAGCGCCTGTGAGCCTACTGTGGCGGTGCCCGCAAGGGCGCCCGAAAAACCGCCCTGGGAGAGATACAGGAGTTTCGGGACGGAAGCTTCAAACTTGGCGGGCCGGCCCCGGACGTCAAACACCACCCGCACCTGCTCGGGATTCCGCCCGCGCAGCACGCGATGCGTGACCGCCCGCACGTGCAACTCCCCTCGGATGCGTCTGGCGAGATCGTCCAGCGCCGCCGGGTTCAGCTTCTCCCCCACCAGCCGTGTCAGCTCGCTGCGCAAGCCCTTACTGATTTCGGCTGTGTCGGCTGGATGGTCGCCCGCCAGTTCTACGCTCTCAACCGTGTACCGCGTATTGACGTTCGTCTCGTTGTCCGGGGAACCGGCCAGGAGCAGGCTGCACCACAGAATCGAGGCGAGGCAGGCAAATCTCATGGGCGGGGACAATGCAGATGGCTGGCCAAAAGTAAGCTGCTGAAATAGAAGAACTTAAATAAATCCGAGCTGTGACTGTGCTTCACAGGTGTGGGGAGGGTAGAGTGGTGAGCGGCAGCGCCCGGATAGCGTGCCCTCTTACAGTACTTTGGCCAGTTCAGCGCCAAAAGCGGTCTTGGGAGTCTGCTCCTTACCGCGCTTGCCCCTGTCCCTGCGCCCATTGCGCTGGACGGGACGGTCTGGCGGCTTGGTTTCCTTGCCCTTGGAAGGCTGCGCCGGGTTGGCCCGCAACAGCCGGTCTTCCAGAGGCGCGCGATCGAAGCGGCGGATGATCGCCTGCATCTCGTCGGCCGTAGGCGCTTCCACAAATGCGAAGCCCTTGGATTCTTGCGTTTCGTGGTTGCGGATCACTTTGACTGAATCCGCGACCAGATTCTCGGCGGTCAGCCAGTTCTTGATGTCGTCAGCCGTGACCCATGTGGGCAGGTTGCCTAGAAAAACAGTGAAGTTCATTCAGTGATTTGATTTCTCCGTTGGTTGGATTTGTGGCACTTCAAGGGAAGGATTCCGCGCTGCCACCTAGATAGTATCAGACCGAAGCGTCTGAGTGCAAACCAATTTACATGGGTGGCGCGGCTTCGTTGCCCAGGGGCCGCGTCTGGTTTTCATCGCCATCGCGCGGCGCGATCGCGTGCCCGATTTATGTGTGAGGATCGGCGGCGCCGCGCTACTAGTCATCAGTCTTTCCTGGAAGGTGGCAGCGCGGGTTCTCGCGCGAAGCATTTGGGCTTCAAACGGGAAAGCCCGGGGTAGCGCCCGGGCCTCCACTGGAAGCGGAAAGGAGGATCTACTTTATGATCCTTATGCTGGTGATCCGGCTGGCTTTTGTCGGCCGCTTCTCGGCGTTGATCGTTTGGACCCGTAAGGGCCAGCGGTA
>JBEKUO010000346.1:0-7772 GCA_049514955.1 Bryobacteraceae bacterium | reverse complement strand
GCGATTCTGTGGCGCGCGCACACTGGTCCGGCGGCGCCGCACTCGGCAGCCGTATTCGGTTCGACAACAACTGGTTCACAATCGCTGGGATCGTAAAAGACATTCAGCAATATTCTCCCGAACACGGAGCGAGGGGCGGTACAATCTACGCCCTTAATGAGCAATTGCCGGTTGAGACCCAGGGCAAGGACCTGGGGCGCCTTATGGTTCTGGTGACACGCACGGCTGGCGAGCCAGGATCCATCGCTGCGGCGATCCGCCGGGCCGTGGCCGAGATAGATAAAGACCAGCCGGTGGCGGACGTGTCTACTTTGGAGCGGTTGGTCTGGCGAACGCTCGCTGCGCGCCGGCTTAACACGCTGCTGCTGAGCCTGTTCGCGGGTCTGACAATTGTACTGGCAGCGGCCGGCGTTTTCGGCGTAACATCATACGCGGTAGCGCGTAGGACCAAGAAATCGGAGTTCGCATGGCGATGGGGGCAACGCCAACCTCGGTATTGGCGATGGTGGCAAGAGAGACACTGCTCCTGGCGCTCATGGGAACGGCCATTGGAATTGGCGGTACCGCAGCGACGTCACGGCTTTTGGCCAGATTCCTTTACGGTGTGAAGGCGGCGGAACCAGTCATCGTCGCGGGTGTAGCAATGGTGCTGGTAGCGATAGTCGTGGTGTCGGGGATATTTCCCGCGCGGCGCGCGATGCGCGTAGATCCGATGGTGGCACTGCGAGAGGATTGAACTCAGGGCATCGACCGGGCCAGAACCCATACAGGCCCGATCGCTTGGCTGGAGCGCAGCTTGCAATAGGATTGTGCTGGTGCGGAGATGAAGGCTGATCGGCCGTTCCGGTTGGCGATACGCGAGCGGTTTCAAGACTCCGTCGATGACGGAGAAATCGCGGTGTTGGCGCCAATACGGCGATCTACCGGGGCCTGCACGGGCGCCCATTGTGTTCCCGGCGAGGCGAGTGCCGGCACGGTCGAGAACCCGCCCAGGCTGCGCTCCACGCCCACTTCGACGCAGATTTTCATCACGATTCGTGAAACTACAGAGCCGTAAGGCGAATTCTGCGCGCGGCGCCGGCAAGAGTGGCGGTACGGCGGCGAGAGCGCCGGCGTCACGAAATTCGCCGTTTGTTCTCCTTGACATCCTACCAGGGTTTCGGCTATCTTTCCTGTGGGCACTCTAGGAGAGGCAAGCGTATGGCGAAAGACGTAGACCTGCTGCAAGGCACGCTGGATTTGCTCATTTTGAAATCGCTGGCGCTGGGTCCCATGCACGGCTACGGGGTCTCGCTGCGCATCCAGCAGCTCTCGCGCGATACTCTACAGGTGCAGCAGGGCTCTCTCTATCCGGCGCTGCATCGCCTGGAGCATCAGGGCTGGATCTTGAGCGAGTGGGGCGAAAGCGACAACCATCGCAAGGCCAAATTCTACTCGCTGACCGGCGCCGGGCGCGCGCAGCTCGAGCGCGAAACGGCCGAGTGGAAGACGCTCACGCAGGCGGTCTCGTGGATTCTGCGCGCGGATCGCGCTTAAGCACGCCGATCGCGCTTAGACAGAGGAGGCGAAATGTCGAGCTGGAAAGTACGTTGGCTGGATTCGTTGCGTGTGCGGCTGCGGTCGCTTGCCCGGCGCAAGCGCGCGGAGGACGAGCTGGATACCGAGCTCCGCTTTCATTTCGACACGGTTGTAGAAGGCTACGTCGCCCAGGGGACTGCGCCCGATGCCGCGCGGCGCAAGGCACGCCTGGAACTCGGCGGGGTCGAACAGATCAAGGAAGAGTGCCGTGACGCGCGCGGGCTCACGCTCATCGAAAACCTGCTGCGCGACGTGGGGTACGCCTGGCGCGGTTTGCGCCGCGAACCCGGATTCACGCTGGCCGCCGCCGGAGCCATTGCTCTGGGCGTAGGCGCCAACACCGCGCTCTTTACGCTGATTTATGGCCTGGCGTTCCGGCCGTTGCCGGTCAAGGATCCGGGCTCCATTCGTAACGTCTACATGGAAACGCACGGGCAAGGCGACCGCAGCATCGAGGGATCGGTGTACTTCGTCTCCTATGCCGAATTCAACTTCATGCGGGAGCACGCGCAGACCGCGGACCTGGCGGCTGTCGCCGAGGAGAATTTGAGTTGGAAGGGCGCGCCCAGCGGACCGCTCCGCGCGCAACTGGTATCCGGCAATCTGCTGCCGCTGATGGGAGGCAGGCCGGTGCTGGGCCGGTTCTTCTCGGAAGGCGAGACGTCTCATCCCGGATCGGCGCCCGTGGTGGTGCTCAGCTCCGCGGCGTGGCGCGCGTATTTCGGCGAAGCGCTGGACGTGGTCGGGCGCGACATGGCGCTGAACCGAACCGCATTCAGGGTGATCGGCGTCGCCGATGCCGCGACCAAAGGCCCCTTACTCACCGCGCCCGATGTTTGGATTCCGTACACCATGCAGGCCGTGCTGTGCCCGAGTGGGCCGATTCTCAACGACGCCAATACGGGCTGGCTGCAAATTGTGGCGCGCCGCAGGCCCGGTGTGCGCGACGCGGCTATGCAGGCCGAGATGCAGGTGCTGGGCGCGCAAGCGCTGGCGGCGCACCACGCGACGCGCACGGCCCGCGTGACGGTGGCGCCCGGAGCTTTCATGAACGATCCCGAGATCATGCACGGCGGCGCCCTGGCGGGAGTCGTGCTCTTTCTGGCGGTCTCGCTGGTGTTGCTGGTGGCTTGCTCCAACGTGGCGAACATGTTGCTCGCGCGCGGGCTCAGCCGCCGCAGGGAAATCGCCATACGGCTTTCCATCGGCGCTGGAAAGGGACGGCTCTTGCAACAATTGCTCACGGAAAGCGTGCTGCTGGCGACGCTGGGCGGGGCGCTGGGGCTGGCGCTGGCACAGGTAGGCGCGCGGGTTGTGGTCGCGGCAATTCCTTCAGAGGCCGGTCCGCTGCAGCTCGGTTTGGACCCGGACTGGCGCATCCTCTTATATACCCTGGCGGTCTCGCTGGCCGCCGGCCTGGTGTTCGGATTGTTCCCCGCCCTCGCCCTGCTGCGCTCGAATCTGACGCCGGCGCTGCGGAGCGAAGGTCTGGACGCGGCGACGCATCGCCGGGGATTCCGCTTGCAGGATGCCCTGATTGCGCTACAGGTGGCCGCTTCCCTGATCCTGCTGGTCAACGCCGGCCTGTTGCTGCGCGGATTTGGCGCCGCTTTGCACATGGATATCGGGCAGAGCATACGCAATGTGTTGGTGGCGCCCGTGGACCTGCGGCAACAGCAGTACTCCGGCGAGCAGGCCGAGCGCTTCCTGAACACGCTGCGTGATTCCGCCGCCGCGCTGCCGGGTGTACGCGCAGCGTCGCTGACCACCAACAACCCGTTTTTGAGCGAATGCCTGACCGAAGCGCGTATCCTGACCGCTAGCGGCAGCGTGAGCCAGCCGGTCCGGGCCGCCTGCAACCAGGTGGGGCTGGATTTCTTCCGCACCATGCACATTCGAGTCTTGCAAGGACGGACGTTCAACGCCGCCGATTTGCATAGCCATGCCAAAGTGGCGATCGTGGATGCCACGCTGGCGCGCCTCTACTACGCGGGAGTTAATCCCGTCGGCCTGCGAATCCGGCTGGGAAGCAAGCCGGAGGACGATCGCGAAATCGTCGGCGTGGTGGCCGCTGCCAAGGGTCTGGGTCTGAATGCGAACGACCATCCGCGGGTCTACGAGGCGATGAGCAGCGAGCGCGCGCTGGAAGGCGTCCTGCTGGTGAGCTACGATGGGCCGCCCGGACCCGTATCGCGCGCGCTGGAGAAAGCCGCTGCCGGTCTCGACCCCAACGTTACTGTCAGCGCCAAGCCGATCGAGCAGAATGTGAACCTGGCGCTGGCTCCGCAGAAAATGGCCATGGCGGCCGCTTCCATCCTGGGAGGCCTGGGACTGCTGCTGGCCTCGACCGGCGTCTATGCAGTGGTCGCCTTCGCCGTTGGCCGGCGGCGCCGCGAAGTCGGTATACGCGTGGCTCTGGGCGCGGGGCGCTTGGATGTTCTTAGGCTGCTTTTGTGGCAGGGTTTCAAACCAGTCTTGGCAGGCGCCCTGATCGGCCTAGCGCTGGCGGCTGCCGCCGCGCAACTGATCCGCGCCATGCTCTACGGTGTCAGCCCATTCGACCCGCTGGCCTTCGCTGCGACTTCCGCGCTACTGGGCCTCATGGCGGTATTGGCCGCGCTCATCCCGGCGCGCGCGGCGTTGCGGGTGGACCCCGCGGTGACGCTGCGGCACGAGTAGTTCGGGCGAGCTTCAACTCGCCAACATCGACAAAAGGCGTCGATGTTAAGAGCGGGCGAGCGGGCGACGGGGCGACCCGGCGATGCGTCTTCGGTCCGCCCCACGGGAGTGGCGCAAATGTCCAAACTCCGGAAGTTACGGCGAACTGAAGTTCGCCGCGGCATTACGCTAAAGCCTGCGCCGCGGCCTACTGCGTAAGCTGCGGGTCGCGATACACGCCCCCTGTAACCTGCTGCTCGATCTTATCCAGGGACTCCTGTTTGAGCCGGCGCACCGTGGCCATCTCCGCCTTCGCTTCGGGGCCGCGCCCAAGCTGCATCAGGATCTGGCCGCGGAGGTAATGGACGCTGGCGCTCTTCGGATCGATGGCGCCGGCCGAATCCAACGCCCGCAGGGCCTCCGCGTATTTCTTCTGCTTGCCGTAAATCTTGGCGAGGCCGTACCATGAGGTCCCGATCTGCGGATCGCGCCGGACCGCCTCGAGATAATATCGCGTGGCCGTCTGGTCGTCCTCCAGCATCTGGCAGACGATGCCGAGCTGATCGTAGTTAAAAGCCACGTCCGGCTCCAGGGCGGCGTCTTTCAGGAACTCTTGTTTGGCCCTGTCGAAGTCGCGCTTCCGCCGGTAGACCACCCCCAGGTTGTAGTGCACAAAGGGCAGCTTCGCGTTGGCTGCGGCGGCGATCTCCAACTCGGAGAGCGCTTTGTCGTTGTCCTCGCGGGTCAGATACGCCTTGCCGATGAACAGATGATACTCCGCCGAATCTTTGCCGATTTCGAGCAGCCGCGCCAACGCGCGCTCCTCCAGCTCGTGCCGGCTCGCATTGCCGGCCGCGACCGCCAGCACGTAAAGATAGCTCAGGTCGTTGTTGGCATCCGGCCAGGCCGCCTCTAAAACGCGGACCGCATCCGCGTAACGCTCCTGGAAGAAGTAACAGAGGCCCAGCAAACGTCGCGCTTGCGTCGATTGCGGCTGATCCTCGACGACCGATTCCAATGGCTGGGTGGCCTTGCCGTACTCGCCCTGCCGGTAGTACGACAGCCCGATGTTGAGCCGGATCCCCGGCACTTGCGGGGCCAGCTTGCGAGCCGCCTCCAGCTCCGCCAGCGCCTGCTTCCACTTCTGCTGGCGCATATAAACCACTCCGAGGTTGGTGTGTGCGCCAACGTCCGCCGGCGCCAGCGCCAGGACCTGAAGGAATCGCTGGGCGGCCCCATCCAGATCGCCGCGGCGCAGCGCCTGCTCGCCAACTTCATAAGCGTTGCGGATCGCATCCTCCGAGCCGGCGCTCTGGGCAGGATGTCCGTGAGCCGCAAATATCGCGAGCATCGCCAGAATCCCGCGAGCCGTACGGAGCATTGCTCACAGTTTAACAATTCGTAAAATGCCCCTTGCATGGGGGCGCGCCAGGGCGTAAGATATTTTTCACTACAGGAGGTCGGTTTATGCGTTATAGAATCGCCGTTTTGCTCACATCGTGCCTGTTCCTCTGCGCCGCCGCGTTTGCGCAGAACAGCGCTTCCATCACCGGAACTGTGCGGGATGCTACCGGCGCGATCGTGTCCGGCGCCGAAGTCGTCGTCAGCAACCCGGAGAAGGCCATTACTCTGAAGACGACCACCAATACCGATGGCGACTACCTGGTGGCAGGCTTGACTGCGGGCGCCTACAATCTGAGCATTACGCAGAAGGGCTTCAAAACCTACGATGCCACCGGCATCATCCTGCGAGTCGGCCAGAAGGCGCGCGTCGACGCCACCTTGGAGGTCGGCGCAGTTACCACCGAGGTCGCGGTCCAAGGCACATCCGTCGCCCAAGTGGAAACGCAATCCTCCGAAGTTTCCGGCGTGGTCACGCAGAAAGAGATCAGCCAACTCATCCTCAACGGCCGCAACTTCACGCAACTCGTCACGCTGGTTCCCGGCGTCAGCAACCAAACCGGCCAGGACGAGGGGACCGTGGGTGTCAACGGCAACGTCAGCATGAGTATCAACGGCGGCCGCACCGAAAACAACAACTGGGAGATCGATGGGGGCGACAACATGGATAACGGCAGCAACCAGACGCTGAACGTCTATCCGAATATCGACGCCATTGCAGAAGTGAAAGTCATGACCTCCAATTATGGCGCGCAGTACGGGCGCAACGGCTCGGGAACCATCGAGACGGTCACAAAGTCGGGCACCAAAGACTTTCATGGAGACGTGTTCGAGTTTGTCCGCAACAACGACTTCAATGCCCGCAACTTCTTCGAGTCGTCGGTGCCCGATTACAAGAAAAACGATTTCGGTTACACCATCGGCGGTCCCGTCTTTATCCCTCGCGTCTACAACACGAGCAAGGATAAGACCTTCTTCTTCTTCTCCGAGGAATGGCGCAGGGAAATCGTCCCGGGCCAAACGTTCAGTCAGCCGCTGCCCTCGGCCCAGGAGCAACTGGGGAACTTTTCGGATGTGTGCCCGGCGGCCGGCTCGATGGTCGATCAGGTCAACTTTCCCGACTGCCCAGTAAATCCCACAACCAAAGCTTATTTCCCGAGCAACACGGTGCCCATCGATCCTAATGCGAAAGCCATTCTGGCGATGATGCCGCAACCCAACTCCATAGTCAGCGGCGCGTCCTACTTTCAGGCCGCCCCCGCGCAGTTTACGCACTGGCGCGAGGAACTCATTCGCGTGGATCACAACTTCAGCGACAAGCTCCGCATCTTCGGGCGGTTTATACACGATTCCTGGGCCACCGAGACTCCTACTCCTTTGTGGGGCAACGGAGCTTCGTTCCCCACCGTCGGCACGAATTTCGTGGGACCGGGAGTGAGCGCGGTGGCCAACCTGACCGCCAACATTTCGCCTACGCTCCTGAACGAGGTCACCTTCAGCTACACCACCGACCATATCTTTCTGACCGCCCTGGGACCGGTTCAACGCCCCTCCAGCATGACCATGACGGGTCTTTATAACAACGGCTTCGGCGGCCTGCTTCCGGCAGTCAGCGTCAGCGGCGGCGTAAACTACGACACTGGCGGCTTCTCGCTCGATAGCGGTTACTTTCCCTGGAATAACGCCAACCCGACCTATACTTTGAAGGACCAGTTGAGTAAGATCGTTGGCGGCCATAACATGTTTTTTGGAGCTTATTTCGTGGCGGCCGAAAAGAACGAGTTCAACAGCCCTTATATTCAGGGCATTCTTACCTTCGACCAGAGCTCGCCGATCAGCACGGGCAACGCCTTCGCCGACCTCTTGCAGGGGGACATCGCCAGCTATCAGCAGGCTAACGACAAGATCAAGTATTACAACCGGTACAAGATCCTCGAGCCTTATTTCCAGGACGATTGGCACATATCGAAGCGTCTCACATTGAACTTAGGCATCCGTATAAGTCTGTTCGGGACGTATCGCGAAAAATATCAGCAGGCTTATAACTTCGCCCCAGGCGCTTATAGCCTTTCTGCCGCTCCACAACTGGATGCCACCGGCAATGTCACCGGACAGGTGGGCGCGATTATTCCCGG
>JBEKUO010000345.1:0-7810 GCA_049514955.1 Bryobacteraceae bacterium | reverse complement strand
CTGAGTTGCTGAAACATCTTTCCCAGCAATCCATCAATGGAGTATTCTATTCTTTCTGATGCAACTGAATTGCAATCCATGTCTATTGGCTTGGGCGCGGCCCGACGATTCCGCCTGCCCCCGGTCACCGCAGCGTTGCTCTTCCCGTTGTTCGCCTCGGCGGGCAAGGGCCTGTTCTTTTTCGCGTCTTACGCAGGGTTTTGGCGCTGCGAGCGAACGCGCCGGGACGGGGCAGACTCAGATTGCCATTTTTATGCCGGCTGCGCGCGGATTCCTCTGCAGGGCTGGCCAATTCCTTACCATCGCTCTGCTCGCCCTGCTGCGGTTGACTCTGTGGGCCAGCGAAGGGGGAAGCTTGCTGGGAACCATTGCCGACCCGAGCGGTCGAGCGATTCCCGGTGCGAAGGTCACAGCGACGGAAACGGACACAGCCGTAAAGCAAACCATCACAACCGATGGCCGAGGCTTTTATGTTTTCCACGGTCTGCCGGTTGGACGTTACAACATCGAGGTGGACGCCTCCGGGTTCACGCCTCTCCGGCGCACGGGTGTCGTGATCGATGTCAACAGCAAGGTTGTCGTGGACGCGTCTCTTGCCATCGGAAATAGGACCGAGACGGTGACCGTTTCCGAATCGGCCACGCACGTCAGAACCGCGGATACCCAGATGGGCGAGGTCATCACAGGCAAACAGATGACGGCCGTGCCGCTCAATGGCCGCAGCTACACGGACCTACTCTCTCTTCAATCCGGCGTCGCTCCAGTCACATCTCTGACATCCGATACGACCCAGGATGTGGGTGTCAGTGCATTTTCGCCCTCCGGCGGTCTGAACCCCGGCACCATCTCGATCAACGGCCAGCGGGAATTTGCCAACAGCTTTGTGCTGAATGGCAGCGACGTCGAAGAAGACGTTAACATGGGCGCGGCGATCGTTCCGAACCTGGATTCGATAGCCGAGTTCCGGATTCTCACCAGTAACTTCGACGCGGAATACGGCGAGTTCAGCGGCGGCCAGATCGAGGTGGTCACGAAGTCCGGGACCAATGCATTCCATGGCGATCTCTTCGAATTTTTGCGCAACACAGACCTGGATGCCCGCAACTACTTCTCGCCCACCCGCGGGGCGTTTAACCAGAACCAATTTGGAGGCACGCTGGGCGGGCCCATCCGGAGGAACAAGGTCTTTTGCTTCGCCGATTATCAAGGAACTCGACTGACGCAGGGGATCGATACGGGCCAAATCCCGGTTCCGTCTCTTCCGGAACGCGCCGGCAACCTGTCCAATGTCGCAAACGCGTTTACGACAGTCGACCAAAACGGAAGCTCGGTCCCGACGACGGTGAGCGGCGCTTATTGGGCCAGCCAGCTTTCGCAAAAACTCGGCTACGGCGTCACGGCAGGTGAGCCTTATTACTTCCCCAGTTGCACGAATTCCGCGCAGTGCGTGCTCCCGAACGCCATCATCCCCAAGAGTGCGTGGTCGGCTCCAGCCGTCGATCTTCTGCAGTACATTCCTGCGCCCAACAATCCTAACGGCACTTTTTCCGCCTCGGCCTACAACGAGACCTTGCAAGACGACAAAGGCGCATACCGGCTCGATGGCGCCACCCGCTGGGGTATGATGTCGGCCTACTATTTTCTGGACGGCTGGTCGCAGAACAATCCTTACCCAGTCGCGCAGGGCGGCGCGAATGTGCCCGGTTTCAACGCCCTGAACCTCGGCCGTGCACAACTGCTTGCCTTGGGTGACACGAAAACGATCGGCTCGACTGCCGTCAACGAGTTTCACTTCAGCTTCATGCGCGACTCCACGAATCTGGGCCAGCCAATTGGTGGAGTTGGCGTCAGCCTTGCGTCCCAGGGTTTCGTTGTGGGCCGGAATACGCCCGGCATCGCGCCGTTGTCGCCCAAAACCGAAGGTGTGGAAAGCGTCAATTTCAATAACTTCTCCATCGGGACGAACACGAACGAACTGAAGCAAGCCAACAACACATTTCAATCGATTGACAACTTTTCCAAAGTTGCCGGAACGCACACGATCGCAGTAGGCGGACAGTTTCACTACGATCAGGTCAATGTCGATCCGATCGCCCAGTTGAATGGCAACTTTATCTTCTACGGAAGCGAGACCGGCATCGATTTCGCGGACTTCCTGCTGGGAATTCCGACCCAGTACAACCAAAGCCAGCTTCAGCCCTTCTACGGCCGCAACAAATACACAGGACTCTACGCGCAGGATGGATGGCGCATCAAGAAGAACCTGACGTTGAACTACGGTGTGCGGTGGGACCGCATCGAGCCCTGGTATGAAAAATACAACCAGATCGCTACGTTCGAGCCGGGCCGGCAGTCAGTAGTTTTCCCGGGTGCTCCGGCGGGTATTTTGTTTCCAACCGATCCGGGCGTCCCGCGCACGCTGGCTCAGGCCGGAAACCTGGATTTTGCGCCGCGTATCGGTTTGGCCTACTCGCCCAGCGCCGGCAAAGACAGCCTGCTCGGCAAGATCCTGGGCGGTCCCGCCAAAACGAGCGTGAGGGCCAGCTATGGTATGTTTTACTCCGCAATCGAAGCGTTGACGATTGGTATCATGAGCGCGAACGCGCCGTATGGAACCACCTATACGAGCCCCGCTCCGCCCCTGTTTGCCACCCCATTCATTACGGCGGCCAACGGGCAAAATGTGGGCCAGCACTTCCCGGTGCAACTTGCGCCCTTGAACACCACGGCGAGCCAGCCGGACGCGAGTCTCGACTGGTCGCAGTTTGAACCCATCAGCGGGATGCCATCCTATCCAACCAACAACAGCATCCCCTATACCGGGGAATACATGCTCTCGATCGAGCGCGGCTTCGGAAACAACACCGTGCTCGGCATAAGCTATGTGGGCACTCAGGCGCATCACCTTCTGGTGCTTGAGGAGGCCAATCCCGGCAACCCCGCACTCTGTCTGCAACTCAGCAATCCGGCCAACCTGGCGCCGGGCCAAACCTTCTGCGGTCCATTCAGCGAAAGCGATGTTTTCACCACTGCTCGGGGCCTAACGATCCATGGGACAAGAGGGCCTCTGGGGCCGAATTTCGGAAGCGATACCCTGGAGACCACCATCGGTAACTCCCACTACAATTCTCTGCAGGTCACCTTGCGGCACACCAGCGGACCGTTGCAATTGCTGGTGGCGTATACGTATAGCAAGTCGCTGGATCAATCTTCCAATCTGGGCGAAGAGGTCAACCCGCTGAATCCCTCACTCAGCAAGGCCCTGTCCGCTTTCGATATTACGCAGAACTTTGTCGTGAGCTACAGCTACCAGATCCCATTCGAACGTCTTCTGCATGCCACAAACCGCTGGACGCAGGGATGGGAATTCTCCGGGATCGCGCGCTTCAGCACCGGTTTTCCTGTAACGCTCGTCAACTACGGCGACAACTCGCTCCTGGGCGCGGAGCCAAACGGTATCAACAACTACGGCATTGATGAACCGGACGTGGCGGCTGGTTCCCTCGATCTGAATCGCAATCCCAGAAACGAGAAGGCGTATTTTAATGCCGGGCTGTTCAGCGAAAATGCCTTGGGCACTCCGGGCAACGCCTCACGGCGTTATTTCCATGGCCCCGGAATGGAGAACTTCGATATGGCGGTTCTCAAGAACCTGCGCCTTACCGACTCCAAATCCCTGCAGTTCCGGATGGAAGCCTTCAATGTTTTCAATCACGCTCAGTTCTTTGGACCGCAAGCCGTTGACGGCAATATCAGCAGTGCAACGTTCGGCCAAGTCGTTAGCGCGGCTACTCCCCGGCTGGTTCAAGCAGGGGTGAAGTTCACATTTTGAGACGCCTGCTCCCGGATCTCAAAGCAACCGGTTATAGATCCGGACAGCCGGACTGAGGAGGCAGGAATAGTGAGCTCGTACCGAATAGCCTTTCTGCGCGGGTTCGCGGGCTGGATCTGCTTCCTGGGGTGCTTTTTGGACGGTGTTTTTGGACGATTGCCGCCACCAGTCCAATGCTGATATGCTGCGGACGATATTCCCACGGAAGATGTTCCGAATGTTGTGAGCCGGTCGGCCCGGAGGCTGAAACGGGCGAAGCAAGCCAACTTGCCAACTGCTACTTGTGGTCGCGGGCGTCCCGCATATGAGCCACATAAAGCGCCTGTCCATCTTCGCTCCAGCGGAGGGTTGATGTCGGATTCGGCTTTAGTGCAGACGTGGCTATCCTGGCGCGCGACGGCAAGGGCAAGGCACAGTTTGGAGATCGAGCGCTCCCTTAGGTAATCTGCTTGACCAAATGTTGGAGGTCGACCGGGCTACTCGACTCGGCCGCACGGGTCAGTGAAGGACCAATGGCGATCGCCTCGTTGTGGTTTTCGAACCAGACTAAGAAGGACGACATCTCCGCGCCAGCCAAGCGTTGTTGATTTAGCCACGTGTAATATGCGCCCATATCGGCATCTACCAGCGACCCCCGCGGATCCAACTCGGGCTTCCGCTGCGTCTCTGTGAGTAACTCGTTCATAGGCCGCGCCCGCTGGCGGGGCGCGAACCGCAGCAGGAGCGTCAGGGGTTGCGCACGGCGGTAGGCCTCGCGGGCCGCCCATTGAACAAATGTAGTACTGAAGATCTGCGTCCCGGAGCCTTCGGTGAGCAAGCTTATCTGGAACCGGCTCATTACGGCGTCTGGCGCGTCTCCGAGCCCCAACTCCGCCGGGCGCATCCGGGCAAGCGTCGTGCGGAACGCCTCGGGCCCAATGCCGGACTGGAATGTCTTTTGCATTTTGTCTTGCAGAGCCGCGCGCGCGGTGGCCAACGAGTCGTATGAGAAGCGGACCAGACCATCGCCAGAAACGAGCTCTCCGCTTCCGCCGTCGATGTACCAATGGCTGTATGGGGCGGAATGCGCCTCAGCCCTGGCCGCCACGGCGTCCAGGAGCATGTGGAGCCCGTTCTCCGGCTTCACGCGGTTGAAGTAAACTCCGTGAGGGCGAAGCTTGCGAAAGAGCCTGTACTCGTTCTCCGCGACATCCTTGCCGAGCACCACGATACCCAACCGCGGAATGGGCGGCGGCGCATGCTTCGCGGCGGCATTGATGGTTCGCACATAGTCGATGGCGGCCGTCCGGAAAGCATCGATCTGGAGGGTAGCCCAGAGGTGCGAGGTCAGTTGCTCGGAGAACTGGCCCGGCTCGTTGACCCAGTCGAAGGCTTCTAACTCGGGTGAGACCTGCAATTTCTCGAAGCCCGCCAGCAACTGCCGGCGTTGTTCGGGTGAGCGAGACTCCAGATACGCCAACTGATGGTCTAGTTCATTTCGCTCCGGCGGAAACTTCCAATCGTAGACGATGATTTCACGCAGCAGCAACGGCAGAAACCCGATGGGCAACTGTTGCAACAGCGAAACGCGGCCGGCAGCCAACTGTCTGGCCTGCGGCGGGTAACCGGCAAACTGGCTGGCTTTCAGCTCATGGGGCAGCATGTCAGTTACAAAACCTCTGGTAGCGGCTTGCCTTGCGACAGGCGGGCGTCGAAGCCCAGAAGCGCCCCTAGCGTCGGTACCAGGTCGGTCGGCTCGGCAGGCCTCTCCACAACCACGTTTTCCCGAACTCCCGGCCCCATCACCATCATCCAGGTCGTGCGGGAAAGCGGATCCCCTGTACGGTGATGCTGGAACCCATTGCCTCCCGCGTCGTCATCCGAATCGCGGCCGAAATCGGGCAGAATGAACATAGTCGTCTTGCCCGCGTATTCCGGCTCGCTCTCGACGTTCTTCCAGATTTCCCCACAAAGGCGGTCGGTGCGCTGGATGGCCTCGAGATACAGCGAATATGTCCCCGAGTGGGCGATATCAATGTCGTGCAGCGTGATCCAGAGCAAGCTGGGCGCGAGGTGTCGCATAAGCTGCCGGGCGATATAAACCGACAACTCGTCGGGGCTCGCAAGCACGCGCGCGTGCGCGGTGAAGTCGGCCACCGAAAGCCTGAGGACTTCCGCCATCTGTTGTAACTCGATCTGGTGGCCGCCAAGCTCAGGCGCGTAGAGAGGGGTCTCGTAGTTATCCCGCAACAGATGCTCGTACGAGGGGCCCTGGCTCGACGAAAGCGCGGCCGCTAACAGACGCTTCGGCAGAATAACGCCAGCTCCCCAGCCGCGGCCGTAGGAACGGTTGCCACTCTCACCGATGCGGTTGAAGCCGTTGCTGGGCGCCACGACCCAGGCGTCCAGAGCTGGGCGACTCAAATCTTTGCGGAAATATTCGAAGACCGTAGGATGATCCGGGGGAACGGCCGCAAAGTTATTGAAGGTCTCGTACGCGCCAGTGGCCAGACTGGCCGTCGCCACATAGTGGCCGAGGATTCCCCGATTAACGACTTGACTGAAGAAGGTGGCGCGCGGCATCAGGGCTGTCAGCAGGTGGGGAATATTCTCCTGCCCGTCCGGCATAAAGGTCTCTTCGTCGCGCGCGCCGCCGCCGAACGTGACCACGACCGCCTTGCGGGCCCGCGGCGAGGCCATCCCCCGGCGCGCGGCCATGCTGAGCAAAGCACCAGCGGCGGCTGCCCCGGTGACCTCGCGCAGGAAGGTCCTACGGCTCCACGAAACGGCGCGCGCAATCTCGCTCGGACTGCGAAGACTCGCGCTTAATAAAGAGCGACGAGGAATCGGTCCACCTCCCGAGTGCCTTGGCCACGTATTCTAGCATGTTCCATCATAGGTACAAACGCTGCGATGCGCGGTTTCTACGCTGAATATCAAAGGGCGCTTTCGCGGCGCGCGGGGCAAGTCGTCTCGCGGACTACCAGGTGTGTCTCCACTTTATTTTCAGGGCGCCTTGGCTGGCTATCCAGGTCCGCTAAGAGAGCGTGAAAGGCCCGTTCAGCCAATTCCCGCCGTGATAAGCGCACGGTGGTCAAGGGCGGTTCCGTGAATTCGGCCAGCCGGATGTCGTCGAAGCCCACAATTGAAATATCCTGGGGCACCACTAATCCGGAGCGCCGCACAGCGCGCATCATGCCGATGGCGGTCAAATCGTTGGAAGCCAGAACGGCCGTGGGAGCGCACTTCGAATCCAGCATTCGGGCCATGGCATTGAGGCCACCGTCGACGGTGTGATCGCCGGCCTCAACCAGGCGTGCATCCCGGTCAAGGCCGTGGTGGCCTAGCGACCTTAGAAACGCGATCCGCCGAATGCGCGCCGACTTCAGGCCCAGCGGTCCGCTGATAAAGCCGATCCTGCGGTGCCCGAGAGACAGCAGGTGCTTGACGGCCTCGTTGATCCCCATAGCATAGTCCACCAGGATGTTACTAATGCGGTCGCCCATCGGCCCGACATCCAGAAACACCATGGGAACGTTCCGGTTGGCGAACTGATCGACGAGGTGTTTATCCATCTCGGAGGTCATGATGGCCACGCCTTCCACTTTGCGTTCCAGCATTCGGCGAACACAGATCGCCATGCGGGCTGAATCATAATTCGTGGAGCTGATCAGAATCTCGTATCCGTGTTGGATTGCGACATCCTCGAAGCCTTTGATCAACTCGGGAAAGAACGGGTTGGTGATGTCCGATACAATCAGCCCGAGAATTCGGCTGCGGCCGGAGACCAGCGATCGTGCCTGCGTGTTCGGGTAATAACGCAACTCTTCGATCGCCTTCCAAACTCGCTTGGCCGTTTTGGGATCGACGAGGGAAGGGTTGTTGATTGTGCGGGATACGGTGGCCGTTGAAACCCGCGCACGCCGAGCAACCTCCTGAATCTTCATGAGCGCCTATGGGCGCTTATACCGCGTCCGGCGCCTTCAAGGCAAGGCGTAG
>JBEKUO010000344.1:0-7814 GCA_049514955.1 Bryobacteraceae bacterium | reverse complement strand
GCCGAAAAGGAGCGCGCCGTGATTGAGGAGATTCGGCGCGCGCATGCTACGGGGCGGCCGGTCCTGGTGGGCACAGGCAGCGTCGAGGAATCCGAGCGGTTGAGCGCGATGCTCGGCGATCTTCCGCATGAGGTGCTGAACGCCCGTGACGACGAACGGGAAGCCGCCATCGTGGCGCGGGCCGGCGAGCGCGGCGCCATTACGGTCTCGACCAACATGGCGGGCCGCGGCACGGACATACGCTTGGGAGGGGGAGTTGCGGACTTAGGAGGGCTGTATGTGATAGGCATGAACCGCCACGAAAGCCGCCGCATCGATCACCAGTTGCGAGGCCGCGCCGGCCGCCAGGGCGATCCGGGAGAGTCGCGGTTCTTCGTCTCGCTGGAAGACGATTTGGTGGTGAAATATGGCGGCACCGATCCGGAGGAGATGCAGAAGTTCGCGGAGGGTCAGAATCTCGATATCCGCATCTTCCTGCAGAAATATGAATCCACGATCGAGGGCCAGCGATTGAAGATGCGAGCGATGCGGCAGTCCATTCTCACGGGCGATCGGGCTTGTGGCTCCGAACTGGAACGGATGGTCTATTTGAGGACCATCGACGATCTTTGGTCGGAGCATCTTTCGCAAGTTGCCGAATTGCGGTCCGGCATCCACTGGGTCTCGTTAGCTGGGAGAAACACTCTGTATGAGTTTCTGAGCCGCGTCGATCAGTGGTTCCGGGAACTGGAAGTCAGTTTGGGCGGTGAGGTAGCGCGCCGGTTGGCCGAGGCTGAGTCGAGCGGATGGGATCCGTCCGAGCGTGGCGCGGTATGGACCTATCTGACCACGGATCAGCCGTTCGGGTCGTGGACCGAGCGGGTTACTCGGGGGCTGCTGCGGAAGTACTTTCCACAGGGCGAGCAGTGATTGTCCCGCGGGGCTACTCGACCGCCACGGTGATGCGTGACCTTTCGGCAAGCGTGCATGACGCCGACTACTCCGTCCTGTTACGTTCAGTCAGTCGCGGGAGGAGCGGCTGATCGTGAACCACAAAGCACCCAATCCATTCGCGACCTGTCGTACAACTGCGATAGAAACTAAACTGGTGTGAACGCCTGATTTCGACGATCACGAACTGCCATGGCGTCTGATAAGAGGAACAATCCTATCGCCAGCAGCAGAAACGAGGCCCACCAGAGGAAGTAACCGGCTCTGAGATTGAATCCGTCAGGACCAGACCAAAGAACCCAATGTGCGTTGATGACGAAAGCACAAAGAGCAGTCCACGCGGAGATGCGGCGGAATATGCGTGATCGTATCGCAACTACCCACCCTGCTCCTACCACGAAAAGGATCGTCGATACCGCGCTGATCGCACAAAGGACCACGAAGTACCATGGGTCCGTCTTCCAATTGTTCACTTCACGGGCTGCCTCCTCAAACGCTTGCCAGCCCGGCAGACCATCAGGAAGCGTGACTCCCTCCTTGACAACTGGCAGAAGCCAAGCAACCGCATGGACCAAAAAGGCAGCGGCAATCAGCAGATGAACCTTTTTCATTATCAGATGTTACATAATCTCTAATTCGACTTCCGTTTACAATGACGGAGCGCACACACCGTAGCTATTGTAGTCCCCTACTCACGGGCAAGCAGGTCCTCAGCTACGCGCGATTGCCGCAAGCACACGAATGCCGCGCAGCGCTACTCGACCGCCACGGTAATGCCGTTCGGGCTCGCCGCCGTTCCCACCGTGATCACGACGGGTTGCGGGCCCGGCGACAGGCCCGCCGGAATCGTCAGATTCACCTGGATCGCGCCATTAACCAGACCCGGAGCGGGCCCTGCATAGTCGACCTTCGCCGGCACTCCCCCAATCGTCGCCGTGACCGGTTGCGTGACCAGGCTCCCCGCGCCGGGCGCCAGTGCGCCATCCGTCGCGCCGCCCACAGTCGCGCCGCCCCCGGTGCCGAATACCTGAATCACGCTGCCAGCCGCGGCCGGGTTCGACGCCCTGTTGACCGAGGAATTCTGATTCAGAATGGCGCCTGGTCCGCTGCCGCTCGCATCGAGCGCGAAGATCCCCGGCAAGGCTGCGACCACCGGCACTGTCACTGTATTTGAGATCACCGCTCCGTTGCCAGGGTTATATTGATACTGGATCGCGGTCTGCTTCTCGCCCGCCACTTCAAATGGCACAATGGCGCTCACCTGATTGGCCCGTGCGTACACCATCGGCGCAGGCACACCGTCAAACAGCACCTGGACGCCACTCACGCTCGCCGGGAACCTGCCGCTGGAATCCACCTGGTTGATGGCGAGATTGGCCGGGCCGTAATTGGAGCCGAAAATCGTCACGATTTCTCCCGGCGACACCGCCCCGCCTTGATAGCTTGCGGCGTTCAGCACGTTGGCCGCACTCAGCGTTGGCGGGGTCGTTTGCAAGGCCGCGATCAGCGCGGAGAACGCCGGCTTGGGCTGATAATTCATATCGAATGGCAGCGCCGCGCCGTAGCCGGGAAAGGCGCTGGGAATCCAAGAATTCGCGTCGGAGACGCCCCAAACCTGAAACGCCGTGCAATTGGGCTGCTGCAGGCACGTTGTGAGGATGGCCTGGTAGACCTGCGCCTGGGTCTGCAGATCCGCCGTCGAAGCGTCGCCGTTCGAATCCACGAGCAGCCGGTCGTCCATTTCCGTAATGTGCACCTGGATGCCGAGGGCCGCCAGCGCTTGCATGTTCTGCGCCAGTTCGGTGACGCTCGGATAGTAGGTGTTGAGGACGTGCATTTCGAAGCCCACGCCGTCGATGGGTACGCCGCTGTTCACAAAATCCTGAACCATGTTTAAGACGGCGGTGAACTTGGGGCCGGGCTCCTCGATGTTGTAGTCGTTATAAAACAGCAGGGCGTTGGGGTCGGCGGCCCGCGCCCATTGGAATGCCTGCGCGATGTATCCGGTGCCGGTCTGCCCGATGCCGGGCTGGTCATACCAAATGGAATCGCGGAGGCCGGGCACGGCGGATCCGGTGGGATCGTTGAAGGCTTCGTTGACCACGTCCCACGCGAAGACCTGCCCCTTGAAATGCGTCACCTCGGTGGCGATGTGGTTTTGGAGCAACGCGGCCATTTGTGCCGGTGTAGCAGACGCGGCATAGGGCGCGAGCCACGCCGGGAACTGCTGGTACCAGCAGAGATTGTGGCCGCGCACGAGCATTCCGTTGGCCTGCGCGAACGCCACCAGTTCGTCGCCGGGCTGGAAGTTGAAAGTGGTCTGGGTGGGTTGGGTCACATCCCATTTCATGGCGTTGGCCGGCTCCAGCATGCTGTATTGGCCGGAGAGTACGCCGGCGTAAGTGGGATTCTGCAGCAGATCGGGCGGGCCGTACTCGTCCGCCGATGCGGCGGCGCCGATGGGAATCGCACGCGGGGCAGCCGCTTGGCGCAGGGTGGTCTGGGCGGCCAGGGGTGCTATGCCGGCTAAGGAAGCGGCGAGGATGGACAGCGCGGCTGCGGTGATGGAGAACTGGTTTGCGGTTTGCCGATTCATGGGCCCGACACCGATAGGCGAGCCAAGCTCGCCTGCGCTGGCAAGAGTGCCAGCGCGGCAGGCAGGAGTGCCTGCGCCACAGCTAATGCAGCACGACTTTGGCCAGCCCCACATTGCCGGCGCTATCCAGCACGCGAATGACTACCAGGTGTTCGCCGGGAGTGAGCTTGTCGAGCGCGAGCACGAACTTCTCGCGTTGCGAGTCGATCACACCGTCGGCGGACTCCATGGGCACCCAACCGGTGGCGTCGAGCGAATACTCGCAGCGGCGCAGGGGCGAGGCCGCGTCCATGGCTTCGAATTCAATCTGGGCAGTGGCGCCGGGATGCCGCACGGCGCCAATGGTGACCACCGGCGGCGTGTTGTCGATCATCACCGGCGAACTGGTCAAGTCGGCATCGCGCGCGGTGGACGGCGGATTCACTTCGCGGTCCGAGGCGGTCACGCGGAAGTAATATTTGCCATCGGCCAGCACGTCGCTGTCGAAGGTGAACGCGTTGTCGTGCAGGTTGCCTTTGAGCAGCTTCCACTGGTGCTCGTCGTCACCGCGGAAATACAGGTTGTAGACCAAGCGGTCGCCATCCGGATCCTCCGCCTGCCAGCTCACCGTGATCTGCTGCGCGGCGGTGCGCGACAGGGTCTGCGTAGCGGTGCCGGCCGAAGTGGAAGCACTGGCGTCGCCGGTATCGGTGACAGTAACGGTGTAGGGCGAGAGCGACGATTGCGCGACGGTCTTGGAAGCTGAGACCGCCGCCATCTGCAGCGACACGTTGATACTCTTCACTACCGGCGGGGAGTTCTGCGGCAGGTAGGCGAGAGTCACATTATCCAATACGGGAGTAACGCCGCCCGCGCCGGAGAAATCGGCCTTCCACTGGATGTAGCGCGCGTTGGGGCTGGTAATCGTGGAGGCAGCGGAATCTTTCAGCGGCTCGGACCAGTCACTCCAGGTTTTGTCGGGCTTGGAGGAGTTACCCGAGCGCGTGCGAAAGACCAGCGCCGTCGACGGAACCATTTCCGCGCGCCAGCTCAGGCTGCCCCAGCGAGCGGCCGTGCCTGCATCGTGCACCGGCGATTCGTAGCTGCCGGACGCGCCAGGGCCTTCGCCGACACGATAGATGCGGCCCATATCGCCGGTGGCCACCAGCACGGAACCGGCCGAGGGAAACAGGCGCGTGGCTTCACCTTCGTTGGTCTGCAATACCAGCGTGACCTTGCGATCGTGCGAGAGGCCATAGACGCGGCCGTTGGTGTCGGTCGAGAAGAGGAGCTGATTGGGCAGCGCCAGAATATCGTAGACGTTCTCTTCCTTGGAGCTCCAGAGCGTCTCGACCGTGTTATCCGGGTTGATTCTGTAAACCGCGGATCTATCCACGCCGGTGAGATCCACGGCGGGCGTGAATTGGGTAGTCACTTGCGGCGTGGGAGCGGGCGGTGTCTGTTTGGACGGATCGGTCTGCGTTTTGATTTCGGCGCCAGGCTCGAGGCTCTGGGCTTCGACGGTGATGGAGGTGGGCGCGGCCTGCACGGTGACGCCGCTCGATCCGGCCTGCGAGGCTTGGGCGGCGGCTTGGGTGCGCTTGGCGAGCGAACCGCCCAGCGCCGCGGCGTATACGGTTCCATCCGGCTGCGGGAGGATGGCGCGGATCTCCGGCAGGCTGGCGTCGTATAGCACGAACGCCTTGTCTTTCGCCGACACGCGGTAGAGAAGGCCATTAGGCTCGGTGCCCGCCAGCAGCCGCCCTTGTTGATCGAAGGCCATGCCGGTCACGTGCGCCTGGCCGGTATCGTAGTACAGCTCGCCCTTGCCGGCGGATTCCACGCGGAAGATCTTGCCTTGATCGCCGGTGCCCACATAGAGGACACCATCGGGGCCGGCGGCCAGCGACCATATGTAGCGGGTCTTCGGCGCGAAGTACTCGGTGGCCTTGCCATTTTCGATACGGTAGACCTTGCCGTCCGGCGATGTGCCGGCATAGAGCACGCCGTGGCGGTCGGTCGCGATGGCGAACACTTCGGGCTGTTCGGCGGTCCAGAGCAGCGAGCTTTTGCCGGAAGGATCGACCTGATAGACGCGGCCGCGGTGGCCGGTAGCGACATACAGAACGCCGTGGGCGCCTTCGGCTACGCTCCACACGATCGGCTGGTCGGAGGAAAACAGAGTGTCTACTTTGGGCGCCAGCGTGAGCCGGCCGTCGCGGCTGAGCGAGATTCCGCGAAACTGGCCGTGGATGAAATCCTGGTAGGTGTTTAGCTCCCAGGCGGTAGTGCCGGAGGCAAAGGCGGCGGTGGTTAGGAACAGGGCGGCTGCGATTGCGGTGAGCGGGCGAGCGGGCGAGGGGGCGAGCGGGCGACGCGGCGACGCGGGGCCACACGGCGAACTGAAGTTCGCCGCGGCACGCTGAAGCGTGCGCCACGAGCGCCTGCCCCACAGTGGGGTTGGCAGGCGGAAGCGCCTGCCCCACATAGATGGATGGTGGGACAACTGTCTCATCATTCCTTCACTTCCACTTGAATGGTTTTCGACCCGTTTACGACACTGTCGCCTGCGCCGATTTCGAGTTCCGCCAGCTTGGAATTGCGCGTCTGGGTGATGCTGCCGAGCGCCCCCTGCGAGCCGGCCAGGATCAGGGCGACGGAAGGCGGCGGGTCGGGGAAATCTTCTCCTTCGAGCTGAAAGTCGGGCTCCGGACGCCACACACGCACGTAGGCTTTCGTGTTGGCGCGCAGGTGATTGACCGTGGAGATCAGTTGCGAAATGGATTTCGGCTGGGCGCCGATGATCTGGCGGAACTCCGTGAGGTTGGTGGTCATCCCGTCGGCGACCGTGAAACACAGCGGTCCGGGCGGAAGGCCCAGGGGCACCTGGTATTCGATTTTGCGGGTCAGCTCCGTGCCGTTCTCGCCGATCAGCAGGGTGGTCAGCTCGACTTTCTCTCCGGGCCGGACTTCGCGCCTTCCGGCGTAGACGCTATCGATCTGGAACTGTTTCTTCTCGTCGAACGACTGGATGTCCAGCGCGACTTTCTTCACCTGGAGCGAGTCGAAGCCGCTCTGCAGCACATAGGCGAGCGGGATGGCGGTGGAAAGCGAAGCCATCATGGCGGAGCCGGTATCGGCGGCGTACATGTTGTTCAGCTCGAGCGGCGCGGCGGAGCCCTGAAATTCGATTTCGCCGGTAACGCGGAAGCTGCCGGCGCCCACCGTGCGTTCGGTGGCGTCGATGGTGGAGAACACGGCCATCTGGACCAGCAGGGGCGAAAGAAAGCGGTCGTTGACCATGCGCATCAGGTAGCTTTCGCGGCGCTTGCCGGCGCGCGAGACGGAGATGGAAATGGGAGCCATGTCGGCGGCGTGTCCCAACTCACCCGCGATGGCGGTGTCGCGGTCCTGGAGGATGGCGCCCATCATCTCTTTCGGCGCGGAGATCTTGAAGGAAGTGGAGATGTTGGGCAGCAACGCCAGGACCTCGGAACGCGTAAAGGGCAACGCCGTGGAACCTACGGCCAGGAAACGGTGTCCGAAGGCGTAGATCCGGCTGCCATCGATGTAAGTGACGGTGCCATCGGCGCCGATGCTCATGTCGCCGGTCATCAACTGGACGCTGATCATCGAACCGGGCTGGAGTGCGGAGGGATCGCCCATGCGTAGATCGGCGGGGCCGCCGGCCGCGAGCCCCTGGGTAGGTTCGAGGCCCAAGGCGCGAAGCTGTGGGGCGAACCGATCGAGTGTGGCGCGCGTGAATCCGGCGAAGGAGACCGGGGTGGCGATGTCCAGCAGCTTGGAGTCTCCGGCGGCCAGTTCCTGGCGGCGCGGAAGGAGGCGAGTGAGGTCTCGCGTGGCGAACAACGATGCCAGCGAACTCTGGTTGCGCGCGATCTGGCTGGGCGGGGGTACGCCGGCGGACTCGTTAACCCGGACCATTTCTTCGATGGGCCGTATGCCGGTGATGGCATCTTTGGCGAAGGGGAAGGCCAAAGCCACCGCGCCGGCCAGCTTGCCATCGATGTAGACCGGACTGCCGCTCATGCCCTGCAGCACGCCGGTTTTCTCCAGAGGGCCGCCGGAGAGCCGGGCCAGGATCAGGGACTGTTTGGGGCCGATATTTTCCAGCACGCCAAGGATTTCGACCTGGAACTCTTCGATGCGGTTACCCAGGAAGACAGTCCTGCCGGTGCCGTGCAATCCAGGCTTGACGTCTTTCAACGGGAAGAACGCGATCTGGGCATGCAAGGCGGCGGCCAGGGCGAACACCACCGGGAAGAAACGCAGCACGACTACCAGTTTA
>JBEKUO010000343.1:0-7816 GCA_049514955.1 Bryobacteraceae bacterium | reverse complement strand
GTCCATGGAATCGTGGACAATAACGTTATGTTCCAGGATGCGGTGCAGCTCAGCGAGAAGCTGGTTCAGGAAGGCAAGGATTTTTCGGAAATTTATTATCCGGAGGAGAGCCACATATTCGTGCGGGACGAGACGCTGATCGACGCGTTCCGTAGGGCGTCGGAATTCTTCGACAGGAACCTGCAATGAGTCGTGGCGCAGGCACTCATACCTGCCGCGCCGGCACTCTTGCCGGCGCAATGCCGCGACTGTATCCAATCTTGGATACCAGCTCACTCGAAGCACGCTTCTTTTCATGCACCCGCACAGCGGCCGCCTTCCTGGAGGGCGGCGCCGGCATTCTGCAATTCCGGCACAAAGGGCACTGGAGCCGCACGGTCTTCGATCAGGCGACGGCGATTTCACGGATGTGCCTGGAAGCGGGCGCGTCGTTCATCATAGATGACCGCGCTGATATCGCGATGCTGCTGGAAGCGGGGCTGCACTTGGGACAGGACGATTTGCCGCCGCGGGATGCGCGCCGGTTGCTAGGTTCGGACGCTGTCGTGGGCTTCTCCAGCCACAACACAGCGCAACTCAGCGCGGCGGGCGGCGAGCCGGTAAGCTACGTGGCGTTCGGTCCGGTGTTTGCGACCGCATCCAAACGAAACCCGGACCCGGCAACCGGGGTCGAAACATTAAAGGCTAGCCGTGCGCTGGTGGATAAACCGCTGGTCGCGATCGGCGGCATCACCAGGGAGACGGCGGCGGCGGTACTGGCGGCGGGCGCGGATTCGGTGGCGGTGATCGGCGACCTGCTGCCCGCCGAGCTGAGCAGCCAATCCTTACGCCAGCGGATGGAAGAATGGCAACGACTGGTAGCGAAGTAAAGACGGGCCAGACGGGCCTGATCAAGGGCCTGGGGCTGCTGGACTCGACCACGCTGGTGGTCGGCTCGATGATCGGCTCGGGCATCTTTATTGTGTCCGCCGATATCGCGCGGCAAGTGAATTCGCCGGGGCTCCTGATCATGACCTGGGTGGCCACCGGGGTTCTTACCCTGATCGCGGCGCTCTGCTACGGCGAACTGGCGGCCGCCATGCCGCATGCGGGCGGGCAGTACGTCTACCTGCGCGAGTCGTTCGGGCCGCTCAGCGGGTTCCTCTACGGCTGGACGCTGTTCCTGGTGATCCAGACCGGCACGATCGCGGCGGTGGCGGTGGCCTTCGCCAAGTTTCTGGGCGTGTTCGTGCCATGGATCTCGGCGCAGAACCATCTGATCGGCAGCGGAAAAGTGGGTCTGACCAGCCAACAACTCGTCGGGATCGCCATCGTGGCGGTGTTGAGCGCGATCAATATGCGCGGCATCCGCACGGGCGCGGTGGTACAGAACATTTTCACGTTTGCCAAGACGGCCGCTCTGCTGGGCCTCGTCGCCATAGGCTTTTTACTGGGCCGTAACCCGGCGGCGCTGACCCGCAATTTCGGCCACTTCTGGGATGGCGCGGGCTGGACGTGGCAGGCGGCACGGCTGGTAGGCGTGGCCATGGTGGGCGCCCTGTTTTCGGCCGACGCCTGGAACAATGTGACGTTCACCGCCGGCGAGGTGCGCCATCCGCGGCGAAACCTGCCGCTCTCGCTGGCGCTGGGCGTGACGATCGTGATGACGTTGTATATCTCCGCCAATTTCGTCTATGTGAATGTGTTGCCGCTGGAGGCCATCCAGCACGCGCCAGAGGACCGCGTGGCTACGGCTGTGATGCAGGCCATCCTGGGTCCGGGCGCAGTGCAGATCATGGCGGTGGCCATTATGATCTCCTGCTTCGGCTGCGTGAACGGCTTGGTGCTGGCCGGCGCCCGCGTCTATTATGCGATGGCGCTGGACGGCCTGTTCTTCCGCAAGGCGGGCACGCTGGAACCGCGGCATCACGCGCCGGTGTTCGCGCTGGCGATACAGGGCATCTGGGCCATGGTGCTGACCCTAAGCGGCCGTTACAGCGACCTTCTGGACTACGTTATCTTCGCCGCATTACTTTTCTACATCCTGACCATCGCTGGAATCTTCGTGCTGCGCCGTACACGTCCTGACTTGGAGCGGCCCTACCGGGCGTTCGGTTATCCGTTCCTGCCGGCGTTTTACATCGCGGCGGCCGGGTCGATTGAGATCTTGCTACTCGTCTACAAGCCCAGTTACACATGGCCTGGGCTGATGATCGTGCTGCTGGGAGTGCCGGTGTACTTCATGTGGAAACCAAAATCCCATCTTCCGAAAGGTCTGAAATGAACCTGACCGCGACGAAATCGCTGGACCGCATCAAGGCGGAATCCGAGGACAGTGAGCACTCGCTCAAACGGACGCTGGGGCCGGTAAACCTCGTCGGTCTGGGAATCGGCGCGATTATCGGCGCGGGACTGTTTTCGCTGACCGGCATCGCCGCGGCGGAGAACGCCGGGCCGGCCGTGGTCCTGTCGTTCGTGATCGCCGCCATCGGCTGCGCCTTCGCAGGCATGTGCTACAGCGAGTTCTCCACGATGATTCCGATTGCGGGGAGCGCGTACACCTACGCGTACGCCACCATGGGCGAACTGCTCGCCTGGATCATCGGCTGGGACCTCGTACTCGAATATGCGGTGGGCGCGGCCACGGTCTCGGTAAGCTGGTCCAGCTACGTGGTCAAGTTGTTCCACACGCTCGGGATCGAGCTTCCAGCCAGCCTCACCAACTGCCCCTTCGACATGACACCCGGGATCATCAACCTTCCGGCCGTATTCATCATTTTGCTGATGTCCACTCTGCTCATCGTGGGCATTTCGGAATCGGCGAAGGTGAATGGAGTGATTGTGGCGATCAAAGTGGTGATCGTAATCATCGTGATCGCGGTCGGTTTCGGTTACGTCAACCGGGCCAACTACCACCCGTTCATTCCGCCCAATACCGGCAAGTTCGGCGAGTTCGGGTTCAGTGGCGTCATGCGCGCGGCGGGCGTGGTGTTCTTCGCGTTCATCGGATTCGATGCTGTTTCCACCGCGGCCCAGGAGGCGCGCAAGCCGCAGCGCGACATGCCCATCGGCATCATCGGTTCGCTGGCGGTGTGCACCGTTCTCTACGTGCTCTTCGCCCGCGTGCTCACCGGCATGGTCAGTTACAAGATCTTCAGGGGAGACGCGTCGCCGGTGGCTACGGTCATTAAGCAGTTTCCCAGCCAGGCGTTGCAGATCGTGATTGTGATCGGCATCATCGCCGGCTACAGCTCGGTGATCCTGGTGATGCTGCTCGGACAATCGCGGGTGTTCTTCTCGATGTCTCGCGATGGCCTGTTGCCCAAGGTCTTCTCCGACGTACACGCGAAATTCCGCACCCCCTGGCGCTGCAACTTGATTTTCATGGTCTTTGTTTCGCTATTTTCGGGCTTCCTGCCGATCTCCAATCTCGGACACATGACCAGCATCGGCACGCTGCTGGCATTCGTGATCGTATGCACCGGTATCATGGTGATGCGGCGCACCAATCCGAACCTGCCGCGCCCCTATCGCACGCCGCTGGTGCCGTTGGTGCCCATTCTCGGCATTCTGGTCTGCTTTGCGATGATGGCCTCGCTCGATAAGGACACGTGGATTCGGCTGGTGGTCTGGCTAGTAATCGGGCTGACCATCTATTTCACGTATAGCCGGCATCACAGCCACCTGGTAGTCAAAGACGAAGCAGAGCCGGTCGCGAAGCGATAGCGGATGCTCAGAACGAGTCCGGCTAGATGCAATACTGTTCGCTTAAGCAGAGAAGTTGCTCCTGCTCCGGCGACATCAGCCAAGTATGCAATGCCTCGGAATACCTCCTCTGGCGCTGATCATTTCGTGCCGTCGCGACAATGATGCGAGACGTCACCTTTCCTCCAGTAACCAAACACCAAAACACTTCAATCCAACGCAAGCGGTTTGCTGCTGTTCAAGGCTCGTCGCGCTCGCCCTTGATGAAGAAGGGCTCCATGTCCTTGTACTCCAGGATCTTCACGGTTGCGCCCTTTGGAGCGTTTCCCTGCGCCATCGCGAGGAACGCCTTCTCCGACTGCGCCACCATCGCGCGCGCGAGGTCGTTCTTGTGGATCGAGTGATACTTGGACGGCATGGCCCAGTGCAGGAGTGGCATGAGGTAGTTAAGAACGCTCGGCGTATTGGCGTTGCCGAGGATGACGGCAGGGCGGTAGATTCCTAGGAAGTCGAACTTGACGGACTCGACGGCCTTTTCCTTCTCGCCGACGATCTTCGCGTATTTCATTCCGCTCTCGGGGTCCGCGCCCGTTGCTGTCATGACCCCGCACACACGAGCGCCTCCAGCCTTGGCGACGCGGCAAAAGGCCTGCGGGTAGGCGATTTCGATCTTGCGCACCTCCTCCTTGGGCATCTTCGCGCTGCCCCTGCCGACGCCGAACGCGG
Organism: Bryobacteraceae bacterium; assembly: GCA_049514955.1. Lineage (GTDB taxonomy): Bacteria > Acidobacteriota > Terriglobia > Bryobacterales > Bryobacteraceae > Bog-159. The sequence continues at coordinate 3,406 of JBEKUO010000343.1, read as the reverse complement.
CGAGCGCGACGTCGACTCCCAGGGCGTGCGGCGCAACCTCCTCCTCGAGTCGGTCCATGTTGACAACCACCTCGGAGACCTTGGGGTCGGCGAAGGCGTCCGTCTTGCGGCGCGTCACCACCACCACCTTCTTGCACAAGGGGTTCTCGATCAGAAGCTGCACGATGCGTCCGCCCACGTTCCCCGTCGCGCCCAGCAAGATCGCCGAGTACTGCGCCTTCGCCTCTGCCACTGCGGCTGCCATCGTCACGTCACACGCGCGCGGAACAAAAATACACGCAAGGCCGCGAGCGAGTCAAGTTTTGTTGGGTCGGGCGATTTCTTCGCATCATTTCTACGTTCACACTCTTTTTATGATGTTTCGTTCGTTCTTCTAGCTGCTGCTGCTCAAGGCTCGTCGCTCTCGCCTCGCGGTCGGCTCCTTGGGAGCGTTGCCTTTGGCAATCGCGAGGAATGCCTGCTCTGTTTGAGCCACCATAGCACGCGCCAGGTCGTTCTTGTGGATCGTGCCAGTTGGACGGCATGGCCTGCGACACCTCCGGGCGGATCGTCGGCCACCCGGAAGTTGGTCCCTACAACCCGCGGCTCGGGGAGTGTCAGGAAGCCAAGCCGCGGGCTAGATGAACAGGCTCGCCGGGACGTGGAAGAACTCGGCGAGCTTACGCACGTGCGCCTTGCTCAGCGCGCGTTTCCCGTTGAGCACGTCCGAAGCGACGCTGCTCGACCCAAACACGGGAATCAGGTCGCGTTGCCGCAGTCCGCGCGACTCCATTAGAACGCGCAATGTCTCGACAGGCTCGGCGTGTCCCAGCGGATAGCGCGATTCCTCAAACTGACGGATCAGCAGGCCCAACAACAGTGCCAGGCGCTCCTCTTCCGGTGTGAGCGGGCGGCTGCGCGTATCGAGCTTCTCCAACTCCGCGATCATCCGTTCGTTTTCGGCTTCCGTTGTGACGATCTGCGGCAAGACGCGCGTCAGAAGCCTGGCGTATGCGCGCTTGTCGACTGCGGCTAGAGCCATTTCTTCCACCTCCCCTTGTCGTATTCTGCGTACGTCAGAAAGAAGTCTCCTGTAAAGATTCCGCCACTCAGAACTTGTCCGGCCAGCGCCTCGCGCCATGTATGATCGCCACGACTTCAATGGCGTCCTTCTTCACCCGGTAAGCGATCACAAATGGGGACACCACCAGCTCGCGGGTGCCTGCCACGCGGCCTTTGCGGCCCATTTCCGGAAACCGCTGGACTGCTTCCAGCGCGGCATTGATTCTCTCCACCGTGGTAGCCGCGGCGTCCTGGCTATCTTCGGCAATGTAGGCGTGCAAAGATTGCAGATCGCGCAGGCCGGTGGGAGTCCAGCGAATCATCGTCTACTGCGCAGCCGCGTCATCACCTTTTTCACATCGGCGGCGGAGGCAAACCGGCCGGCGTCAGCTTCCCGCAGCCCCTGCCGGATATGTTCGATCTGCCAGCGGTGGGTTTCCAGATAGGCTTGCAGGGCCTCGTTCACAACCCAGGTCCGGTCACGGTCCGCAGTAATTGCGATCGAGTCCAAGGCGTTGCGGACCTGCGGGTCGATACGGATGGTCATAGTTTCTTTCGCCATGTAACACATCGTAACACAGTGCAATACGATGCGCTGAAATGGACGGGCTGCGAGGTTATTTAAATCGCGCCGGCGAACTAAAGTTCGCCCGGCCCAGAGGGCGCCCCTCGCTGAAGCGTGCGCCACGTTACGCCAGCTCGGCTTTCCAGGCGTCCAGGATCGCCGCCGTCGCCGTGGCGCCGAAGCGCGTGCAACCCACTTCGTAGACCTCTTTGGCCTTCTCCAGCGTGCGCACACCCACGGCGGCCTTGAGTCCCACATGCTCGGGCAGGTGTGCACGCATGAGCCGCAGATCCTCAAGCGTGTAGCCAGTGGGAGCGAAGCCGGTTGATGTCTTCGCAAAATCCACGCCCGCGCGCCCGCAGATGCGGCATGCGACGATTTTCAGCTCGTCCGTCAGCCAGGCGTTCTCGAAGATCACCTTCAGCAGCGCGCCTTCCTTGTGGCAGGTTTCGGCCATCTGGAGCAACTCCGTCTCGACGTATTGAAACTGCCGCGAGCGGAGCTTGGCGAAGTTCAGGACCATGTCGATTTCGCGCGCACCCCGCCGCAGCACGTCGCGGGCTTCGTAGAGCTTGACGGCCGTGGTGCTGGACCCGTGCGGGAATCCGGCTACACTGCCCACTTTGACGGCGCTGCCATCCAGCACACGCGCCGCGAGCTCTATATCGCAGGGGCGCACGCTGACGCTGGCCACATCGTACCGGCGCGCCAGTTCGCAGCCCGCGATCACGTCGTCGTCGGTCAGCTCGGGCCGCACCAGGGAATGATCGATCATTTTGGCCAGGTCCGCGTACCGGCTGAGCGTCGGCCGCGTCTGGATCGCGTTCGGCATCATTACGTCTTCTTGCGGGTGTGGGGGGGGGTGGGAGTGGCAGCGCCGCAAGTGAGGCCCAGGCTCTTCACTTGGGCGCGAGCCCGGTTGGCGAGATCGTTGGCGGGAAAGCGCTTCGCCAACTCGCAAAACTCCACCTTACCCTGCGTGCGCTTGCCCATCTTTACCAGTGTGGCGCCCTTCATATACAAGGCGTCCGGAGTTTTGTTGTTGTCCGGGTATTTCTCCAGCACCATGTCAAACTCCTGCAGCGCCTGATCCAGGTTGTTCTGCTTGAGGTGAAGCTCCGCGACGTAAAACTGGGCGTTGGGCGCCAGGTCGGTGTTGCCGTAATATTTCAGGTAATCGGAGAACTCCTGCAGCGCCAGGTCATCCTTTCCGCCGCTACGGTCGCGCATGGCATTTTGATACAGCGTCTCGGCGGGGACCGGGGGAACGCTTCCGGCCGATCCCGGAGAATTGCCCGGTCCGGAACTGTTGCCGGGAGGCGGCGCCGCGGGACCCTGGATGGTGCGGACGGCGTTGCCGATGTCGATCACCTGCTGCTGCAGCTTGCCCATTTGGCTCGAAATATCCGCCACGGATTCCCGAAGCGCCTGCACGTCAGTGGTCATCTGGTCGAGCTTGGCTCCCACGCCGACCACGGGGTCCACCACGCTCTTCTGCTGATCCTTGATGCTCTGCTGCAGGTTGCTCTGCAAGAGTGCGACGGCCGTATTGGCCCTGGTCGCCGCGTCGACGGCTTGCTGCACGAGCGCCTGAATGGCGCCCAATTTTTCGTCCTGGCCGCGCTGCAGCGTGCGGACCTGTTCCTGAAGTTGGGCCACATCCCGCTGCAGTTCGACAATTTCCCGGCTGGCAGCCGATGCCAGGGAAGGACAGATCAAGAGGGCAGCCGCCAGCCAGCGCCAAAAGGTCATAGGATCTCCTTATTAGCGGGACGGGCGACCCGCCCCGCCGGTTGCGGA
>JBEKUO010000342.1:0-7843 GCA_049514955.1 Bryobacteraceae bacterium | reverse complement strand
GGGTTCGGCGTCACTCCCGCTGTGCCCAGAAGCTGCACCGTCAGGCTCGTCGGGCTGTTAACCACCAGGTTGCTGGCGCTGATACCAGCCACCGTCATCACCTGACTCGTCCCGGCCGCGAAATGCGTTCCAAATCCGGTTATGGTCACCGTGACAGGTGTGCCAGCCGCGGCGGAATTGGGACTCACGGAAGTCAGAATCGGCGTGGTCACCGGCAGCAACTGGTTGAGCAGGCCCCGCACGATGAAATCCGCCATCTCGCCGCGGGTCAGTATCCCAGAGGGACAATACATGAGCGGGTTCGTAGCGCACCCGTTAGTGATTCCGAGGAAGTACATCTCTTGGACATCGCTGAAAAATGGATCGGATGGCGGCACGTCCGTGAAGTATGGCGTTGTGGGGTAATTGAACGGAATGGAGGCGAACCGGGCCCGAATAATGAAGGCGGCTGTCTCGTCGCGCGTGACGCCATCGTCCGGACAGAACATCAACGTTGGAGAAGTCGCGCAACCGTTGGTCATGCCCAGTTCGTACAACTTCTGAATGTAGCTGAAAAACGGATAATTGGAGGGCACGTCGCTGAAATAAGGCATCGGATTATACGTGAAGTTGCTGCCGCCCTCGATGGCGATCACGATGAATTTCGCCATCTCGCCGCGCGTATTGGTGTCGTTCGGGCAGAACTCCAGAGGTACGGCCAGGCAACCGTCGGTGATGCCAAGTTCGTACATGATATTGGCGGCATCAAAGTAAAAGGCTGACGGATCACTCACATCCGTGAAAGTGATGGGAGTCTCCCGCTGGGTAATGGACGCCGCCTCGCCGCCAACGCTCAGACTGCCCGTCAGGTCGGCGCCGGTAGTATTGGCCGGCACCGAAAACGCGACCACCCCGTTGCCGGCGCCGCTCGCGCCCGAAGTGATACTGATGAAGCTTCCCGCGGCGGATGCCGACCATGCGCAGCTCGGAAAAGCAGTCACATTTATTGTGGCGGACTGGCTTGTAGCATCCATGAACACCGCAGAAGGACTTACGCTTAACGGGCAGGTCGCCGTGGTGAAGAACCAGATAGGACTAGACGACTGGCCCATTTGGTTAACGGCGATAATCGACCAATAATAAATAGTATTGGCGTTGAGGGTTCCGGCGTTATAACTGGTTCCGCCGGTGGTGGCCACCTGCGGCGGCGGCGAGACGCTTCCAAGATAGACCTGATAAGAGGTGGCGCCGGCGGCAGGTATCCATGTAAGCGTCTGCGCCTGATCGAGCCCCGTGGCGCCGCTGACCGGGGAAAGTAGCGTGGGAAAGGCCGGCGGCCCGCCGGTGGTGAACGACCACATCGGGGAAGCCGCGGTACCCGCTGCGTTGCGGCCTAGAATCATCCAGTAATACGTCGTGTTACCTTCCTGTTGCCCGGCAAGGTTGTATGTGGTCGATGTTTGGTTGCCTAGCAATGGCGGCGGCGAGGAAGTACCGTAGTAAATGTCATAAGATGTGGCTCCGTTCGCCGCGGTCCAGGTTAGCGACGGAAACACGTTCACGCCAGTGGCGCCGTTGGCCGGCGTAAGTAAAGCAGGAGCGGAGGGTAGGGAGCCCGCCAGGCCGAAAACTGCGAGCTGCGACGCCGTGCCGACATATACTTTGCCGTTGACAACCGTGGGGACGGCGAATTTGACCGACGGACCGGGCGTGTCCTGCGACTTTTGCGTGGAGTTGTAGAGTTCGTTCGACAGGTTGGTTGCTTCGTAGACGCGCAGTACCGCCGATGGATTATCCTCCTCCAGCGCCCATACTAGACCGTTGGTGTTCCCACTGGCCGAGACCGACGGCGTCGGCCCCGGAAAGAAGAAGGTCTCCGGCGAAGACGAGACCGGCGAATCCGACAGTAGGCCACTATTGCCAGCGTTGAAAGAGAAAGCCTTGAGTGCGTCGTTCGTTCCTCCGAGGTAGAGTGTATTGTTCCAGAATGCTGGTGTGGCATAAAGGCCTCCGACGACACTGGCAAGCGACTGCACGATCTGTGTGTCGCCGCTGGCATTGAAGTGGCCCATGTTATCGCGATCCACCAGGTACAGCGTGCCCTGCTTCCCGGTTTCCGTCAACAGGTGTTGGTGTGCCGACCCCGCGGGCAGGTCGGGAAACAACATTACGCCTCCCGAGCCCAGGTCTGTATCGCTGGCACTGAGAGAGGCTTGGTTGTAGGGCGTGAAATAGTCGAGAATGGGGAAGGTGCCGCCGCTGGCGGCACCGAGCTTCAATATCGTATCGCCGGCGTCCGGCCCTGCGGTGTTGAGATCGAAAGTTCCGTTTCCCGTCGCCAGAAAGACATTTCCGCTGGAGTCGGCGGCTGGCGCTGCGCCGCTCTGCCAGACACCGCCGTCTGAGCCGTTCGTGGTGGAGTTCCAGACCGCGACTTGCTGCAAGGACTGGGCATCGTACGCCATTACCCAGCCGTGATAGGGACCCACGTCGCAGTGCGACGCCCACGCGATATACACCAAACCGTTCTGCAACAGAATCCCCGGCCGCTGGCCGTTCTTGAGCGGATCGAAGGAGATCTGGCCGCCGCTCTGGCCCGTCCCGGCCCCCGGTACAGTCGCTTGTATGACTACGGGCCCGCCGAACTTCTCCGCTCCGCTGGTGATATCCAACGCGTGCAGGCGCTGGAAGAACGTACCGTTCTCCTTCGTATTGGCCACTACGTAGAGCGTGTTCGAGGACAGATCGATAACCGGGGTTCCGGTGATGCCGATGTCGGGCATAAGGTCGCTGCAACCCGCGTCGTTCAGGCTATTGACGGTCGTAATCCCGGCCGCCGGATTGATGAAGCTCACGTGCCAAAGAGGACTGGCATTGGCCCCCGCGTTGCTGTCGGCATCGAAGGCATAAACGCTGTCATTTTCGGTGGCTATGAACACCACGTTATGTACGCAACCCTCTGCATACACGCAGCCGGCGATCTGCACGCCGGACACGTAGAGAGGCTGAGCATAGATATACCCATCTACCGGCTGTACGAACAGTATGCCGAATTGAGCCGGGTTGACGTTGGCGGGAGTCAACAAGAATTCATTGAGATTCTGGCCGTCGCGCGCGTTGTCGTAATGGTACGTAGTGACGTTGATCTGCGCCTGGGCCGTTAAGAGAAGGGCCAGGAAGCCGGATTCGAAGAGGAACGCCTTCGTGAGGGACCGCCGATTAACCTGGATCACGACTCTCGCTGAACTCTCCCCAATTGCCAATCAGTATACACCTTTCGACACGGCAGATTCTCTTCTGTGACAGCCTGCGTCCAGCACCGTAGTTCTCCGAATGCACCCAAACCCACGATGTTTTGCCATTTCCGAACACTTCACGAATACCTTTCCCACCCGATGCCTGCTCTTCGATCCGTTTTCACAACTTCTACGCCCTCGGCCTCGCTTACCAGACGTGGAGAAGCGTCAATACGCCGTACCATCGCTCCCAGCAACCGCCGCGTCAGCCTGGCTCCCCGCCGGCAGCAGCCAGGTCTCTAACGACCAAATACGGACATCTGCCCTGTTTGGGTGAGCCGGATTTTCTTTCTGAGGCTGTCATGATCCCAAGCACGATAGTCGCAAGGCTAGATCTTAGCGCATAATGGCTTAGTATGCTCGACCTTCTGAAGCGCCTTATCCTCATGCCGCCGAAATCGAGCACTGGAATCAGATTGAGGAGCAGGTTCGTACCGGCGAACGAATCTTCTGGCTCAATCATCCCCGCGTGGCGAAACCTTATTATGGGAAAGCTCTGGTGGACGGCCTGCGGTGGCAGGAATGGATTCCCAGGGCTTTGGGCGGCCCCGCTGAGGTTGCCCTGGAGTTGGGATGTGGTAAGGGCGACGGCCTGGTAAGCGTATGGCGGGCGCGGCTCGACGCCTGGTTCGGGTAGATCTCGATGAAACGCGCTTTGCAGCCGCCAAAACACGGCTGAAAACAGACTGAAAATGCAGGTGACAACGTGCACTTTCGCGCCGAGGACATCAATCACGTCCGCCTGGAGTCCTCATCTTACGACCTCATCTACGCCCTGCAGAGCTTCCACCACTTCGAAACCTGGCATTTCTCTTCGGCGCGATTCACCGGGCGCTTAGGCTCGGGGGATTTTGCGTTCTCGACGAATACGTAGGGCCGGCACGGTTCCAATGGACGGATATGCAATTGCGACTCACACGACAGTTGCTCGGCCTCCTGCCACGCCATTTGAGAACGTACCGGAACGGCACCGAAAAACGGGAGGAGGGGCTAAGTTCGGTCGAACAGGTGATCGCCGTGTGTCCGAGCGAGGCCATCCGATCCGACGAGATCGTGCCGTTATTCCATCAGACCTTTGAAGTAGTGCATCACAACAACCTGGGCGGCACCATCCAGCACCTGCTTTACTCCGGGATCGCGCATAATGTTCCAGACGACGATCCCGCAACGGATCATCTTATCGACTGTATCGATGGACTCGAGCGTGTGTTTATCGAGCATGGGATCGGGCCCTCGGACTTCGTATTGCTAATCGGCAAAAAGCGCTGACCCGCGGCCACACCGAATCCCATCGAATTATTCGAGTACTTCAGTTGCGGAGTGTCCGTGGTGAGCCGGCCCTACCGGCAGTAAGGCATGGGGATCCGGTATAAGCGGCGCGGGCCCTCCGGCGGAGTCCATCGCGGCGCGGCAAGCCATGCTCGGAAATGCTTCCGCGCCGCGGCGCACAGATCGAAAACTGCGGGAATGGAACCGGGCCGGTTTGGAGTCGGTGACCTAGCCGGGCGCGGGTTTCTGCGAGATGACCCTCTACTGCACGGTGAAGCCGCTTGGTAGCCCGGCTTCTTCACTCTCCGTAACAACCACGATCGGTGAGGGGTTCGGCGTCACTCCCGGCGCGGCCAAAAGGGCCACGGTCAGGCTGGTGGGGCTGTTGACCACCAGGTTGCTGGCGCTAATGCCCGCTACGGTCATCACCTGGCTCGTCCCGGCTGCGAAATGCGTTCCAAATCCGGTTATGGTCACCGTGACGGGCGTGCCCGCCGCCGCGGAATTCGGACTCACGGAAGTCACAATCGGCGTGCTCGCCGGCAGCAACTGGTTGAGCAGACCTCTCACGATAAACACGGACATCTGCTCCCGCAGCAACGTTTCGCCGGGACAATACGCCGTTGGTGTACATCCGTTAGTAACCCCCAGTTCGGCCATCATCTGGATGTAATCGAAAAACGGATAAGATGGCGGCACATCGGTGAAGTAAGGGGTACTGGGAACATTGAAGGGGATCGAGGCGAAGCGGGAACGGATGATAAACGCTGCGGTCTGGCCTCGCGTAACACTACCATCCGGGCAAAACATCGCCGATGGCGAAGTCGCGCAACCATTGGTGATGCCCAACTCATACAACTTTTGAATGTAGCTGAAGAAAGGATAGGTGTTTGGGACGTCGGTGAAGTAGGGCGTAGGGCTGTATGTAAAACTGGTTCCCACCAGGGCGATCACCATGAACTTAGCCATCTGTCCGCGTGTGTTGGTATCGGCCGGGCAGTACATGAGCGGGGTGGTCGAGCAGCCGTTGCTTATACCCAGTTGGTACATGATGTTCGCTGCGTTAAAGTAGAAGGCCGACGGATCGCTGACATCCGTGAAGGTGACGGCGGTTTCCCGCTGGGTAATGGATACTGCCTGGCCGTCAACGCTCAGCGTGCCCGTCAAATCGGCGCCGGTAGAATTGGCCGGCACCGAAAAAGTGACCGCGCCATTTCCGTTTCCATTGGTGCCCGAAGTGATGCTAATGAACTCTGCATCGGCCGATGCGACCCAGAGGCACGCAGGCGAGTCGGTCACCACGTACACGGGAGGAGCGGTCTGGCTCGTGGAGTCCAGGAACACCGCCGAAGGGTTAACGCGCAGCCCGCAGGTAGCGGTGAAGCAGGCTGTTTGGTCCGCGCTTAAGTCGTTGAAGCTTTGGCTGGGCGGGCTGAAAGTGTAACCGTTGGCGGAAGGTGCGATGGTGTAGCTGCCACCGGCAATCAACCCGTTGAAGGCGTAATCCCCTGAGGCGCCGGTCGTGGTGGCGCCGCTAGCGCCGCCGCTCAGCACAAGGCTTATTCCAGCCAGCGGCGCGGCTCCGGCGACCGTCACTTGGCCCGAAACGGAATAGCCTGTCAATGGCGGATCGATTTGCGCCAGAAATGCATTATAGCCAGCCGGAGCGCTGGGCTCGACCGCTCCGGGGGTGACCGGGAAATCCGCGGAACCGGTTGAGCCCGTCGCGAGCACAATCCCGGTGGCACTTAAGGCTATGCCCCAGATCTGGTCCTCTTGAGATCCCCCCAAATAACTGGATGACAGCAAGATAGTGCCGTTGGCGCTCAGGTGCGCGACAAACCCGTCAAAGCTGCCATGATTGGAGGATTGCCATGCCCCCGCCACCGGAAAGTCAAACGACGCAGTATAGCCCGCCACCCAGAGATCTCCGCCGCTGGCGAGCGCCAGGGAGGTGGCCGCATCGGAACCGCTCCCACCCAGCAAAGTAGCATACACCAGGCTGCTGCCGAGGGGGCCGAGCTTGACCGCAAACGCATCGTAGCTCCCGGCGGGAGCTGTCTGAAACGCACCCGGGGTCGTGGGAAAATCCTCGGAGAAGGTTGCCCCCGCAACGTAGAGATTCCCGGCGCCATCGATGGCCAGGGCATAGGCTTGGTCCACACCGCTGCCGCCCAGATACGAAACAGTCAGCCAAACGGTCCCGGCGGCGTTCAGACACGCAATCATGGCATCGCCCTCGCCGCCAAAGCTCGCCTGGAGCGGCGATTGGACCGCCAGATTGGTGGAATCTGTATATCCGGCGATGCAGACGTTCCCTGCCGGATCCAGAGCTACCGATTGTGCCTGGTCGTTGCCACTCCCGCCCAACAGCGTCGCATAGACCGCCGAACTGCTGGCAGCATTCAACTTAACCAAAAACGCATCGTACGGGCCCCCGGCATAGCTTACCTGTGGTGCGCCGGGCGTGGTTGGGAAACCCACCGACGACGTATAACCGCTGATATAGGCGTTGCCGGACTTGTCGATCGCTATGCCGGTGGCCACGTCGTTGCCGGCGCCGCCGATGTACGAGGCACACACCAAGTTCCCGTTGGAGTCCAGCTTGGCGGCAAATCCGTCTTCCCCGCCGCCGGAGACGGTTTGCCAGGCGCCCGGAGTTGCCGGGAAATCGCTTCCCTCCGTAGTTCCTGCCACGTATACATTGCCGGTCGAATCCACTGCGATGGCCTGTCCGGAATCGTCGGCGCTGCTGGAGAGAATGGTAGTGTAAACGATCGCTCCATTCGCGCTAAACTTGCTCACAAACGCGTCGCGGCTGACCAGCAGCCCGGTATTTTGCGATGAAAAGCTCACCGACGAAGTTGTGCCGGTGATATACATCTGCCCCGAGCCATCCACGGCCATGGCATACCCGGCATCATATCCGGCCCCACCCAGATAGGACGCGTAAGTGAGTACCGGATCGATCCAGAGCTTCTGCCGGCGGTCGTACGGCCCGACTCGAAATCTCGCTGTGTCAGTCCCCAGGCGAAAGCTGGCGTCTACCGGCACTCGCTTGCCTGCAATTTCCTGCCATGCTACGGGTCTACGATGACAGAGCCGGCCGGTGCGCGTCTCCGCCAGCAGATTTCCGCCGCCGTCAATCCACAAGCGATGCACACCGCGAAACTGTAGTTGGATCTGGTGGGGGTCGGCACCGGCATTCACCGCAAATGCATATTCCAGATCCGGCCCCTGAGAGTGCCATAGCATATCGATCCCCGGATAAATGTCGCGGGCCCGCACGTCCCGGTAAT
>JBEKUO010000341.1:0-7844 GCA_049514955.1 Bryobacteraceae bacterium | reverse complement strand
CGGAGCACGCCGTAGCCGTCCAGATTGGGCATCTGAATATCGACCAGCACCAGGTCCGGCGCGTTTTCCTTCGCAAGCCGCACAGCCTCCTCGCCATCGGTGGCCTCGATCACTTCATAGTCGCTTATTTCCAGGACTTCCCGGATCAGTTCGCGGCTGGCCACGCTATCGTCCGCTACCAGGATCTTCTTCGAACTCATGCACGGCCCGCTTGGTGGCCCACGGCCTGGCTCAACTCCGCCAGCAACTGCTTCTTCCATTCGCCGCCCTTCTGGAACAGGCCCATGGTCTCGGGGCGCAGCATTTCGATTTCAGCATCCGTCAACTGCTTGGCGGTGAGGACCAATACAGGTATGTTGCGGAAGCCCGCGTCCTCTCTCATACGGAATAACAGTTCGAAACCGTCCATTTCCGGCATGATCAGATCCAGCAGGAGGGCATTCACAGATATCCGTGCCAGCGTTTCCAGGGCCTCTTTGCCGTTGGCCGCCAGCACCGGGATATAGCCGTTGGTTTCCAGAATTTCCTTCAGCAGCTCGCGGATGTCGGCTTCGTCGTCCACTACCAGCACCTTGGCGGGACCGTTGGAGCCTGGCCCGATATGGCGGCGAATGGTTTCGAGCAGCACCTCTTTGTCGACGGGCTTGACCAGGTACTCCGCCGCGCCGAGGGCCAGACCGATCTTGGGTTCATCGACGACTGTAACCACGATGATGGGGATGCCGGCGGTGACCGGAGTTTTTTTCAGCTCGTAGAGCGTGTCCCACCCGCTCTTGCCGGGCATGAGCATATTCAAGGTGATGGCGTCCGGCGCGAGTTGGGCGGCCTTGCTGAGCGCCTCGGCGGAGGAACTCGCGGTTACTGTCTGATATCCCTCGGGCTCCAGCCAGCTCACGAGCAACTCGCGTGCCGGGGCTTCGTCGTCCACCACCAGGATGAGCGGGCGATCGCGCGGCGGCGCAGCTTCGGAAATTTCGGCTTCTCCCCGGGCCGCCGGCTCCCAGGTTCGGCCGGCCTGCACGGTAAAACTCAGGCGGGCGCCCTTTCCAGGCTCGCTCTCGACCCAGATGCGGCCGCCATGCTCCTCGACCAGCCGCTTGGTGATCGCCAGGCCGAGGCCGGTCCCTTCCTTTACGCCCTTGGTGGTGGTTCCCACCTGGTGGAAGGCGTCGAAAACCGCTTCCTGTTCCTCGACCGGAATCCCCAGTCCGGTGTCGCTAACCGACATCGTAAGCCGGCCGCGGCGCTCGGCGGCCTCCACCCAAACCTTGCCCCCCGCGGGGGTAAACTTCACCGCGTTGCTGAGCAGATTGTACAGGATCTGCTTCAATCGCACGCGGTCCGCAAAGGCGGTTACATCCGGCCCGATGCTGCTCTGCACATGGATGCCTTTGGCTTGCGCTGCCGGCCGAATGGTGGTCAGCACCTCGGAAAGCAGGCCGGCCGCCGGCACGTTCTCGCGGTTCAGTTCCAGACGCCCGGCTTCGACTTTGGAGAGGTCCAGAATGTCGTTGATAAGCGCCAGCAGGTGCCGGGCGCCTTGTTGTATGTGGCCGACGAAACGCTGCTGCTTTTGGGATAAGGTTCCCGCGGTTTGCTCCGCCATCAGGTCCGAGAAGCCGATGATAGCGTTCAGCGGCGTGCGCAGTTCGTGGCTCATGCTGGCCAGGAATTCGCTCTTCAGACGATTGGCCCGTTCCACCTCGCGGTTGCGCAGCCCGAGTTCCTTGTTGGTGACGGCCAACTCGTCCGCCGTCTGCCGGAGTTGCGCATTCAAAGCGGCGACCTCCGCTTCCGCCCGCTTGCGCTGGGTGACATCGCGATTGGTTTCGAGAACGGCGACGGGGGCGCCATCCGTTCCCCGTACCAGAACATGCCGGCTCTCGGCGATGATGCGGGCGCCGTCGCGGCGCGTGTGTTGCAGTTCCCCATCCCAGCGACCGTGGCGGTCGAGAGCCGCCTCCACCTCCGCCAGCGAGATTGGAAACCCCGTCCGTAACAGCGTGTGGGTCACTTGCCCGACGGCCTCTGCGGCGGACCACCCGTAGATCTCCTGGGCCCCGGCATTCCATTGCAGAATCCGGCCGCCGGATTCGCGCACGATAATGGCGTCGTGCGAAAGCTCGATCAATTGGGCCTGCCGGCGAAGGGACTCCTCGGCGCGCTTGCGGTCGGTAATGTCGCGGACGACACACATGGTTTGCACGCCGTCATCCGTCTGCAGCGGACTGAGATTGATGTCCACCGGTAACTCCGTGCCATCCAGACGCCGGGCCCACAAATCGAGACCCGAGCCCATGGGACGCGTCGCCGGATTCCCCTGATAGTGCTGCCGGTACCCCGCATGCCGGTCCCGGAAACGCCCGGGCACCAGCTCTTCCACCGATTTTCCCAACAACTCTTCAGACCGGCAGCGGAACATCGCGCCCGCCAAAGCACTCGCTAGAATGATCCGTCCCTGACGATCGACCTGGAGGATTGCGTCCGGAGAAGCTTCAAAAATCTGGCGAAATCTCAAGTCGGCCCGGACTACGTCACGCGCGTCCGGGCCGTGCTGCACTTTCCGTTCGAGGGCTTGCCGGACGGTTAGGGGCAAGCGGGACAGTTGTCCGATTTCAAGGCAATCGGTAGCGCCCTCCAGCACGCAGTTCATGAGAAGGCGCGCATCGGCGTCGCGGGCCAATACGACGAGCGGGACCGGCAACGGACGACCGCGCAAAGCCTCCAGGGCGGCGCGCCAGTTCCAGCCAGGCGCCGCGTATTCAGTCAGGACGAGATCGTAGTTGTCCCGGTCGAGGAGGGCCGCCAACTGCTCCGGGCTGTCGGCCATTTCGCGGCCGGCATCGAAGCCCACTTGAGCCAGTTCGCGCACGCAACGGTCCGCGGTCTCCGGCTCGGTCTTCAAAAAGAGAATACGCAACAAGCCCCTCCGTTTGTCTAATAATATACACAGTCGGGGAAAAGTGGCGATCGCAGTGGTGGGGCAGGCGCTTTCGCATGCCAACCGATTCTTCCACGCCTTCTCAGAGGCGTCGTCAACCCTCGTGGTTCAATGCTTCAGATTGTTGTGGAGCTTCGGGAAGAAGTTCGGCGCCGGCAAAGGCCTGATTGCGGCGCCAGGCCAGGAACAGGAATCCTCCCAGGATGAAAAACGGCGGCAGGCCCAGCAGCACAATGCCCATATTCATCAAGCGGGCGCGGGCCGCGTTCTGGGCGGCTGCCGTGCGAAAGCACATGACGCACTGCGCCCAGCTATTCGCCGCGGCCAGGAAGAGTGTGACAGCCAGACGCTTCATCGCGGCCTCATCATCATTAAGCGGCTCGAGTCCGGCATGAACATCAGCAGCATCAGCATAATGCACAGGATCAGCATGGGGAACAGCGTCAGGAACAAGCTCAGCTTTTCGAACTTCAGGTGCATGAAATAAGCGATGATCAGCGCCGCCTTGATGACCGACAGGCCCACCAGCGCCGTCAAAAAGATCAGCACCGGGATCTGCTCGTAGGCGAGAAATACCTCGATCCCGGTCATGATAAGCAAGGCAAACCAGACGTTGACGAACGCCTTGGTGGTGGCGCCGTTCACATGCTCTGCCGCTTCGGTATGTACGCTCATGAGTGCGTCGCTCCTTTCAAGAATCGGCTATATCTTCGCCGACATCAGGTAGACCAGCGGGAAAATGAACATCCACACCAGGTCCACAAAGTGCCAATACAAACCGCTCACTTCCACGTCTTCGGCCTTGAATTTGCCGCGGCCGACCGCGAAGCAGATAATGCCCAGATAAATCACGCCGATGATGACGTGAGTCATATGCAAGCCGGTAAGCGCGAAAAATGTTCCGCCGAACAGCGGCACTCCCCAAGGGTTGTCGAACGGGGTGACGTGCTCGTTGCGGATCAGGTTCATCCACTCGGTGAGGTGCAGACCCACGAACGCCAGTCCGCCGGCCATGGTGGCCAGGATCCAGCCCACCGTCGCCTTGCGGTTGCCGTGATTCATGGCATGCACTCCCATCACCATGGTCAAACTGCTGGAGAGCAGGCAGAAGGTCATGACCGTGGAGAAAATGACGCTCGGGAAAAAGTGAAACGGCGTGGGCCAATTGGGCGTGGCCAGCCGCACGTAAGTGTAGGCCATCAGCAGCGCGGAAAAGGTGAGCGCATCCGAGATGATGAACAGCCACATCCCGAACTTTTTCGAGTTCACGGCGTAAGGCGAACGCCCGCCATCCCACACTGAGGTCAAGGGCGCCGTGTTGACTTGGGACATCGACAATTTACCCCCAAATGAGAAATAGAGCCATTAAGTAAATCCAAATGCCGTCCACGAAATGCCAGAAGACCGCGCTGACATCCACGGCCGTACGCTTGCCGGGCCCCAGTTGCAAGCTGAGCGCCTGAACGTCCACATACACCAACGCCGTGAGGCCGCCTAGAATGTGCAGGCCGTGGGTCGCGGTCAGCAGATAGAAGAACGAGCTGCTGGGATTGCTCGCCACGAAAATGCCGGCGTTAAACAATTGTCTCCAGGCGAATCCCTGGCCCAGCAGGAAAACAATTCCGAGCGCGGTGCCGGCGGTCCAATAGCGGTTGAAATCGGTGCGGCGGCCGCTCTTTAGGGATCGCCGCGCCAGTTCCAGCAGCACGCTGCTGGCGATCAGAACCGCGGTAGTGAACCAGAGAATGCGGGGCAGCGGCAACCCGACCCAGTCGTTGGACATGCCGCGGCGCACCACGAAGGCGCTGGTGAACGCCGCGAAAGCCATAGTGGTGGCGGCCAGCAGCACCATCAGGCCGGTCATGGAGGCGCGCCGCGAAGCGCCCCGCCCGTCCGGTCCGCCGCCTCCACCGAAGCCCCCTCCGCGGGGAGGCGCCGGCGGTTTGATTACGTCCGATGTGATCGAGCCGGGCATGTTAAGAATCGGTGGCTGGTGATCGGTGGCTAGTGGCTGGTGGATCAGTCAAAGGCGCTGGTGTGTCAGACAAAACCACCAGCCACCAGCCACCAACCACCGACCACCGTTTATTCCGCATGTACATCCACCGGATCCGTCTGCATAATGTAATCCCGCGGAGCGCCAGGCACGGCATACTCGTAGGCGCCATGGTTCACCACCGGGTGCTGGCCGGCGAAGTTATCAAACGGCGGCGGCGAAGGCACGGTCCATTCCAGGGTGGTCGCTTCCCAGGGATTCATGGGCGCCTTCTTACCCTTCCACATGCTCCAGAACAGGTTGAAGAAGAACAGGATCTGCGCCGCCGCGGTAAAGTACGCGGCATGCGTCATGAACGTGTGCACCGGCAGCAACTTCCCCAGAAAATCGAAATTGGTAAAGTCCGAGTAACGGCGGGGATTGCCCGCGATGCCCAGGTAATGCATCGGCGTGAAGATCGCGTACACGCCCACGAACGTCATGTAGAAGTGGATCTTGCCCAGCGTCTCATTCATCATCCGCCCGAACATCTTCGGGAACCAGTAGAACGTGCCGGCGAACATTCCGAAGATGGCCGCCACACCCATGATCATGTGGAAGTGGCCCACCACGAAGTAAGTGTCATGGAAGTACAGATCCAGCGCCGGCTGCCCCAGGAAAATGCCGCTCAGTCCGCCGGTCACGAATAGCGACACGAAGCCGAGGGCGTACATCATGGCGGCGGTGTAGCGGATTCGCCCGCCCCACAGCGTGCCGATCCAGTTGAATGTCTTGATGGCCGAAGGCACTCCGATGGCCATGGTCAGCACGGAAAACGCCATGGCGGAATACGGACTCATGCCGCTCATGAACATGTGATGGCCCCACACCAGGAAGCCCAGGAAGCCGATGCTCAGGATGGCGAAGACCATGGCGCGGTAGCCGAAAATGGGCTTGCGCGAGAAGGTCGAGAGCAACTGGGAAGTCACTCCCATACCGGGCAGGATGGCGATGTACACCTCGGGGTGGCCGAAGAACCAGAACAGGTGCTGCCATAGGAGCGGAGAGCCGCCCTTGTGGTTCAGAATCTGGTCGCTGACCATCAGGCCGGCCGGCAGAAAGAAACTGGTGCCGGCGGTGCGGTCGAGGATCAACAGGACTCCCGCGGCCAGCAGCACAGCGAATCCCAGCAGGCCGAGGATAGCCGTCACGAACCAAGTCCAGCAGGTGAGCGGCAGGCGCATCAGCGACATTCCTTTACAGCGCAGGTCGATCAGGGTGGCGATGAAGTTGATCGCGCCCATCAGCGATGCGCCGCTGAAGATGGCGATGCTGACGATCCACAGCGTCTGGCCCAAGCCCTCGCCCGGCCCCGCCTGTGGCACCGCGCTCAGCGGAGGATATGCCGTCCAGCCGGCCAACGGCGCGCCCCCCTGCACGAAGAAGGCGGCTACCATGACCCCTAGCGCCAGCAGCGTGGTCCAGAAGGAGAGCATGTTCAGGACCGGAAACGCCATGTCCTCGGCGCCGATCTGGATCGGCAGGAAGAAGTTTCCGAAGCCGCTCTGCGGCGCCGTGGTCAGCACGAAAAACACCATTATGGTGCCGTGCATGGTCATTAGCGACAGGTACAGTTCGGGGGTCATGATCCCGCCCTGCGCGGCAGTGGGCCATAGGGTCCCAAACCAACCAACCTTGGCGTCCGGATGTACCATGTGAAACCGCATGAGCAGAGAGAGGCTCATGCCGATCAGAACAGAGAACAAGGCCAGGAAGTAGTACTGAATGCCGATGACCTTGTGGTCCAGGCTGAAGACGTACTTCCGTATGAAGCCTTGGGGCGCGTGATGCGCGCTATGCGCTACGGGTGAGGCCATATCTTTTTCACCGTGAATCGAATCGTCAAAAACGGGTCCTGGGGACTCATTACTTATTGGGCGGCCTGCTCTACCTTCCACTTTTCGAAATCGGCTTCGGACATCACTTCCATGGTGCTGCGCATCTGGAAATGGCCAAGACCGCAGAGCTCCGAACAGGGAATCTCGTATACGCCGGGCGTGTCGGCCTGGAAGTAGAGCGGAATTTCCATGCCGGGCACGATATCCTGCTTCAGGCGCAACTCCCGCACGAAGAAGTTGTGAATCACATCCCGGGAGTGCATGATCAGCTTGATGGGCTTGCCGGCGGGCACCTTCAGCGAGGCGCTTACGATATCGTCCTTGCCGGCCGCATCTTTGTCGTCGAGCCCGAAGGGATTGCCGGCCGCGTCGTTCACCAGCTTGAGGTCCGTGCTGCCAAACTTGCCGTCCGGCCCCGGATAGCGGAAGGAGAAGGCGAATTGTTTGGCCATCAGCTCAATGGGGATGGCGTTGGGGTCCGGCTCGGAAAGGTGCACGGCGACCCAGATGCGCGTGCCCATCAAGACGAGGCCCACGAACAGGATGGCCGTGGCGCTGGTCCAGATGGTTTCCCACTTGTCGTTGCCGTGCGAGTAGTGCGCCCGCGTGCCATTGTCGCGATAGCGGAAGATGACCCAGCCCAGCGCGAATTGCGCCAGAAAGAAAATGATTCCCGTGATGACCAGCGTGCGCATGAACTGGGCGTCATAGGCCAGCCCGTGCTGGGAGATTGCCGGCGGAAACCACCAGACCTGGGCCGCAAAATAATAGCAGATGACTACGGTAAGCACCCAAACGATCGGAGCAAGCAACATTCGATGGAATCCCTCATGCCCTCGGGACTGCGCCCCCAGGTTTCGATGAAGATATCACATTCGTTTTGGGGTTCGCAAGTCCTGTTTCAAGTGCTGTCGCGGCAAAGTGAGAAATTCCTATTTGGGCAAAGTAGAACGTTCCTCTTGACAGCCGCGAGGCTGGAGGGATGGAACGTATTGCGATGAGCCAAGAGGAACGAGACTGGCTGGATTGG